>JAFDAJ010000110.1 GCA_019313915.1 Deltaproteobacteria bacterium
AGTCGAGGACTTCCAGCTCAAGTCCAGCCCTGCGCTTCCGGGGTTCGCCGTGGCGAGCTTCGCCCTCGGCAAGCGAAAAGAGTCGCTCGACAACCGCAAGGCGCTCCAAATGGCGGTCTCCGCGTTCCAGCTCTACAACAGCGAGCTCGGCGGCGACATCAATTTCCAAGACCCGTTCGGGCGCACGAGTAGCGTTCAATTCTACCAAAAGGATCGCATCACCTACTTCGCCGCAGCGATCGGGTATCGTCCCACCCGCAATTTCGCGTTCGGCTTCACCTTGCTCGCCAGCGACCGCAAGATCGAGCATGTCGAGACGTCGTCACTCGTGCTTGGGGGGACCCAGGACCCGAGCCAAGGCAGCCCGTGTCCAACGAGCCCCACCATTCCTTTTTGTGTCCTCGGCGCGAACCAGGCGAGCCGCAACACTGTCTTTACGCTGGACTCATGGGATCTGAGCCTTCGAATCGGGCTTCTCGGCATCGTTGGCAAGCGTTGGCGCCTCGGTTTGATGTTTCAACCGCCCGGCGTGCATGTTGGCGGCAAATCGGAATTGCGCTTCGAGCTCTCCGAGATCCAGTCGAGCAGCAGTCCAGTCACCCCGGGCCTCTCCGATTCGGTGTTTGCAGAGATTGAGCGCGACTCCCGCTCGCCGATTCCGTGGGAGCTGCGGTTGGGCGTGTCCTACGTGATCTCCAGCAAGGTCGTCGTGGCCCTGGATCTCCAACTCGTGGGTCCCGTTGCGTCTGGCTCCATTGCACCTGGCATTCCGCAGCTCGAGGGCCGGACCAACAGTGCCGGAACCCTACTGGCGGATTCGACCAAACGGGACTTCACCTGGAACATCTCTGTGGGCTCCGAGATTCAGATCACCAAGTTTCTGTTTACGCGTTTCGGTTTCCTCACCGACAACAGCAGCGCGCCAGACGTTGCCACAGCGGCGTCAGGCGCCATCGAACCTGCCAAGATCGACCGATTTGGCTTCAGCGCCTCCGTTGGCGGTCACAAGAACCAAAAAGGGTTGTCCGCGGGCGTGTCCATGCTCTTCGGCAAGGGAACGGGCAACGGCCTCGACTTACGAGGGCAGGCGTTCCAGAACGAAGCCAACTTCATTCGCGTCCCCGTCAAAGAACGGATTCTCATCATTTCGATCGGCGGTGATATCGGGCAGACGGCAGACGTCGTAAAGACCCGCGTGAAAGAGAAGAAGAGCGACGAGGAGCTCGAGGAAGAGAAAGAGAAGGACCGACAGGCCAAGCAGCAAGACATGGAGGAAGAGACCGACCCCGAGGTCAGGGCTGCCAAGGAGCGAGCCATCGAGGCGCGGAGCCAGGCCGATGCGGCGGACGAGTGGGCAAAGGAAGTAGAGGAAGAGGCCGAAAAGATAGAGCGGGAGAAGCGAGAGAAGGAAAACCTCGATACCGACGATCAGGACGCCCTTCAGGACATGACACAAGGGGGCATTGGCGACGTGCGGTAGTGGGTTCCCTGCTCCCGAGGTAGGTTCAAGCTGGCGGCGACGTGCGGAGGAATCAACACAGACGGCCTGCGCTCGCATGCTTGGCGGTCATCGCACTTGGAACGTTCCTTGCCAGAGCCGAAGCACAGCTCGGGCCCGATGGCAGCCCCATCACCACTTCGAACTACTCCGTTGATCTCACACGCGGCGTGGTGATCAGCACATCTCGCGTGGTCGGACTTTCCGGCGCAGCCACATCGCTGGCCCAAGGCGTGGAAGGCGGGCTGCAGAATCCGGCCGCGGTTGCGTATCGTGGACCGCAGTGGCCGGATTGGTACGACTACTGGTTGGCTTTTGGGATAACCTATCCGTTCCAATCAGGGGACTTCTACAACAGTGGACGGGTTGTTGGAGGCACAAGGAACCTCTCAGATGACACAACTCTCTTCCTGATCCCGGGTGCGTACTGGCAGATGTGGAACCTTGGCATCGGCCTCACGATCGACTCTCAGTTCATCAAGCTGAAGGGTGTTCGAAACCCCGTTACGATGCAGCAAGAGACGCTTCGGCTGCGGTTCACGACCTTCCACATTCAGGCGGGCTACGGGTTCTGGGACGGGCAGCTGATCATTGGTGCTGGTCTGCGAATCTTGCGCCAGCGCGCGTTTCTCTCCGAACGCGCGGTCAGCAACGGTGACGTCCATCAGACATTGGGCCTAGGCGCGGAGGTCGGGGTGATGCTGCGGCCTCATCACAGGCGGTGGAGCCTTGGCGGAGCACTCTTTCCGGAGATCTCGACGGGGATTCGAACCAGGGGAAACGGCACGCCTGCGCCCAACGGCGACGTTCTCATTGGCGACTTCTACCTTCCGCGGTCTACGAAGATTCCGACGACCGGCAGCATCGGCTTTTCATATCAGTTCGGTCCGCGACCCACGAATCCGCCTTGGGTGAGCGCCGAGTCGCTTGCGGCAGATGAGCTCGAGCGACTCGAGCGGCGCAAGACGGTAGCCAAAGAGGATGAGGAGGAAGAGCTCGCAGCCGTGCGAGCGCGTGGCGGACCGGACCTCGAGCTTTGTGTGCAGGCGGTCAAGCAGAGATACGCAAGGAAGTACGCCAAGATCAAGCAGTCCAGGAAGCAGATGAAGAAGGCCGCCTGGGACATGCTCCGCAAGCAGTACCGTGGGGGCTGGCCGCGCCGCTACTACCTGCTAACCGCCGACCTGTGGTTCAACGGCCGGGTAGACAACGGGGTGGGTGTCGAGTCGCTTCTCTTCCAGACCGTCCAACGATCGGGGCAAGAAGTGACGCTCTCCCCGCGGGTCGGGTTCGAAACCGAAGTGTGGCCGAAGCGCATGAAGATCCGCGCGGGGAGCTATGTGGAACCGAGCCGTTTCGCCCAGTCCAAGGCACGCAATGGAATGTGTTCGGGCTCTGGCCGGATGACTATCGATGGCAGATCCAGGTAGCCCTCGACCTCGCCCGGTCCTACGGCGCGTTCTCGTTCGGCATCGGTGGTTGGTATTAATCGATCCATGCTTGCCCTGGACTCGATTCGTCTCTAGAAGACACCGGAGTATAGGGGACTTCGTCGACAAATGAAGAACATCATCCTGGGCGCCTGCCTTCTCGCGGCGCTGGCTAGCGCTGGCTGCAAGAAGAAGAAGACCACGCCGCCGCCGCCCGAGCTTTCCGTCACACTGGTCGACCCAGGCGAAGCGCCGCGCGAGCCGCTTCGGTATGCGATTCCGCCTGGCACGGTTGTTCGGACCCTGCTCGATATCCGCGATTCGGAGGCTACGATCGAAGAAACTGAGGACTCCGCGGACGCATTCGGGGTGCTGCCCGGGTTCAAGTTGCTGATGCACGCGGGCCCTACAGTGCCGTTGCCCAAGGGGACTCGCTATGTCTTGCGCATCTCCAAGGCCGAGTCAGTGCTGCCCGAAGGCGTGACCGAACGCCAAATGAAAGAAGTCGAGCAGGGAATAGAAGCGCTGCGCGGTATGCGAGGGCGCTTTGATCTCAACGAGCAGGGCATCGTCGTCGATGCGGACGTCCCTTGGGCACAGGGACAAGAGCGGATCCATCCGCGCGTGGCGATCACCATTGGCAACGTGCGGTCGGCGATCGCCACTATCCCGCTTCCGCGGGAACCGGTCGGCATCGGCGCGGTGTGGGAGGTGCGACGGCCTCTCCGGATTTGGAGCGCCCGCATGACTCAGGTGACACGATACGAGCTCACGGACCGCGTAGGCGGTCGATTCCGAGTGGTGATCACGGTGCACCAGACAGCGGCCCCTCAGGTGGCCGATCTCAACCCGCAGCTCGAGATGCACGTTCGCAGCTACGAGATGCACGCCCAGGGTCACGCGCTTGCGGATCTCAGCCTTCCGCTGGCCCTCGAGGCCTCCCTCGAATCCAGCTCAGCGGCTGACATCGCGTTGGTGTCGCCTGAGAAAACAGAGCCTTTGATGGCCGCGCGCCGCTCGGTCCTGCGACTAGTCTCGAAGAGCGAAAGGTAGATCCATGGTCCGTATTGTGATGCTCGCCTGCTTGTTGGTGGCGACCACTTCTTGTCGTACGAAGTATCAGCCCCAGACGGTGCATGTCGCAGACCCCGGTCCGCCGCAGCGCGTACTACCTACCGTGCGCGTCTTGGACGCGGGCATGACCCCGCGCGTTCCGCTTCGCTATCGGATCCCTCCTGGCCAAACCGAAGTGCTCTACCTGGAGCTCGCGCGAGCGCAGGCGATGCAAGCGGGTGACCAAGGTGGGCAAAGCGGTATTCCGCCTGTGCAGCTCGAGGTGAAGATGGGGCCGGCAGAACCAACTTCTCAGGGATCCATTCGCCACCCGGTTCAGATCACCCAGGTGCGAATTTCAGAGATGGCCGAGAAGATGAGTCCGGCACAACGCGAGCAGATGGAAAAGATGCTGGCGCCGCTTCTGCAAGTCCAAGGCTGGAGTGAGATGGATATCCAGGGGCGCATTCGCAGAGGCGAGTTCCGCGGCATGGAGGACGTGCCGCCGCGACTGCGCACGATGCTCGGCAACATCCGGAGCGCGCTGCTCACTGTGCCATTCCCCGACGAGCCGCTCGGCCCGCGTGCCCGTTGGGAAGTCGAGCGCAGGGTGCAGTTCTCGGGCGTTTGGGTCGATCAGGTCGTCACGTATCACATCGAGAAGATGGACAAGAGCCAGATCCAGCTGCAGATCACCGCCCGCCAGACGGCTTCACCTCAGTTGATTGGTAGCGGCCGCCTCGAGGCGTACCAGGCGTCGATCATGGGCTCCTCCGTCGTTCGCCTAGATCACTTCACGCCCTTCTCCGAAGCGGAATCGACTTCACAGATGCGTATCAAGACCCAAACCGAAACCGGACCACAACTCGTCCGCGTGGAGACGAGGACCATGGTGAGGTTGTATCCAGCAGAGGCTGCCGACGAATTCGGCGCGACTGAGCCGGAAGAGGAGCCAGCGGATCCTGAGGATGCAAACGTGATTACCGATCCGGGCAAACAAAAACTCAAGTGGCAGTAAGACCGGGGCACGGCGGAACACGACACGGGGACCCAGCGGACGGGTCGGCTTGCGAGCACGTGCGTCGCGAGTCGTTCTCCGATCGCTCAGTCTCGCCGTACGAACAGTTTCGCGTCTAGTTCATCGACGAGCATGTCCGCCGCCCGTGCTACTGCTTCGCGGTCCGTGCCGTCGAACGTTAGCTTCGTGCGGTAGTCCTCGGCTTGCCACTTGATGTAGCTGCCGACCATGACGCCGGGGAAGATTTCGGCGATCCGTTCGAGGAGGCCGGCGATTTCGCCTTCATCGCAGAGGGTGTAGACGGCTTGGGAGTGGAATCCGTAGCCTTCGTCGAGGCGTTTGCGGAGGTCGGTGAGCTTGAGCTCGAAGATTTCGGGGACGCCCGGTAGGACGAACACATTCTCGATGACGACGGTAGGCCAAGGGGCGTCGGAGCTGCGGATCATTTCTGCACCCTCGGGCATGTTCGCCATTCGAAAATGCGCTTCGGTAGCGCGGTCGCCGTAGTACTTGCGGATCATCTTTTCGACCGCGACCGACCGCACCACGGGCCGGCCGAATGACTCGGCCACACCGTCGATGGTGACGTCGTCGTGGGTAGGGCCAACTCCTCCGCTGGTGAAGACGAGGTCGTGTGTGGATCGTAAATCGCTGAGGTCCTTGCCGATCGTATCGACTTCGTCCGGACACACCACCACGCGCCGCAACTCGATTCCGAGATCGAATAGCAAGCGCGCAAGAAGCGTCGTGTTCGTGTCCGCGATCTTGCCGGACAAGATTTCGTTCCCGATGATTAGTGCGGCAGCGGTACGACGCATGTCACTCCTGGCCTAGCTCGATTCCCATTGCGCGCGCGACCCGGACGAGCTCTCCGTCGGGAGGAACGCGTCTTAGGTTCGCCACCGCGGCCTCCAAGGGCACCGAGAGCACTTCCTGGCCGCGAAGCGCAACGACCTGGCCGGTGTTGTCGTGGTAGCAGAGCTCCGCAGCATACACACCGAACCGCGTGCCGAGAATGCGGTCGAAAGAGGAGGGCGAGCTGTCGCGTTGCAAATGACCGAGGACGGTCACCTGAATTTCATGATCGATGCGTCCCTCGAGCAGCCGGGCCAGTTGGAAGCCGGGTCCCTCATGGCGTTGTGATGCACTCTCGTGCGCCTCGTTGATCCTGGACACCGTTGCGCCCAGCGCCTTGCTGCCTTCGCCGACCACGATGACGCTGAACCGGTGGGTGGATGATGAATGGGCTGCGATTTTTTCGACTACGCGGTCGACGTCGTAAGGAATTTCGGGAATGAGAATAACGTCGGCTCCGCCAGCAATGCCCGACATCAGCGCGATCCAGCCGGCCTCGCGTCCCATCACTTCCAGGACCATGACGCGGTCGTGCGCCTCGTCGGTGGAGTGGAGCGCGTCAAGCGCTGCGGTCGCAGTCGTGACGGCGCTGTCGAGTCCGAATGTCACGTCGGTCGCCGCGAGTTCGTTCCCGATGGCCTTCGGAATGCCCACCACCGCAACGCCCATTTTTGCGAAGCGCATGCCGGTGCCCAACGTGCGTCCGTCGCCGACGAGCACCAAGATGTCGATCTCGAGCTCATCGAGCTTGGCCTTGATTCGCTCGGACACATCGCGGGTTTTCTCGCTGCCGCCGGGGTCGGTCACCTTGTATGCGAAGGGATCAGCCTGATCGGAGCAACCCAGGATGCTGCCGCCTTTCGGCAGGATTCCACAAACGATCGATGGGGTCAGCCTCACGATGCGGCCCGGCTCCTCGACCAACCCGGCGAAGCCGTCCTCGGATCCGTACACCAGCAGGTCGAACTTCGTTGCCGTCGTGACGAACGCACGGAGGACGGCGTTGAGCCCTGGTGCGTCCCCGCCGTCCGTGAGGATGAGGACCTTGCGTACCTTCTCGCCCTCCTGCTCTCGCGCGAGGTTGTCATCGGTCATGCGCCGCTCCCTCTTGCTTCGCCGAAATCTCGTACATGGCGATCGCCGCGGCGACCGATGCGTTCAGCGAATCCATTGGACCCTCTTGACGAATGTGAACCACGATATCGCATCGTTGTCGAACCATTCGGCGCAAGCCCTTGCCTTCGGAGCCGACCACCAGGACGCGTCCCCTCGGGCTTGGCTCGAGATCGCGAACGTCGATATCAGCGTCGGCGTCGAGGCCGACGATTTCCATGCCGGACTTGGAAAGAGACAGAAGGGTGCGCTGAAGATTGGTCACCCGGGCGATTGAGGCGTGCTCGGTGGCCCCGGCAGACGCCCTGACGACGGCGGCGGTGATTCCCGCCGCGCGATGCTTTGGAATGATCAAGCCATCGAGGCCGAGGGTCACGGCACTCCGAATGATGGCGCCCAAGTTTTGTGGGTCGGTGACCTCGTCGAGAGCAACCAATGCCGGCGGCCCTTCGGCGTGCGCGATGATCTCTTCGGGTTCGCAAAACTCATAGTCCTCGGCAAGGGCCACGACGCCTTGATGCCGAACGCCATCGCTGAGCTTATCGAGCCCCGCCCGGTCTCGGTTCGCCAACGGAATCGACTGAGCTTCCGCGGCTTCCACGATGTCTGGATACTCGCGCTGCGGCTCGGTGTAGATGCGGCGGAGTTTGGTATGGCCGCGAAGGGCCTCGAGCACCGGCCGCCGGCCTGCAAGCACGCGCGTCATTGTGAAAGCGCCAGCTCGACTTGGCGCGCGATCTCGGCCGCAGCCTGGGTGGGGTCGTCGGCGTCGCGGATGGGTCGTCCCACCACCAGGAGGTCGGCGCCCGCTTCGATGGCGTCGGCTGGTCTCATCACCCGCTTTTGATCGCCGACGTCAGAGCCGGTCGGCCGTATGCCTGGCGTCACTAGAAACGCCTCCTCACCAAGCGTGTCGCGAAGGGCGGCGCACTCGTGCGCGGATGTCACGAACCCGCGCAAGCCTGCATCCCACGCGAGCTTGGCAAGCCTGTCTGCTGCGTTCCGCGGGCCGCCGCACAAGCCGATTTGTTCGAGGGCTCCCGCGTCGAGGCTGGTCAGCACGGTGACCGCGAGGAGCTGGGTCGACCCGGCCTCGCCACTAGCCTGCCGCAGCGCATCGAGCCCTGCGGCGCCGTGCACGGTGAGATAAGCGACATCCATCGATGCGGCCCTCGCTACGGACCGTCCCATCGTGGCGGGGATATCGTGCAGTTTGAGGTCGAGGAAACACTTGGCGCCGGCGGTGTGTACGGCTTCGATGGCTGCCGGTCCGACCGCAGTGTAGAGCTCGAGGCCCACCTTGAAGGTGCCTACGGACTCGTGTGTCTGGTCGATCAGGCGCTTGGCCGCGTCGAGATCAGGAACATCGAGCGCAAGCGCGATGCGCGACCCCGGGTCGTTGTCATCCATGAATCACCGCAGCAACGCTACGGTGCAGACTAGAGACTGTCCAGCCCAGCGAGCGGGTCGTCCGTGTTGGCCTTGCGCGGCTTGGAGCCCCCACGCCTCTTGGCCGGGGCGCTCGGAGCCGCGGCCCTCCGCGCAGCCGCAGCGGCTTGTGCCTCACGCTTGGCCTTTTCGGCAAGACGCGCTTGCTCAGCCTCGGCTTCGATGCGCTTCTGCGCTTCGACCTCGGCGGCGGCGCGAGCTTCGTCAGCTTCGCGAGCAGCGCGCTCGGCGTCCATTCTTGCGGACAACGCAGCAGCTTCGCGGCGTTCGACCGCAGGCTTGTAAAATCCGAAGTAAGACCCAGCACCCACCCCGAGGACCAGGACTGCGGCTGCGGCCAGCACACCGGGGTGAACGCCCCTGCGTTGCTGCGCGCTAATCGTCGCCAGTTCACGTTCGTGATCGAGCATCCGAGTGTGGGCTTCCGCCTTTTCCTGCGCTTCCTGTTCGAGACGGACACGCAGCTGCGCTTCATCGCGCTCCCGCGCCACCCGCTCTTCTTCGTCGCGAGCTTGCCGGTTTTGGGCTTGCCGCGCCTCCCCTTCAGCACGCAACTGGGCCGCTTCTTCTTCTTGTCTCTTTTGTGCTTCGGCTGCGATGCGCTCGCGCTCGGCCGCTTCGCGCTCAAGCCGCTCCTCTTCTACGTCACGAACACGGTTTTCTTCGATACCCATGAGCTCGCGAAGATTGACGAGAACGGAAGACTCTTTTTCCTCGGACATGATGATACTTATATTACACTTTTCCGTTACCTACGGACAAGGGCTAAGGCTTCATTTGGATTACAAAAACGCTAGAACCCCTCCCGCGGCCTGTCAAACGAACCGTTTCACTTGTTTTCCAGCCTCATCGGAACCGGCTCCCAACTAGCGCCACACGGTGGTTGTAATTGGCTTCACAGTATATTTTCACGGTAGTATTGTAATCGTGGCTAAACTCGAAAACTTTCTTCAGTACCTCGACCGAGGTGATGTGACCGAGATCGTCTTTCAGAGCGGTGCGAACGCTGCCGCCAAGCAGAAGGGCAAACTCAAGTCGGTGACCAGCGAGCCACTGAGCGCGAAGCATATTGTCAGGCTGGTGAACGATACGCCTTTGCAGAAGCTAGTGCCTCGGGAAGATGGTGCGTCGGCGCCAACCGCCGCGCAGATCAACGGCAAGAACTACATCGCGACGATGGCTCGTTCGGGCGAGGCGCTCATGCTGCGGGTTCGGCGCGAGGGGCACAACACCGAGCCGCCCAACGTGGCGATCGGGGTCGTGACGTCCACGAAGGCCTCGATGCCTGCGAAGGTATCGGCGGCGCCGAGCAAGGAGGCATCCCGCGAGCCTCCACCGAGGGCGGTGAAAGCCCCCGTGGCCTTTCAGGCGCCAGAGGTTCATCAACCGCGGCCCGATGTGTCGTACCGGCCGCCGCCCGAGGCCTCTCCGCTTGGCGATTTCATGCGTGCGGACGCCCCCGTGAGTGCCCCTCGAGCTCTGCGCGCGCTTCTGGAGCGAGCCGTCGCTCGAGCCGCAAGCGACGTACACGTCATGTCAGGCGAGCCGCCGCGGTTTCGCTGCAACGGACGCATGGTGCCGCAGGGTGAGCGCATCTCGGACGAACAGGTACGCGAGCTGATCATGCCGCTCCTCAACGAGCGAAGTGCGAAGCAGTTCGACGAGCTTGGTTATGCGGATTTCGCGTGCCAGTTGGAAGGCGCCGGCCGTTTGCGCGTCAACGTGAACAAGCAGCGCTCGGGCATCAAGGCTTGCTTCCGTCTCATCATGGCGGAGCCACCGAAGCTCGAGGCACTCGGCCTCCCACATGAGCTGCGCCAGATGCTCAACTATCATCAGGGTTTGGTGGTCGTTTCGGGGCCCAACGGTGCCGGAAAGACCACTACGCTCGCCGCGCTGGTCGACCTCTTCAACAGCGAGCGAAGCGTGCACATCATCACCGTCGAGGATCCGGTGGAAGTCATCCATCCGGTCAAGAAGGCCATCGTGAGTCAGCGAGAGGTTGGAGCGCACACCAAGAGCTTTCACTCCGCGTTGAAGGGCTCTCTTCGCGAGGACCCTGACATCATTGCGATTGGCGAGCTTCGTGATCGGGAAACTGTCGAGAAAGCACTCGAGGCGGCGGAGACGGGTCACCTCGTGTTTGCCACCATGAGCACGCCGTCGGGTGCGAGCACGATCGACCGCATGATCGATATGTTTCCCCCCGACGACCAGTCCCAGGTACGAGCCACGTTGGCCGGTGTACTCAAGTTCGTCGTGAGTCAACGATTGGTCCCTCGCCAGGACGGCGATGGAAGAGTCGTTGCAGTCGAGCTCCTGACCGGCGGCATGGCGCTGTGGACGCTCATTCGTGACGACAAACTGTTCCAACTTCCGAGTCTGCTGCAACGTGGCCGCGCGTTCGGCATGATTCGCATCGAAGACTCCTTGAACGCGCTCTTGTCGGCCGGGACGATCTCGATGGAGACCGCCAAGATGTTTGCCGACGATCCTCGGGTCCTTGGTTCCGCGCAGCAGGCGCAGACGTCCACACCGAGTGGCCCCGAGCCTGCAAGGAAAAAGCCTGTCCGAAATCTATTCTCGAAGAAGGGCGGATAACCGATGCCAGCACTCGACCGATATTTCGATGTCTTGCTCGAAAGGGGAGGGTCCGACCTTCATCTGTCGATCGGCTATCCCGCTATGATCCGCGCCAAGGGCGACCTGGTGCCGATCGCGGACGAGCCGTTGGACCACCCGACGATCGTGCGGCTCATGGACGAGATCATCAATGAGGATCGGCGCGTCTACTTTCACGCGCATCGCGACCTCGACTTCGCTTACGGCTACGAGGACAAGGCACGATTCCGAGCGAACTACCTTTACAAAACGACAGGGCCAGGCGCGGTCTTCCGAACCATTCCGAGCGAGATAGTGACAGCCGAGCAACTCGGGCTTCCACAGGCAGCGATCGATCTCTCGGAGAAGCGCTCAGGTCTGGTGCTGGTCACGGGCCCAACGGGTAGCGGCAAGAGCACGACGCTCGCGGCAATGCTGGATCACATCAACCGAACTCGAGAAGGGCACATCCTCACCATCGAGGATCCGGTCGAGTTCGTTCACACCCCGAAGAAGTGTCAGATCACGCATCGGGAAGTGGGCGACCATACTCCGAGCTTCGCCGACGCGATCCGCAGCGCCGGCCGCGAGAACGCCGACGTGATTCTCGTAGGCGAGCTTCGCGGCCGGGAGACGATGCAGATGGCGCTTCAGCTCGCCAGCTTCGGCATCTTGATCTTCGCCACGGTCCACACCAACTCGGCGCCCGCAACGATCGACCGATTCGTCAACGCGTTCCCAGCCAACCAGCAATCGCAGATTCGCGGCATGCTCTCAGACTCACTCGCAGGCATCGTCGCCCAACAGCTCCTACGCAAAGCCGACAGAACCGGCCGCGTCGCGGCCCAAGAAATCCTGATCGGCACCTCGGGCGTCGCCGCCGCCATACGCGAAGCAAAGACATCCATGCTCATAAGCCTCATCCAAAGCGGCGGCAGCTACGGAATGCAAAGCATGGACGCGGTACTGGAGAAACTGGTCGCCGCGGGCACAGTGAGCCCAGAAGACGCCCTCGAAAAAGCCGCACACAAAGACAGCTTCTCCCGAATCCCCAAAGTCGCAGCAGCGCTAAAGCAGTAAGCACGGGGCGCGTCGGAACGCGACGCGGGGATCCTGCGGACGGGTCGGCTTGCAAAGGTGGCCGGAGGGGCTTGGGGCCTGAGGCCACGCAAGCCTCCCCTCGGCGCTCGCGCCCAATCTGCGGTGGTTGCTGTCTTGCAGATTGTCACTCGCTACGCCGCTGGGTCCCCGCATCGCGCTCCGCCGTGCCCCTCCATACGTAGACATCCACGAAAAAGCGGACAGTCCCCTGTTTCAAAGGGTTAACTCTAAGTACGTCGCACACGTCGCCCTTCCATACGTCGACTTCTACGTAGGAGAACGGCTCGGGATGTGCGGCACAGCAAGTGGGCGGGAGCCTAGTCGTATGGGGTCTTAGAGAGACCGTGTGGTTGATCTGCGTGAGTTTGTGCGGTGTCGGTGGCTGGCGTTCGGGGTATCCTGTGCGGGTGAAGAAGAGTTCTCCCGAATATCCCCTTGAATCGCCGATCCCGTTTCGAACCGGGTCGAACGGGGAGTTCGAACCACCGGCGCCTAACAAGCGTGATCGCGTCGCGGAGGAGACGTTTCATCGGCTGAGTGCAGAGAACGCGAAACGCCTTGGGGTTTCGCGACGCGACTTCGTGGCCAGCTCGATGGGTACGGCGACTGCGCTCTGGATCATCAACCAAGTCTACGGTTGTTCGTCCGGCGGAAGCTCGGACGGTGGCGGCGATGCAGGCTTCACCATCGATGCGGGCATGATGCAAGACGCAGGGGCATGCGCAGTGTTGGAGGGCGACGAGTTCATCTTCGACGTGCAGACACATCACGTGAATCCCAACGGCGCCTGGCGAGCGGGTGGCGGTTTCGCAGGTGCGCTCGCTAGTTTTCCGCAAGCCGGCTGTGGCGAAGTAGACTTCGTCGACTGCTTCGATGCCGACCACTACATTCGAGAGGTCTTCGTCAACAGCGACACCGCGGTGGCGGTGCTCTCCCAAGTGCCTGCCGTCCCCGGAAACAATCCGCTGGAGACCGACGAAGCAGCGGCGACGAGAGAGATCATCAATCGAATGGCGGATTCCGAGCGTTTGATCATCCACGGCATCGTGGTTCCCGACCGTGGGCCCGAGCAGCTCGATGGAATGCAGGCGCTCAAAGAAGAACAGAAGATCGGTGCATGGAAGGTTTACACCCAGTTCGGCGGCTGGCGCCTCGACGACGAAGCCATTGGCATTCCGTTCATCGAGAAGGCGCGGGCGCTCAACGTGAAGCGGATCTGCGCTCACAAGGGCCTGTCACAGTTTGGTTTGGACCCGTCGGTTTCGTCCGCGGACGACATCGGTATCGTCGCTCCGATGTTCCCCGACGTGGACTTTCTCGTTTACCACTCCGGGTTCGAGGTGAACGTAAAAGAGGGCCCCTATGACCCGACGTCGATGCAAGGCGTCGACACGCTCGTGAGGGCGGTGCTCGACAACGACATCGGGAAGCAGGGCAACGTCTACGCTGAGCTCGGCAGCACATGGCGCTTCCTGATGACTCAGCCCGATGCGGCTGCGCACGTCTTGGGCAAACTGCTCCTCCACCTCGGCGAGGACCGCATCCTATGGGGAACAGATTCGATTTGGTACGGCACCCCCCAGGATCAGATCAGCGCCTTTCGTGCGTTCGAGATTCCGCAAGGCATGCAAGAGACGTACGGCTACCCGCCGCTCACCGACGAAGCCAAAGCGAAGATTCTCGGCCTCAACGGCGCAGACGTTTACGGAATCGACGTCGAAGCAACCCGATGCGCCATTCAAGAGGACGACATCGCGTTGGCCAAGCTAGCAATCGAGGAAGACCCGTCGCTACGCCGGCCGTCGTACCGCAGCCCGGGCCCTCAAACGCGCCGAGAGTTCCTACACTACCTAAAACTCCACGAACACCACCCAGGATAAAAAGGGGACTGTCCCCTTTAAAGTTGGGCGACGGTTTGGAGGGTCGCTTTGGAGCGGTTGAGTGTGTAGAAGTGGATGCCTGGGGCGCCGTTGGCGAGTAGGGCGCGGCATTGTTGGGCTGCGAAGCTGACGCCTGCTTGAAGGGATGCTTCGTCGTCGTCTCCTGCCTTGCGGAATGCGGCTTCTAGCTCGGGTGGGATTGTGGTTCCCGGCGAGAGGGACGCGATCCGCTGCAGGTTGGCGAGGCTCAGGACTGGCATGATGCCCGGCACGATGGGCACGTCGATACCCTGGGCGCGGACTTTGTCGAGAAAGCTCCAGTACTGGTCGTTGTCGAAGAACAGTTGCGTGATGAGGAACTGCGCGCCGGCGTCGACTTTGCGCCTGAGGTTCCGGATGTCGGCCTCGAGGGTAGGAGCCTCGTGGTGTTTCTCGGGGTAGCAGGCGCCCGCAATGCCGAGCGAGAAGCGCTCGCGGACGAACGCGACCAGCTCGTCGGCATGGCGAAAGCCACCTTCGACGGGTGTCCAGTCGGTGGCGCCCTTCGGCGGGTCGCCCCGGAGGGCGAGGATGTTATCGATACCATGCGCCTGCATGTGGCGAACCGTCTCGGCGAGCTCGGACTGCGTCGTGCCGGTGCACACCAGGTGCGCCATTGCGGTGAGCCCAAACCTTTCTTGGAGCTCGATCGCCAGGTCTGCCGTGCGTTCGCGCGTCGTGCCTGCCGCCCCGCACGTAATGGAGACGAACCCCGGCTCGATCGCCCCGAGGCGCTCCACTGCCCTAAACAAGGCCTTGCGCCCCGCTTCGTTCTTCGGCGTGAAGAACTCGAGTGAGAGGACCGAACTCCCGTCGGCCGCGTACAAATCAGCGATACGCATAGGCGGCACTCTATACGAGGAACCTGCGCCTGCGGGCAAGACGGCAGGCAAAGAGAATCGACAAGATCGGCATGAATCCGAGGCCGCCCATCGCCCCATGTGCCACTCCGCAGCCGGTGGCAGTGTCGGTGCCAGCGTCAGTGCCAGCGTCAGTGCCAGCGTCAGTACCAGCGTCGGTGCCCGTGCCAGCATCAGGGGGAGCTCCGCCCTCGCGTAGCACCAAGTCTGCGCACTGATAGTAGATGTCGTTCCCTGGCGTTGTGTACGGTGGCTTGTCGTACATCACTTGAACCACCTGAAGCGTGCAATTCTCGCACGTCATGTTGGGCAGGGTGACGGTCGCCACGTAGTTGCGCTCGCCTTGTCCCTGGTCAGAGATGCCGTCCCGCAGCACGGTGTCGTTCGAGTAGAGCTCCATCATCGTGGCAGGGTCGACGAAGTCATCGACTCCATCGTCGTCGAACGCGATTCGGTAGTGCCCTGGGTGATCGACATATTCGTTCCAAATCACTTCTATTGTCTCGCCGGGTTCATAGTAGGTAACGTTTTGAGTTCGCTCGCCTCCGGAGCTGCCGCATGGACCGGTCTTGAGGACCTTGGGCCCGTACCGCGAGGTTGGTGTCTCCAGGTCCAGGTGGGCGCGTGCTTCGCCGGGAGACAACGCGACCAGAGCAACACAGAAGGCGAACGATAAGAACCGCATGGGCGCATCGTAACGTAGGCGGGGTCTCTGGGCACGCTCCTGTGGCGACTTGATCGACCCCCCTGCGCCGGGGTAAGCACACATCATGTTACACGCTGCTCTGATCCTATCCTTCATCTTCATGCTGCCGGCCTGCGAACGCTCGAAGCTCAACGAAGCCAAATGGAAGGAGGCGGGCGCTGAAGCGGTGCTCCCTTTGAAGAAGAGCCTCAAGCAGGCGCTCGTCACGGGGCTCGCAGACGGTCCGGTAGCCGCGGTTTCTGCGTGCCGTCTCGAGGCGCCCAAGCTCGCCGAGGCACAGAGTACAGGCGGCGTGAAAGTCGGACGTGCGAGCCAAAAGCTACGCAATCCGAGCAACGCAGCCAAGCTCTGGATGCAGCCGTTTCTCGAAATCTATGAGAAGGACCCCGAGCGGAGAGAGCCCGGCATCGTCGTCATCGACGAAGAGACCGTGGGATACGTGGAGCCGATCTTCATGCAGCCGCTTTGTGTGAGTTGCCACGGCGCGGAGCTGACCCCCGATTTGCAAGCGAAGCTCGGAGAGCTCTACCCGGACGACCAGGCGACCGGCTACGCGGCGGGTGATTTCCGCGGCATCTTCTGGGCGGAGCTCCCTCGTTAGCC
The DNA here is from genome assembly GCA_019313915.1 of Deltaproteobacteria bacterium. Classification (GTDB taxonomy): domain Bacteria; phylum Myxococcota_A; class Polyangia; order Polyangiales; family Houyiibacteriaceae; genus SG8-38. The sequence continues at coordinate 16,207 of JAFDAJ010000110.1, forward strand.
CATCGCAGCGATTCTCTCGGGTTCAATGTAGTACAGCACTCTGACCTCGCCCGGCTGCCGAAACGGATACTCGTCAACGCCCATGTACTTCTTTGCCATCTGATTGATGTGCTCATCGGCGCCTTCGTTGCTGATCTTCGTCACGCGGCCGCGAATCATCAGAGAGCGATACGGGTTATCGGGATCGGTGACCGAGATGGCAACCCTCGGGTCACGCCGGATGTTCCGGTCTTTGAGTCGGCCTTCGGCGGAGTTGACGACGATCAACGGCCCGTCGGTGTCTACCCAAACCGCGCTGGCCTGCGGGCTGCCGTCGGCCATGAGCGTGGACAAATGCGCAAACGCGGGCTTG
>JAFDAJ010000298.1 GCA_019313915.1 Deltaproteobacteria bacterium
TTAGAGGTGGTTCGCGAGCTGCACCGCGTCGATCCGGCGACCAAGATCGTCGTGCTGACGGGTTACGGAAGCATCGCGACCGCGCTCGAGGCCGTGCGGCTCGGCGCCACGCACTATCTGACCAAGCCGGCGGACGTCGACGAGGTCATCGCGGCGTTCGACCGGGGGGAAGGCCAGGCGGCAGTGGAGCCCCCCGCAACGGGAAGCGAGCCCCTCGAGACCCCGTCCCTGGCCCGCGTCGAGTGGGAGCACATCCAGCGCGTCCTGACCGACTGCGGCGGCAACATCACCAAGGCCGCGGAAAAACTGGGAATTCACCGGCGCTCGCTCCAGCGAAAGCTCTCGAAGTTCCCGATGGCGCGCTGAGCCGCTGCGACGATTTGCCACGTACAAATCCGGGCACTCCGTTCCTAAGCTCCCGGCGTGAAGGGTTATTGGGTGATCGCGGCACTCACTGCGCCGTTGTGGGTTGCTGCGGAGGCCTCTGCGTGCGGAACGTGCGCGGTGGGCGATCCGACCCTGACCATCGTCGGCTTCGAGCAGCCCAAGGGCCAGCGCGTGCGCACCTCGGGGACCCTGCGATATCGGAATGACCGAATTGGCGAGCCCCAAGTCGACGAGCTCCGGCTCACCGAGCAGCGCATGGAGCTGGCGGGCGCGTACTCGCCAACCGACCGATGGACGCTGTCACTGATGATGCCGCTCGTTCATCGCCTCGTGAGTGCAGTCAATCTCGCGGAATCCGATATTTGGGCGCCCGGCGATTTGGAGTTTAGGACGCGCGCTGTCGTGTGGCGCGATCGCAAGTTCGCACCGCGGCATTTGGTCAGCGTGATCGGCGGCCTCGAGTTTCCGACTAGCACGATCGAGCGCGACTCCGCCGGGGTTCCGCTACCGCTGGAGTTTCAGGCCGGTACCGGCTCGTGGGACCCCATCGCAGGCGCCTCGTACACGATGTTTTCGGATCCGTGGTCGGTCTACGTCTCGTCGACTGCGATCTTCCCGACCGAGGGCACGGCGGACACGAAGGCTGGCATCAGCTTCCGGCAAACCGCGCTCGGGCAGTTTCAACCATGGCATTTCCTTGCTTTCCAAGTCGGGGTGGAGTTCCGGCTCGACCAGCCTGGGTACATCCAAGGTGTTCGTGACCCCAACACCGGCGGAAACATCACGTACGGGACGCTCGGGTTGGTCGGGTTGCCGCACGAGAAGGTGATACTACACGTCACCGCCGCAATCCCGATGATTCAGCGTCTGGACGGTCAACACGTGGAAGGTCTCGCGATTACGGCAGGGTTGGTCTATGAGATCTAGCCTTCTCATCGTGGTCGCATTGTGTTGCGCGGCATCGCTTCCGCACTGCATGCGAGTCACCGACGGTATCGAGGTCGACGTCGCCTATCAGCCGGCCGCGACGCCGGCATCCGTCCGCACTGACATGGGCTACCGGGTGCGCCTCGAGCGCGCGCTGATCGCCGTCGGCAGAGTCGAGCTCATCAAGTGTGACAATTTTGTCCTAGATCTATGGAGAATTGTCGCACCCGGACGGGCAAGAGCACATGAGTTCAGCAGTCCGACCAGCTTGGGTGTCCCCGTTGTGATCGATTTGATGGAGAGCGCCGGGGTGCCGCTGTTCGCAGGCACAATTCGGCCGCCACCGGGGAGCTACTGTGGCATTGGCGTTGTCGGCATGCCTGCCGACCAGGACGCAGAGGGTCTAACCGACGAAAACCTGGAGATGATGCAACACAGCGTTCTCATCGCGGGACGGGTCGAAGATGAGTTGACCGGCGACGAGACGCCGCTGCTCGCACGCATTTTTGAGGTCCTGCGGTACGAGATGCTGTTCGACCGGCCTCTGGTTTTCGACAGCCCGGGCCTCGAAAGCGTCTCCATCCAGATCGACCACACAAAGTGGTTCGACGGCATTGATTTTGCACTGCAATCCTCAGACGCGGTGCAACAGCAGATAACGGAAAACATACGGTCGTCGTTGCAGGCAGTCCTGCGAGAGACGGAAGCAGACCTCTAGAGGCCGCGGAAAGATAAAGAATGAAGAGACTTACGATTCTTGGAGTGGTGCTTGCGCTCGGTAGCTTTGGTTGCGACAGCAGCAGCGGTGGCACGGGAAGCCAAGCCGTGACCATTCAGTTTGCGGCGAAGGTCGGCGCGGACGACTTCATTTGCGGCAACACCTACGATAACCTCGGAGCAAACGACACCTCGATGCAGGTCAGTGACTTCCGCTTCTACGTACAGGAGCTCGAGCTCAAGAACGCCGATGGCGACTACGTCGCGGTCGTGCTCGACACGAAGGAAACCGTCTGGCAGCTCGAAAACGTCGTCCTCCTCGACTTCGAGGACGGCTGCACCGATCTTGGGAACGAGCCGATGAACACGGTCGTCACCGGCACCGTGCCGGAGGGCACTTACGACGGGCTTCGCTTCAAGATGGGCGTGCCCTTCGAGATCAACCACGAGAACCCCGCTACCGCGCCGCCTCCGATGAACCTGACCTCGATGCAATGGAACTGGCAGGGCGGTTACAAGTTCCTCCGAATCGACTCCGGCACCTTCAGCATGACCGACTGGCGCATGCATCTTGGAAGCACCGGCTGTGACGGAGACCCCGTTTCAGGCGGCACCACGGCGTGCGGCAGTCCGAACCGCGTCGACGTGGATTTGGCTGCATTCGATCCGGCGAACGACACGGTCGTCGCCGACTTCGCCGCGCTGGTCGATGGCTCAGACCTCGACCTCAACCAACCCGAAACGCCCGTCGGCTGCATGGCCGGTCCGATGGACGGCGACTGTGGACCCCTTTTCGAGAATCTTGGCCTTGCGTTTGGCGAATCTCCTGCCGGAACGCAGTCCTTCTTCTCGGTTGAATGAACAGAAAGTAAACCATCCTCCCAATGAAACCTCCTCTCTACATTCTTAGCTTGCTTCTCCTAGTGGCCGGATGCGGCGACAGCGACGCCGCATCCGCGCCACAGGAATGGGTCTGGGATCTCCCAGACACCGTTCCGGAGCCCCGTGTCCCCGAGGACAACCCGATGACCGTCGAGAAGGTCGAGCTGGGGCGTTTTCTTTTCTACGACACGCAACTCTCCGCCAATGAGACTCAGAGCTGCGGCAGCTGCCACCTTCAGGAGCTCGCGTTCACCGACGGGCTTGCACAGGCGGAAGGATCCACCGGACAGATCCACCCAAGAAGCTCGATGAGCATCGCCAACTCAGGCTATGCCGCGTCTCTGACCTGGGCGAATGCAGCAGTCGTGCGTTTGGAAAATCAGGCGCTCGTCCCGATGTTCGGCGAGGATCCGGTCGAGCTCGGAATGGCCAACATGGAAGACGAGCTTCTTCGCCGCATGCGGGACGACGAGAACTATCCGGCCATGTTTGCGGCAGCGTTTCCCGACAAGATGGAGCCGGTCAACCTCGACAGCATCACCAAGGCGATCGCCGCCTTCCAGCGCCAGGTCACGAGCTTCGGCTCCAAGGTCGACCGTTGGCAACAAGGCGACCGGACCGCGCTCACCGAATCGGAGCAGCGGGGGATGGCCCTGTTTTTCGGGGGAACCAACGCGGCAGGCGTCGAGGACGCTTTCGAGTGCTTCCACTGCCACGGCGGATTCCTGTTTTCCCAGTCCTCCGACGATGCAGGCCAAGTGTTCGACCAGAAGTTCTTCA
>JAFDAJ010000019.1 GCA_019313915.1 Deltaproteobacteria bacterium
TGAACCGGTAGTGGTGCACGAGGCTGTCGTTGAACGGTGGACAAGGACCATCGTAACCGAAGTAATCGCCGGCCATGTCGGGATCGCCCGCAAACCAACCGGTGTAGTCGTTGATGCCACAGCGGGTTCCTTGAGGCCCTTCGGGGCCCTCCTTGCCCTTCGCCGTGACGCCATCGCTAAACGCTCCCTCGGCAATGACAGCGTCGGGCGCGACATCGACCAGAACCCAGTGACTGAAGTCCGCGCGAGGCAGATCCAAAGGGACCATGCGGCCCTCCTGATTTACGTCGTCGGGCTTGGTCGGCGCGTCGCTATCGATGCAGAGAATCGCAATCGACTTCGTGCCTTCTGGTAAGTCCGACCACGCAAGGTGCGGACTTTTGTTGTCGGAAAGATCGATCTTGCCTTCAGCGCTGGTCTTGCCGAACGCGTACTGGGTGGGAATGAAATCGCCGTCATGGAAGCTGTCGCTGCGGAGTTGCATGGGAGCGGAGATCAGCACTGAGGGGGGGTAGTGTCAATTGGTCGATGGCAGTGTCAGCGTCAGCGAATCAGAAGGTGACTTCCAGCTCCCAGCTGGCGTCCGTAGGGTCCGCCGACCAGATCTGGCCCGGGCCGATCGTTCGCACTAGCTGAGCATTCGCAAGCCCAGTCATACTAAACGCCGAAGCCTCGATCTCTTCGTGAACGAAGAGCAACAAGGTTTGACCCGGAGTGGCTCCCCCACCCGACGCCCTGAGCACACCAGTCTCGTAGTCCCAGAGTATGTTGCCAATCGGTCCCGGGGCGGCACGAAGAAGGGGGCGGCGCAGGACAGCGGCAAACCCTTCGCGGAAGCCAATCGTCTCGCTCGACGGGCAGTCGACGTCATAGAAGCCCCATAGGTTTGGGTCGTTGCCTTCGAAGGGGTCGCCCGCATGGTGCGGATCACCGCAGGCTGCACGCCAGAGCCATTGGGTGGCGCTGACTCGGTATTTGTCTTGATAGGCCTGATGGCGTTCGAAGTAGTCATCCTCGGGGTCGGTGGCCCGGGGTGGACCGGTCCCCCACTCCCCGGTCAGCACCGGAACGCCACCATACTCGGCCGCTTCGTCGCGGGCCCGCTGGAAAGCCCCCTCGGTGAGGGGACGGGACACGATGCCTCCTTGGTAGATGTGCGGCGAGTAAACCACTTGGCCGTCGTGCTCGAAGTCCGGGTTAGGGCGCACGGAAAACGGAAGCTGAGCCCAGTCGGGGGAAGGCTCGAACAACATGAGCCGAGTGGGACTGTTGGCGCGCCTTTCTCCGTCGCGAATCGCCGCTAGAGCACGCTCGTAGAACCGCGATAGAAACTCGGTTTGATCCTCGAGTCCAAGCTCTGGTGCCGCTACGTCCAGAATAACCTGGCTCCAGGCGTTGGGCTCGTTCATCGGGTCGTAACCGATCACCGAATCGAACTTCGCGAAGCGCGCTGCGACGTGGCTGAGCATGGCGTGAAAGCGTGTCTGGATGCCGACTCCGCCCGGCCCTTCGGCGTCTTCCCAGAACGACAAGAACGCTTGCACGACGGCCGGCGAGAACTCGCGCGTGTTGATCAATGGGTTATTGGGGACGCACCTCGGCGCCCCTTTGTCGAGCGTCGCCCAGGCAGGAGCGCCGTCCCATCCGATCGCTGGGCTGGCGTCCGCGCCGCAGTCCTCATCTTCGCGTGCGGCAAGCGAGATATCCCAGGCATCCTGATGAAGATCGATGATGGTATAGATCTCCCGACTCTCGAGCAGGCGTACGGCCGCTTCGACTTCGTCGAGATAGGCTTCGTCATATTCGCCGGGACTCGGTTCGACGCGGGACCAGGTGATCAGAAGTCGAACGGCGTTCCATCCAATGCTGGCCATCCGATCGGCATCCTCTTCACCGAACGGGAACACCGGAGCCATATCGGGATCGAACTGCCAGTACTCTCCCAGCGAGTTGATGTTGGCACCGCTCAACATGACTTCGCGCCCCTCGGCGTCAACGAAGCGACCACCGTTTACTTGATCGAGCTCTGCGTGGATTGGGCTAAGCGAACCCTCGACGACGTTGGGGCTGTCTGGGGAGCTGCAAGCTGCGACGGTGAGCAAACCGACGAGAGTGAGCTCCAGGATGTTCGAGTAAGTCATGCGGGCGAGAGGCTAGTCCCGTGACAGGGTCAGTGCCAGCGTCAGTGTCAGTGTCGGCGTAGGGCGTCGAGATAGCGTTGGGCGATCGTGTCCCAGCGGAACGTTGTGGTGACGTGCTCCACTGTGCGTTCACTTGCGTCACGCAGTCCTTCAGGATCGTCGATCAATCCCTCAATCCGCGCAGAAAATGCATCGGCGTCTTGGGTGGGGGCGAACCAGCCGTTGACGCCCTCGTCGATCACGTCGCGGATGCCTTCGAGGTCTGCCGCCAGTGTCGGCAGCCCGCAGGCGCCTGCTTCGAGCATCACGATTCCGAAGCCCTCCATGTCACCGGGGACGACGATGTTGGGCATGACGAACAGCCTGCCTCGTCGATAGAGCTCGACCAACTCCGCTTCAGAGATCTTGCCCAAGCAGCGAACGCGCTTCCCGAGGCCCGCACGCTCGATCGCGGCTTCGATGTTCTGCCGATCCGGTCCGTCGCCGGCCAGCCAGAAGAACACCCGATCGGGAAGCTTCGGCATCACGTTGTCGATGAACCAAACGAAGCCCTTGCGGCGCACTTGGCGTCCAACGGTCACCAGCAGAAACGCATCGGCGGGCAACGGAGGGACGCCGGCGATCGAAACCCGTGCAGGCTCACCACGTGAAGCCGCCACGCCCTCGAAACGATCGAGGTCGACCGCGTTGGGAACGACGTGCACTCGCTCGCGAGGCAAGCCGCGGGCAACCAGTTCTTCGCCGGTTGCGCGACTCACCGGCATAGCCGTATCGAGCAACCCACACAGACGCCGCACCGCCATCTGGTACACGGGGTTTGGCTCGGTCACGTCGAGCCCATGGACAGTCGCTGCGAGACGAATCCCCTTCTTCTTCAATGCCGGCCCCGCGATAAGAAGCGGCAGGGCGCTCGTCATGCTGGTAAACAGAATCGTGTCGGCTCGGTGAGCAGCAGCCTCCCGCCCCAATCGAACCGCAAGTGAAGCCAGAAACGGCACCGCCCTGATGTGCACCCACTTCCAACTCGCCCGAAGCGCCACTGTCCGCATCGCCAAGTCGTCCCGCCCCTCGAGCTCACGATGCAGCTCACTCGCCACCCGCTGCATCCCCCCCACATTGCTCAACGGAGCATCGGGAGGCGGAAAGGAATGGGAAACGAAAAGGAGGCGCATGGGGGAGTTGATACAAGAGGGGTCGCGGCGGCGCCAGTGACCGCGCGCTCATCGAGCTCTGCATCGCCGATAGCGCCACCGAAGACGGATCAGGCCCGAAAGTTCGGAAAACCCAGCTCACCGCCGTATCCTGAGGGTCTCTCGTGCTCCCAATCGCTCGCATCGCGCTCGCGGCGACATTGACCATCAGTTGCCTGACTGGATGCGACGCGATCATCACTTGGACGACCGAGCGATTGAACGAGCGGCTCCAGAACGAACACGAGTCGGACGAGGCGGGCTGGGAGACAGACGAAGCGGATCTCGAGGCCGAGGAAGTGGAGCTCCCGAAACGGCCGGTGGATTCGATCGCGCATTCGGCGAAGGGAGTCAGTCGGTTTGCCGCGATTCTGCAGAACAGCGAGATGACACGAGAGCAGCGCATCCAGGCCTTTCAGAACCTGGACCCGGGAGCTCTTCAAGCCCCAGCGGCGAGACCAGCATTCGCGGGCGGCCCCGCGACTCAGGACCGTGCACCGAGCACTGGAGGCGGCGCGCCCAAGGACTGGGAGGTTGCGAACTCCCGAAAGCGGGTCCCCATCGTGATGTTCTCGACCTCGTGGTGTGGCGTCTGCAAACGAGCAAGAGCGTACTTCGAGAAGGAAGGAATCCCCTTCGTGGAGCACGACGTCGACAAGAACCAGGCAGCGCGTGCCGAGTACCTCGCGCTCAACCCGAAGCGAAGCGTCCCGACCATCAAGATCGGCAACGAAGTCGTCGTCGGGTTCAGCGAGCGGGCGGTTCAAAGCGCGATCGATGCGGCCGCGCGCGCCAGACTCCGTTGACTAGGAACAGCAACGCCAGCGCGATCAACCCGCAAGGGGCAGGTCCTCGACACTCAGGGACTTGCACGCCGGTAGGCGCTTGTCGTGTAGGACGAACGCATCGCTCCAATCCGACGTCATCCGATCGAGCAAGGGATTGGTTCCGATCCTCATGACCTCGGGGCCTAGAACCGCGATGCGGTCGCGCCGTTCGCGGAACAGGGACAACCACAGGACCCATTGCTCACGCGGATGCACATCGGCGATGTGAGAGTACTTCCCGCGGCCGTTCTCGAGCCACTCATCGAGAAACCTCCTCCCGAAATCGGAGGCGCGTATCATCATGAAACCGCAATTGCCCGGGCGCAGGGTGCGCGCCGAGACGACCCCGCGCAGACTGAGCGGAACGGGGATCCCGAATCGCCGGGAGCAATCCTCCGAAATCAGGAAATCTTTGTCGGGATGAGCGCGAACGAGGTCTGCTAGTTCCCGCTCCGGCTTGTTGACGATGGTGTCGGCATCCACGACGACCAGCCATTCGGCCGTCATCTCGCGCATGTGACGGCGCATCAACTCGATCTTCGACCAGATCAGATGCATGTCGTCGAGCACGGCGTCTCGCCAACACGTGAACTCATAGCCATGACGATCGCAGTACGCCCGCCAATTCGCTTGCGTTGCCGCTGCGTAGTGGTCGATCTGACGGGTGGCTAGCATTGCGACGTCGAACGTCATCGTCGCCACGCCCACCTTACCGCCTCACTCGTACTCGCCAGGAGCCATCACGCCGACGGTGGCGCGCAACGTCTCCGTCAGGAACCCAATCGATTTGACGTTGCCGTCGAGCGTACTCATCCGCCGTAGAAGACTTTCTCGCCTAGGTCCTTGAGCCACAGGGTCGCGTCGTCGGCGCGGCCTTCGGGCTGCTTGGTCACGCCCGCGTTGACGACTTCACCGACGAACAAGGAATGATCGCCCTTCTCGATGGTATCGACGAGTTTGCATTCGACGAACGCAGGCGCGTTGTCGAGGATCGGCGCGCCCGTCGTCCCACTGTGGCAAGGCTCGCCGCCCAACATGTCACCATCGCGCTCGACCGGTTTGAAGAACGCATAGGCTTGCCCCTGCTGCCCCTTTCCGAGCACATTGAGCGCAAACGCACCGGTCGATTTGATCAGCGCATGCGCGCCAGACTCTACCTTCACCCCGACGGCAACCAGAGGCGGCTCGAAGGCCGTCTGAGTCACCCAGTTGACCGTCGCAGCGGCAACGTTCCCCTCTCCATCCTCGGCGGTGAGCACATAGAGCCCATACGGAATCATTCGCAGTGCCGTTTTCTTCGCGTCATTGTCCATGCGCGCCTCATAGCACTCCGCAAAGACGACGCATAGCGCTGGCACTGACGTTGCCATCGCGAAAGTGCTATGCAACGTCATGATCATTGAGCATTTCTCGGTGGCGCCACTGGGGTGCAACTGTGTGATTCTAGGCGACGAGGAGCGTGGGACGGCGATCGTGGTGGATCCGGGTGGCGAAGCGCCGCGGATCGTCGCGCGCCTCGAAGAGCTCGGATTGAAGTGCGAAGCGATCGTGCACACACACACGCACTTCGATCACATCGGCGGGACCAAAGAGGTCCAAGAAGCGACCCATGCTCCGACGATGATCCACGAGGAGGACTTGTTCCTCTACGAGGGCGTGCAGATGCAACTCGACGGTTTTAGGGCACCCTTCAGCGCGCCTGAGGTAGCCGAAATCGACCGTTTTCTCTCGGACGGCGACACGGTCTTGGCGGGTGGGCTGGAAGCCGAAGTCGTCCACACGCCGGGACACTCGCCCGGCAGCATCTGCCTCACGCTCGAAGGCGATCGGCCGGTCGTGATCGCAGGGGACACGCTGTTTGCCCGTAGCGTCGGCCGCACTGACCTCTGGGGCGGGGACGCATCTCAACTGGTTGACTCGATCAAGCGCAAACTGTTCGCGCTACCAGACGAGACGCTCGTGATCTGCGGACACGGCCCGAACACGACCATTGGCGAAGAGCGCCGCCTAAACCCGTTCGTCGGCGGCACCTAGGCGCCGTCCCACAACTTCAACGCACCCCGAAGCGCTTCGGTGAGCGAGAAGATGCGGACGTTCTCTGGCAGCTCAGCTTGAATGTGGCGAACATTTCCTCCACCAAGATGAAGGGTGTCGTAGTTGAAGATCGGCTCGAGCTGTTCGATGGCGTTGACGACACGTGCAGTCCACTCGACCGGGCCGAGTCGCTTGAGCTCGCTGTCGCGCACGAGATCCTCATAGGTGTGCCCGTCGCGTAGCGGGTGGTGCCCGAGCTCGAGATTTGGAACCAAGACGCCTTCGGTGAAAAGCGCCGCACCCATCCCCGTGCCGAGCGTCACCACCAGCTCTACACCCTTTCCTCTCACGACCCCGAGCCCCTGAAGATCGGCATCGTTGACCGCGCGCACTGGACGCTGCAGCAAGTGCGTCAGCCGCTCGTTGAGCTCCACGCCGCGCCACAGCTCGTCGCCGAGGTTGGGCGCGTTCTGCGCCACCCCGTTCTTCACGATCCCGGGAAAGCCAACCGAAACCCGCCGATGTGGTGGCAGGGTGTCCGCCATGTCGCGGATCAAAGCAAACACCTCTACGGGCGCTGCGGGTACCGGCGTTGGCTGACTGAGCGTCTCGGTCACTGGCGCTCCCTGGTCGTTGAGCGCGAGGACCTTGATGCTACTGCCACCGATATCGACCGCGACCGTGCTCATGTCTTCGAGTCTTTGTGCGTTCGGTAGTAGTCGATCAGCTGGTGCGTGGAGCTGTCGTGCTCGCCATCGGGGCCACTCAGCTCGGGAAGAATGACCTTGGCCAGCTGCTTGCCGAGCTCTACACCCCACTGGTCAAAGCTATATACGTTCCAGATCACGCCCTGAACGAAGATCTTGTGCTCGTAGAGCGCAATCAGGCGACCCAATGCCCGGGGGGTGAGCCGTTCCACCATGAAGGTGTTGCTCGGGCGGTTTCCCGGAAACGTCTTGTGTGGCACGAGCGCGGCGACCCGCACATCGGAAATGCCGGTGTGCTCGAGCTCCCCACGTGCTTCGTCCGCTGTCTTGCCACGCATCAGAGCTTCTGTCTGGGCGATGCAGTTCGCGATCAGAATATCCTGATGTGGACCGATTGGATTGTGACTCCTCGCGGCCACGATGAAGTCGCATGGGACCAGGTGCGTCCCTTGATGCAAGAGCTGAAAGAACGCGTGCTGTCCGTTGGTGCCCGGCTCTCCCCATACGATCGGCCCCGTCGTGTAGTCGGTGATAATCGCGCCGTCCCGAGACGTGCGCTTGCCGTTGCTCTCCATGTCCGCTTGCTGGAGGTACGCGGGGAAACGATGCATATACTGATCGTAGGGCAATACCGCGTGCGAAGACGCCCCGAAAAAATTGTGATACCAAACGCCGAGCGCCGCCATGACCACGGGAATGTTCTCGTGCAGAGGCGCGCTCCGAACGTGCTCGTCCGCTTCGTACGCGCCCGCGAGCAACTCTTCGAAGTGATCCATGCCCACGACGGTGGCGATCGACAGGCCGATGGCAGACCACAAGGAATAGCGGCCGCCTACCCAGTCCCAGAACTCGAACATGTGCGCCGGGTCGATTCCGAACTCCACGACCGCGTCACGATTGGTTGACAGCGCCACGAAATGCTTGGCCACTGCGCTCTCTGCGCCTAGCCGTTCGACGAGCCACTGCCGTGCGGACCGCGCGTTGGTGAGTGTCTCTTGGGTGGTGAATGTTTTCGACGCGATGATGAACAAAGTCGTCTCGGCCTGCACCTGGCGAAGAACTTCACTCAAGTGCGTGCCATCGACGTTCGACACGAAATGAGCGCGCAGCCCCTGCTTCCAATACGGACGCAGTGCTTCGGTCACCATCACCGGACCGAGGTCCGAGCCGCCTATCCCGATGTTGACGACGTCGGTGATCGCTCGACCGGTGTGCCCCACCCACGCGCCCTCGCGGATCGAGGTCGTGAATGCCCGCATCTGGGACAGCACGCGCCGAACATCGGGCATCACGTCTACGCCGTCGACGTTCACGGCGCGATCGCTGCGGTTGCGAAGGGCGGTATGCAGGACGGCTCTCCCCTCGGTCTCGTTGATCGCATCGCCCGAGAACATCCGCGCGATCCAATCGCGGACTCCGCACTCTTCACAGAGCTCTGTCAGGAGCGAGACCGTTTGAGCGTTGATGCGGTTCTTCGAGAAGTCGAAGAGAAGGTCGCCGAGCGTGAGCGAGAACCGCGCCGCTCGCCCGGGGTCGTCACGGAAAAGATCTCGCATCTGAAGGTCCGCGACCTCCTCGTGGTGCGCACGCAACGCCTTCCACGCCGCTGTCTGTGTGGGATCAGCCATCGCCCCAACCTTACCCCTGCGACGCGGCAAAGAAAAACCCCGCAAGGCAGAACGCCTGCGGGGTCTTCTCTCCCTGTACGGAAGGGCTAGATGAGAACTAGATGAGGACTAGACGAGAAGCGGCGCGAGAACGAGCGCCACGATGCTCATCAGCTTGACGAGGATGTTCAGCGACGGACCCGCCGTGTCCTTGAAGGGGTCACCGACGGTATCACCGACGACTGAGGCGGTGTGCGCCTCGCTGCCCTTCGGGTGGACCGAGCCATCCGTCATCTTGTAGCCGCCGCCGCTTTCGAACGACTTCTTGGCGTTGTCCCAAGCGCCGCCGGCGTTGGCCATGAAAAGCGCCATCGTCACGCCCGACACGGTGACACCGGCAAGCAAGCCGCCGAGCGGCTCCGGGCCCATCGTGAAGCCCACGACGACCGGGGTCAAAATGGCGAGCGCACCGGGCGCCACCATGCGCTTTAGAGAAGCCTCGGTCGAGATCTTCACGCAGCGGGCCGTGTCCGGCTTCGCCTTACCCTCGAGCAGCCCCGGAATCTCACGGAACTGACGACGGACCTCTTCGATCATCTCCATCGCCGCGACTCCGACCGCCTTCATCGCCATCGACGAGAAGAGGAACGGAAGCATGCCGCCGAGGAACAAACCGGCCATGACCAGCGGCTTCGAGATGTTGATGCCCGAGATGCCTGCGGTCTGCGCGAAGGCAGCGAAGAGGGCAAGAGCCGTCATCGCCGCAGAGCCGATAGCAAAGCCCTTGCCGATTGCCGCGGTGGTGTTGCCGACCGCGTCCAACTTGTCCGTGCGCTCACGCACCTCAGGCGCCTGGCCGCTCATCTCGGCGATGCCGCCGGCGTTGTCGGCGATGGGGCCGTACGCGTCGACCGCGAGCTGAATGCCGGTGGTGGAGAGCATGCCCAGCGCGGCGATGGCCACACCGTAGAGGCCCGCAACGTTCGCAGCGATGACCACGCCAAAGGCGATGACGATGATCGGCATAGCGGTCGACTGCATGCCGACGGCCAAGCCCGCGATGATGTTGGTCGCAGTGCCCGTTTTGCTCTGCTCCGCGATGTTATCGACCGGACCCTTGTGCATCGACGTGTAATACGACGTGATTAGACCGACTAGAACGCCAGCGCCCAAGCCGGTGACGGTCGCCAAACCCACGTCGATCCAAGTCACGAGCTGGCCCTTCGAGGTCGTCGCGCCACCTTCTGGCCACATGACGTACGCGATTCCAAAGGTCGCCACTGCCATCACGCCCGCGGCGCCGAAAGCGCCCATGTCGAGCGCGTGCTGAGGATTGCCACCCTCTTTGGTACGGACGAAGAACGTGCCGACGATCGAACAAACGATGCCTGCAGCTGCGATGACGAGCGGCATGATGATCGGGTTGACGTTACCGCTCACCACGGCATCGAAGCCCAGCCCGAGAACCATCGCACCGATCATCGCGCCGACGAAAGACTCGAAGAGGTCGGCGCCCATGCCGGCCACGTCGCCGACGTTGTCACCCACGTTGTCTGCGATGACAGCGGGGTTACGGGGATCGTCCTCGGGAAGACCCGCCTCGACCTTGCCGACGAGGTCGGCGCCGACGTCCGCGGCCTTGGTGTAGATGCCACCGCCGACTCGCGCGAAGAGCGCGATTGACGAGGCGCCCATCGAGAAGCCGGTGAGGACGTTGACCGTGCGAACGAGCTCCCAGCCAAGCACGTTGGTGAATAAGAGGTAGAGCCCACTGAGACCGATCGTCGCGAGACCGACGACGGTCATGCCCATGACGGTGCCGCCCGAAAACGCTACCTGGAGCGCGGGGGATAGGCCGATGCGAGCCGCCATCGTGGTTCGCACGTTGGCGTTCGTCGCGACTTTCATGCCGGCCCAGCCTGCTGCAGCCGACAAGCTCGCGCCGACGACGAAGGCGCCCGCTATCTGCCAGCCGCGCTCGGGATCGCCAAAGTAGGCAACGCCCAGAATCGCGCCAACGGCGAGCACGAAGATCGACAGGACGCGATACTCGGCCCGGATGAACGCCAAGGCGCCTTCCTGAATCTGATCAGCGATCTCGACCATGTTGGCGTCGCCAGGATCCTGTTTGGAAACCCAACTCGCCTTCATCCAGGCGAAAAGAAGAGCGAGCACGCCGGCTGCGGGGGCTGCGTAAATCAGTTGTTGCATATGCGCTGAACCTCTATTTGAGCCCGGCCCCGGTTAACTGCTGGCGGGCGGCGCGTTTCTACAAGATTTGAAAATCAGGTCAAACGCAGGGGAGGCGGCTTAGACAGGTACTTAGAATTACAGGCGAATTAGCTCGCTCGGGCTTCCGCGATGGCCTCCTTGGCCGCAGCGAAGTCGGATGGGCCCTGGACGCTGACCCGCCCCGCCGTCTTGTCGATTCGGGCCAGGAGGGCGCTCAGCACCCGGCCTGGACCGACTTCGACGAAGAGCGAAACCCCATCGGCGATCATCCTGCGGACGCTTTCCTCCCACAGCACCGGCCGACTCACTTGGCGAATCAGCGCGTCCTTCGCGGCCTCCGCATCTGTGATCGGCGTGGCGTCCACATTGACATACACCGGCACGCGGGGGTCCGAGAACGCGAGCCGATCGATGTCCTCGCGTAGGCGCGCTTCGGCCGGCTCCATTAGTGTGGAATGGAACGGCGCGCTGACCGGAAGAGTGCTGGCGCGCGCCCCCGCCGCCTTGAGCTTCATCCCCGCCTCGCTCACTGCCGTCGTCTCTCCCGCGATCACGATCTGTTGAGGGGAGTTGTAGTTGACCGCTTCAACCAGACCCGGGACCTCCGCACAGATTCGTTCGACGAGGGTACGGTCGGCTTTGAGCACCGCGGCCATCGCGCCTTCGCCGTACGGCACGGCCTCTTGCATGTATTGACCGCGCTTTCTCACGAGGCGCACCGCATCGGCGAGATCGAGCGTCCCCGCCGCAACGTGCGCGGAATACTCGCCGAGACTGTGACCAGCCACGACATCGAACTCCGCGTCGAGAGCGCGAAGCACCGCAATCGACGCCGTCAGGACCGCGGGCTGAGTATTGGCGGTGAGCTTGAGGTCGTCTTCGGGACCTTCAAAGCAAAGCTGCGACAGGGCTTCGCCGAGCGCCTCGTCAGCTTCTTCGAACACTGCGCGCGCTTCATCCGAGGCATCGAATGCGTCCCGGCCCATGCCCACCTTTTGGCTGCCTTGCCCGGGAAAAACGAATGCGACCTTGCCCATCGCGTGCGTGCATAGCACGATCTCCATGGGGTTTCGCTTGGAAGAAAAACCAAACGCAGAAGACACAGAGCACTTGAGCGCGCTTTCGATCGGGCACTTCATCCTGGCGGGAGTCGCCCTCCTCGGCGGGATTCCCATGCTGTTGTCCGGCATCGCAGGAGCGAAGCTCATCGACGAATTCGGCAGTGACCTGTCCATGGCGATGGGCGACATCCCTGGGCAGCCCGGTGCGAGCCCGTTCGGGGGAAGTCCCGACGCCATGATGCAAGACATGAGCACGCTGTTGACCACCTTGATGGTGACCGCGGTCCTCGTCGCAGTGCTGAGCGCGGTGCACCTCGTGGTCGTCGGCGTCATGATCCGCAAGCGCCGATGGTGGACGTTTTGCTACCTCACCGGATGGGGCGAGTGCCTCATGTTCCCTTTCGGGACGATCCTGGGCATCTTCACCATCCTCGTACTATCGCGCCCGTCGGTGAAGCATCTATTCGGCGTCGACTGACCCTGGCGGACCGCCCCTGGCGATTGACAAGCCCCCTGTCGAGCCTTACCGAAGGACGTTGAGTGGAGGCGACTCGATGGTTGAAGCTGAAGACTTGGAAGAACGAATCCGTCAGGGCGTGGGCGACGTGTCGCACATCGTGGTGAAGGACCTCACGGGCACCAAAGATCACTGGGAAGCGCTGATCGTGTCGCAGTCTTTTTCCGGCAAATCGGCCATCGAACAGCACCAAATGGTCTACGCTGCGCTGGGTGAGCTCATGGCTGGGCCGGTTCATGCACTTGCGCTCAAGACCTACTCGCCCGAGAGTTGGCATAAGCAAGAGGG
Source organism: Deltaproteobacteria bacterium (assembly GCA_019313915.1). Lineage (GTDB taxonomy): Bacteria > Myxococcota_A > Polyangia > Polyangiales > Houyiibacteriaceae > SG8-38. Next base: position 12,605 of record JAFDAJ010000019.1, read on the forward strand.
ATAAAGATGGAAGATACCTTGCAAGAACGCATCCAGGGCATCATCGACAGTAACGATGTCGTGCTCTTCATGAAGGGCACCAAGCACTTCCCCCAGTGCGGATTTTCGGCGACTGTCGTCGAGGTGCTGCGCCGCTCGGGCTCGGATTTCCAGGACGTAAACGTCCTCGAAGATCCCGACATCCGGCAGGGAATCAAGGAGTTCGCCAACTGGCCAACGATCCCGCAGCTTTACGTCCGCGGTAAGTTCGTCGGCGGCTGCGACATCATTCGCGAGATGTACGAGAAGGGTGAACTCGACGCCGTGCTTTCTGCTAAAGAAAGCTGAGGCGTCAGCCACATGACAGAGCTGCTCGGCGGCAAATACGAGGTCTTGGAGCTCGCGGGTGAAGGCGGGATGGCCAAGGTATATCGCGGGCAGACGCACGGGGCTGCAGGGTTCACGCGGCCCGTGGCGATCAAGCGCGTGCTCGCACCGTTGAGTCAGAACCCCGAGTTCCTCAAGATGTTCGTCGAAGAGGCGCGCGTCGTCTCCGAGCTAGATCATCCGAACATCGCGCAGATTCACGACTTCGATCGCGACCGCACAGGCGAGTACTACTTGGTCCTCGAATGGGTCGAGGGACTCACACTTGCCGAGTGGCGCCAAGGGTATCGGGCCCACGGCAACCACACGCCGTGGACTCTGACGGCGGCCATCGGGATCGAGATCCTCGAAGCCCTTCACGCCGCACACGCGCGAGAAGACGCCGAGGGGCGGCCGGCGCCGGTCTTCCACCGGGACGTGACGCCGCAAAACGTGATGGTGAGCAACTGCGGTGTCGTGAAGCTGACGGATTTCGGCCTGGCGCGCGCGATGGATCGGAGCTCGATCACCAAGCCCGGTTTCGTGAAGGGCAAGCTCTCCTATCTGGCGCCGGAGCTGACGTACGAAGCCGAACCGAGCGCCCAAACCGATGTGTTCAGCGCGGGTGTGGTGCTTTGGGAGGTTCTTGCGGGCGAAAAGCTCTTCAAAGGCGAAGACCCACTCGAGATCGTCGGCACGATCCGTGACATGGACGTCCCTGACCTCGCGGAGTTTCGTGATGACCTGCCGGAGCGGTTGAGGGAGATCATCCGAAAGGCGCTTCGACGCAATCCGATCGAGCGCTACGCCTCCAGCAGAGAGATGGCGCGCGACCTCGCGGCCCTCCTACGCACCACGGACGAAGTCACCGACTCCCACGTGATCGCCCAAAGCGTCCGCTGGGCCCATGCTCAACTCGAACAGACGCGCCCAAGCGAACCGGCAACCAAGCCCTTCGCCGCACAAGAGGCCCTAACCAGAGCCGCTTCAGCCGACGAAACAATCCCCGACACCAACATCCCCCTAACCCGCCGCAAGTAACCGCTCGCACTGCCGCTGCCGCTGCCGCTGCTACAAGAGATTGAACCCCAGCCCCGCGGCTACCGATAGGGCTACGAAGGGGGGGGTCATGCCGATGACTGCGGCGATCATGTAGTCGCGGAACGTTACGCTGGACATGGCCAGCGTGTAGTTCACAGGAGGAATCGCCCATAGGAAAAGGCGGATGACGATCATCGAGCGGATTGGGCGCTCCTCCAGGTGGTCGAGAGGCTTTTGCAGGAAGGGGCGGTTGATGTTGAGGTTCTTCAGGGGCTGTCCGCCGATGGTGCGCACGATGACGAACGATACGGCGACAGAGACGGTTGCTGCGATGACAGATGCCACCGAACCCCAAATCGGGCCGTATGCGAGCCCCGAAACCATGACGAAGAGGAAGCCGGGGATATAGAGCAGCTGACCCACACTAAAGATCGCGACGAAAACAGCGAACCCGCCGACCCCTGCCGCCCGCATCGACTCGCGAATGCCGTCCACGGTGAGCCCCTCGGTGAAGCCAGTCACCCGCCCGATTACATAGGCGCCAACGAGGAACACGGCCAACAGCGTTAAGCGAACCCAGGGGTTGTTCACGGCCCGCAGTAAGACACAGCGCCGTCCGCAAGGCTAGGGGTGAGGCCCCATGGTCGGCGCGAAGCGCCGACTTTACGGGGGGGCCAGGAGCATATCGAGCGGATTCCGAGTGACCCGGTTTGAGCCGTCGAGGGAGTTGATGTCGATCCGGCTGAGGTCGACGCGCGGCGAGAAGATGACCTCGTGAAACGAATCGACCACGCGCTGGGCATAGCTCTCGCTCGTTTCGTCTTCTTCGAGCTCCGCTTCACTGCAACCCCATGAGGTTCCTGTGCGCCCAAACAAGCAGATGCGGGCCCCGTCGACCTGGATGAGAAGCCCGTTGCCTGATCTCTCGAAACGGGGAGACCGCATGACCGCCTTTGCGAGGGCGCGGTCGATCTCGGCGTCGCTCGAGTGCGCTTCCACCGGCAGAGCCCATCCCAACCGACGGAAGAGCCCTGGATCGGTGGCAAGGACTTCCTCGTAGAGCGCGGTGGTTTCGCGCGGATCAGAAAGCGACTTCGCAAGCACCGCGACCACGCGCTGTCGCAGCAACCCGTCTCCGGGCTGCAGCCCTTTCAGCGCCTGCTCGGCGTGTTCGACCGCCTCCTCGTAGTCGCGCTGCGCCAAAGAGACCTCGGCGAGCACCGCACTGTAGTAAGCGGTTGCGCCTCGCCTCGGGTCGTCTTTTGCGACTCGCGCGATCGCAGCTCGTACCACGCCGGGACCAAGCGCGCCGATTAACTCGCCCAAGAACCACGGCGGCATGACTGCACTGCGTGCCGTCCCAATTGCAAATATTCCGACGAGTCGCGCTTCGTCGTCGAGAAAGCGCGCCACCTGCCGAGCGCTCATCCATGCCTCGAAACGCAACCAAAGCGCTTTGCCTTGCGCCCACCAGCGCAAATAAAACGGCTTCGCAGCAGCGCGCTCAACCGTCATCTCCGCCAACGTCAGACGCGCCCGCCTGTCGAGAAGCGCGACGATGCTCCGGTCTTGTTGCGGGTCGCGACTGTTGTGCGAGCGCCGGTCCGGAAGCACGGAAGCCTTGTCGGTGATCCGCAGCGCCTCATCTGGCCTTCCCATCAACAACAGAAACGCGGCAAGGGAGCGGCGGGCTTCGTTGCGATCAGAGTCACGCACGTGCGCCGGCCGGGCTGCCCGATGACGGGGCACCTCCTTCAACGCAGACAACGCTTCGGCAAAGCGCCCTGCCCTCATGTAGAGATCGGCAAGCTCGAGCCACGGATTCCCATACCAAGAAAGCCCACTCTTGGAAGCCTCCATCAAGAGCCGCTCCGCCTCGTCGAACCGAAAGACCGATCTGGCCGCCTCCGCGTAATTGCCGAGGTCAACGGCCGTCGCGCTTCCAAAATGACTGCTCCCGTATTCGACCGCCTCCGCGCACACTTCGTAGCTCTTCGCGTCATCACCGGCTTCGAACTCGATCGCGCATAGCGCGTTCTTAGCCCGTTCGATCTGATACGGGTCGCCGGTGGCCAACCCCTCCTCGGCGGCCAGACGCGCCTTGTCGAACTCGCGTTTCTTCATGAGGGGCCAGGCGAGCTCAGCCTTGAGCTGAGGAGTATAGAGCTCGTTGTAGCGGTACATGAAGGCGAGCTGTTCGTCGTAGTGTTCGAGATCGCCGTGCACGCGGGTCAGCTCCACCAAGACGCGCGCATGCCAGCGCCACGGCTGGCTCGGCGCGGGTTGCCCACCCTCGCTTGCCTCGAAAAGGTCGAGCGAGTGCATTTGATGAAACAGCGCCTTCGGGAAGTTGGCTTCGCCATAGTGTTGCGCCATTCCCAAGACGAGATGAGCGACGTACGAATTCGGATGCTCCATCAGATACGTCTCGGCGTCTTCCCGAGCCTTCACGTAGCGCTGACGTTCGACCAATTCCCAAAGGGCAAGCTCTTCGGCCTCCGCTTCTTCGCCTTCGAGCAAGAGCGGCGCGATCATGTCTTCCGCCGCAGCCAACGACGCACATAGCGCCACGGCCATCAGGACGGCGGCAAAACGGGCTGACGCGGACTGGCGCATCGTCACCCGCGGCGCAGGCTCGCTCTGGCGAGCTTTTCGATCTGGACGGCGGTGGCCTCAGCGATTAGTGCGTCGACATCTTCAACTCCCGGAGCGCATTCGAGTCGGTGCTTGAACACGTGAGGAGCCAATGCCTCGATGTCTTCGGGCGAGACGAAGTCACGGCCGTGGATCACCGCGCGCGCCTGAAGAGCCGGTAACATCAAGACGAGTGCCCGGGTCGAAGCGCCTTGAAGGACACGCGAGTCACTCCGCAGCAAACGCGCTAGATCGACCAACGCTTCCTTGACGACGGGCGCAACATGAACGGCTCCGCGCGTGTGGCGCCGAGCCGCGAGGATCTCCGCGCGGGACACGCCCGGATGATCGCTGGCCACCTCGAGGCTTGCCCGAGGATACTGGTCCAGCACCTCGAGCTCCGAAGCGCGGTCGATGTGCTTCATCTCGATCTTGAAGAGGAATCGGTCGAGTTGCGGCGTCGGGAGCGGATAGGTACCCGCCAAGTCGAGCGGGTTCTGTGTCGCGATGACGAAGAAGAGATCGTCGAGGAGGTAGGAGTGGTTGTCGACCGTCACCTGTTTTTCAGCCATGGCTTCGAGCATCGCGGCCTGCACTTTGGGTGACGTGCGATTGATCTCGTCAGCCAGCACGATGTGCGCGAAGACCGGGCCACGGCGAAACGCAAAGTGGCTGGTCTCGACGTCGAAGATGTTGGTGCCTGTGATGTCGCTCGGAAGCAGATCGGGGGTGAACTGGATGCGACGAAAGGCCGCGACCTCACTGGTGCCGTCACCCTCTTCGAGCGCATTGCCGAGCGCGCGCGCAAGGGTCGTCTTGCCGGAGCCAGGGTAGTCTTCGAGGAGCACGTGCCCATCGGCGAACAGCGCGATGAGCACCAGCTCGACCACGTCGTCCCGACCTCGAATCGCCGCGCTCAACCGAACGCCCAGCCGTCTCGCAACTTCGCGCGCGCCGGTCAACGTGTCGTCAATGGATGACTGAATCGCTTGCTGCATGTCAGTTCGGAGCTCCGTTGTGGAAGGATGGCATCATTTCGAACGCAACCAAGACCAAGGGGTGACTAACCCCAAAAACCGCTTCCAAACCGGAAATCTATCGCGAATGTCACTGCGAACGCGGGCCGCTTCGTCGCGCAGTTGGAGTGGGTTAGCCTCGTGTACACCGTACGCGGCCGCAACGTGAGCGGTCGTGAGCGGCGCGAACGAGGGCAACTGGTCGCGGATGCGGTTTGCGAAGGACTCGCGCGACTCGCCGGGATCCCTTCGAAGCGCAACTTCACCGATACGATCGAGCTCTGCGCGATAGACCAACCTAGGGAGCGCGCGGGAACTGCCCCAACGCGGCGCGAGTCGGCGCCACGTCTTGACCGAATAGAGGAACATCACAAGGCAGGCGAGCAGCGATAAGAGCCAGGTTCCGGCGGTCAATGTCATACGTCGCGCGAGCTCCTTGAGCTTGGGTAGGTCAGTTGCGGACAGGGGAAGCGGAGACGCTCCGCGAGCGAGCTCACCGAGGAGCCTCTGCAAATCAGCATCCATCGGCTGCTCGGGTGGATCGAGCGCGCGCTCCGGATACACGTCGAGTACCACCCACCCGTAGCCGTCGATGTAGATCTCCGGCCACGCATGGGATGCCGCACCGGAAAGGAGAAGCGAGGAGCCGCCCTGACGCGCCGCTTCGCTGACCGCATAGCCGGTGGCAACCCGGGCGGGCACCCCGAGGCTTCGCATCAAATAGGTCGCCGCATGGGAGAAGTGAACGCAGTATCCGGTGCGGTCGCCAAACAGGAAGCTCGCGGTGGGGTCGTTCGCGCCGCTGTGGTCGTTCTTGAGACTGTAGATGCCCTCTCGCCCGAGCCAACCGGTCACCGCAAAGGCTTTGGCAATTGGATTGTTTTCGAGCTCATCCGGGAGCGCGGCGCTGATCTCGGCTCCGAGCTCAGCGTACCGCGTATCGGGCGGGACCTCGGTGTAGTGCGCCCACTGTTCCTTGGACCAAGCAGGGGAGCCCACGTAACCATCGAGCATGGAGATGTAGTCCGCGGTGAGCACGGCGGAGGTCGCGCGATACACGCGCCGAAACCGATTCGGCGATGGGTTGTCTAGCGGCTCGACCTCGAGTGGCGCCTCCAGCGCAAAGGGCTGCGTGTGGTCGGCCATCAGCGCAATGGTGGTTTCGAGCGGTCCCCGATTGTCGTTGGTTGGAGGCGCGTTCTCGATCTCAATGCGACGTGTCGGGAAATACGGGATCAAATCATTGTCGATGTCCTGACGGCCGGAGACCACGAGCTTTCTGCCGTTGTACTGACTGAACGCACCCTGTCGGAAGTAGTACACGCCGCTCGGCGGTGAGTAGTCGTCATGAAAGAGGACGACCGCAACAGGAACGCGGGACCCTCCGGTGTTGTACTTGTTTCGGAACTCGAGCTCGCTGGCCGCAGGCCCGCCGCGATCTTGCTTCTCGCTTTCGCCGTCCTTTCCCTCGGACTTGTCGGAACGAAGACCGAGGCCCCCTCCTCCATCAGGAGGCGGAGGCATACCGATCATCGGCGTTGCGACCACGATGACCGCGAGAAGCAACGCAATGACGCCGAGGTTGATGACGGCTCGGCCAAACCGTTGTTCTCGCAGCAGCAGCACCAACCCAAACACCGTCGCGGTGCCGCCCATGAATAGGAAAAGCCAGGTCGGGTCCCAACCGAGCGCGATAATCCAGTCCGCCAAGTAGAAAGGCCGGTTGATCGCTCCGTGACGATGGGGAACGAAAAGCTGCGCAAAGGCAACCGCCACCAGCAGAAGCTCTAATACTGCGAAGATCGCCCTCCGCCTGGACCCCACCCGCATCGCCGCACTGCCGATCGCAGCCACCAACAAGGCCGTCAGTGTGCCGGCAAACCGGAGCGCACCAACGGGACCCAGCATGGCCGCCAACATGGAACCATGGGTCAGTGAGGCGCGGAGCCCGGAGACCAGCGCGATCAACAAGACCGCCCCGACGACGACCGCCGACGTGCGCACGCGCGTGCGCGCGACCTTGGCTCCGATGAGGCACCCGCCCAGCCCTCCGAGGAACGCAGCGAGAACGGATCCGGAGGGAGCCATCGTCGCGACCAACACACTCCAACCAAGGCCATGGATCGTCGCTCTTCCGAGCTCGGCAATCGCGCCTGCCACCCCGAGCGACGAACGCTGTACGGCGGCCGTCATGCGGCCCTCCGGCGCGCGGAGCTGAGATGCCGGCCGTCACCCAGCACCCGCCCACTCACGCGGTCGATGATGACGACCTCGCAACGGATCTGCCCCAAGGCCCGGCCGACGCGCTCGAGATCGCCGCGATCGACACCCGGGGAGCCAACCGGCCTGAGAATCCACCGGCGCCAGGAAGACTGAGCAGCCGGGTCATGGACAGCATCGACCGCAATGACGACACGGACGCGGCCGTAGCGCCGGCTCGCGACCACGCGCATCTCGTCGAGCCACGCTCCCATGGTCGGAGGCGCAAACACTACCAGTGCGGCAGGACCGCGCGGATTCACCTCTGCCAGGAACCGCTTCATCCCGCTCCCGCTCGCGCCCGTAAAGCGCGAGGAAGTCATCACCTTGTGGATGGCCTCAGAACGATCCGAGGTCGCCTCCGGAGAGCCGTCGGCCGCAAACTGCCAGTCCATGCCGAGCGCCTCTTCCTCGATGGCGGCCCGCGCCGCTGCTGCGGCGGCTTCGTCGTGTTCGCCGGAGATGAGGTAGGCGATCGTCCTGCGCGCTCGGCTCAATGCACGCTCTGGGGTACGCACCATCAGCTTGCGCGTGCGGCCGAAAACCTTCCAATGAATGAAGCGCGCGGAGTCGCCGGGAACATATCTCCTGAGCTCGGCCCGATCACCGTCCTCGAGCCCCATGGGATGCGGCTTCTCCTCTCCGCCGGTGAGCGACGTGAGAACAGGCAAACGCCGAATGCCGCCGAGGTGGGGGAGCACTTCGATCGGACCCGGTTGGCAATGATGAAAGGCGATCCGGGACAGTCCGAACGCGTCCTGCACGACCACTCGCCGAGTGACCGACGAGTAGATGCCGCGCCGGCGAAGGGTCACCCGCTCTGCAAGCCGACCGTTCCCCGAAGCGGGTTCAGCCGCATCGGCTTCAGGTGACACCCACGTCCAACTCACCTGCACCAGCGGCAGCCACCACAAGGAGGGAAGAGAGAACCCGGTTGGCAGGGGCGCCCCGGTCTCGAACGTCGGAGTCGACCAGCGAAACGACGCACGCCGGAGCCGCAACCAAAGGCCGAGCGCACTCGATACGACTATCACGGTCGTGATCATGAGAAGACCCACGCCACCGTATCCGACCACTAGCAAGACCAGGTCGAGCTTCTTGAACCCAAAGCTGAGCAGAGCCACCATCGCAACCAGGGCGAGCGCCATGCCGAGCGCAGTGAGCGGCCAGACGCCGGCGGCGCGGCGTGCAACACGCCTAACGCGCAGCAACACGCCCTCGATGGTTCCGGGCAATGCATTTGGGGGCCTCATGGTCGCGATCGTGTCACGGGACCGGAGTGTAGGCTGCCGGGCGTGTCTTGACAGGCCTAGAGCCGGGGCTAACCTCCGCCAGCCCTGCGAAAAGCCACGGATCACGCGCGAGGGGAAATATGACCGATGTGATGATCGAAGCGCGGGATTTGACCAAGCACTACGGTCCGATCACCGCCCTCAAGAACGCAACTTTCCAAGTCAACCGCGGCGAGGTCGTCGGTTTCCTGGGCCCGAACGGCGCCGGGAAAACCACGACGATGAAGATCCTCACGTGCTTCATCGCGCCCTCCGAGGGAACGGCCCGCATCGGCGGCGCCGACATCTTCGACGACCCGATCGCCGTCCGCGAAGCGATCGGATATCTACCCGAGAGCACGCCGCTCTACACCGACATGCTGGTGCTCGAGTACCTCGAATTCGTTGGGAAGATGCGCGGCCTCAGAGGCGCTGGGCTTCAGGCGAGGCTTCGAAAGGTCGCCGAGGAAACCAGCGTGGGCGACGTCATCGGAAGGAGTATCGGCGAGCTGTCCAAGGGCTATCGCCAGCGTGTCGGCCTCGCACAAGCTCTGATTCACGAGCCCCCTGTTCTGATTCTCGATGAGCCAATGAGCGGCCTCGATCCGAATCAGGCCGCTGAGATTCGAGAGCTGATTCGCGAGATCGGCCGCGAGCGCACCATCATTCTGTCGACCCACAACTTGGCGGAGGTTCGCGTCACCTGCGGGCGCGTCCTCATCATCTCTCAAGGCCAACTGGTAGCGGACGACACCCCCGACGAGCTCGCTGCGCGTGCCGGCAAGCCACGCTTCGTGGCAACCCTCCGGCAGAACGGTCACAGCGCATCCGACATTCGCGAAGCGTTCTCTTCCATCGGCGATGCCCAAAGCGTCAAGGAGCAAACCGGTGCCGCAGCCGGTGAGGTGATCGTCGAGCTCGTGCCGAAAGGCAACCAGGACCTGCGCGCGGACATCTTCCAGGCGGCGGTGTCCGCCAACCTCGTGCTCCTCGGCCTCGAGCAGCGCGGTGAAAACCTCGAAGACATATTTCGACAGCTTACGACGGGCGGGGGGGCACCATCATGAATCACATCCTCACCATCGGCGGCCGCCAGTTCCGCAGCTACTTCAATGGACCCGTCGCATACATCGTCATCTGCATCGTCATGCTGACGTTGGGTTTCTTTTTTTGGAACACATTTTTCCTCTACGGCCGCGCGAGCTCCCGCGAGATGTTTCGCTGGTTGGGGCTCATCCTGGTGTTTGCCCTTCCGGCGCTGACGATGGGCCTTCTTGCCGAAGAGAAACGCACGGGCACCATCGACCTCCTCATCACGATGCCAGTGACCGAGGCGCAGGTGATCCTGGGGAAGTTCCTCGGCGTCCTTGGGCTCTACGCGGTTCTCCTGGTACTAACCGTGGCCTACCCGATTAGCGTGTCCACGCTCGGCCACCTGGATTGGGGCCCGGTATGGAGCGGCTATCTCGGATTGTTCCTGCAAGGCTCGGCGGTTCTCGCCATCGGTCTGATGGCGTCGAGCTGGACCGACAATCAACTGATCGCGCTCTTCGTCGCACTGACTCTGAGCGTGTTCTTTTGGGTGCTAGACAAGTTCTTGGCGCTGCTGCCAACGAACGCCGCATCGGTCCTGGAATGGCTGTCGTTCGACTACCACTTCCAAAGCATGGCGCGCGGCGTAGTCGACCTACGCGACGTTCTCTTCTTCTTCTCCGTGACCGTATTCGCGCTGGCACTCGCGTTTCGGGCACTGGAATCGCGGCGGTGGAGCTGAGTGATGTCATCCAAAGTTCAAAAACGCGCCGCTAGCGAGTCGTTGCTCTTCCTCTCATTGGTAGGCGGCATCCTCGTCCTCCTCAATGTGCTCATCGCGTACTTCCCCTCCCCACGCGTCGACCTGACCCAGAACGGACTGTTCTCTCTGGCCGAGGGCTCCGAACGACTGGCTGCAAGCCTCGACGACCGTCTGGCGGTCACGGCGTACTTCACCGAAAATCTCCCTCCTCCGTTCAACGCCACCGAGCGTCACGTGCGCGACTTGCTCTCTGAATACTCGGCGGCGTCGAACGGCCAGATCATCGTCAAGTCAATCCCGACGACGAGGCGAAGCAGCAGGCGGCGCGCGCCGATGGCGTGCAACCGGTCGCGCATCAGAAGATCGAGGAAGACCAGGTCGCGGTCGTCGAAGGCTACCGTGGCATGGTCCTGCACTACCTAGATGAGACGCGGACGATTCCGGTCATTCAGGATACGATCGGACTCGAGTACATCATCACGTCCGCGATCAAGGAACTGGTCGGCGAGCGCAAACCGATCGGCATCGTCAGCGGGCACGGAGGGCCCTCCCTCGAACAGGGGCTGACGAGCCTGAAGTCCGTCCTCAAGCTGTACGACATCCGGGAGGTCGACGCGTCGCAGGAGATCGATCCCGGACTGGCCGCGGTGTTGATCGTCGGCCCACAGGAGCCCTTCAGCACCGATGAGCTACGGCGCATCGACCAGTTCGTCATGCGCGGAGGCTCACTCGGCGTCTTCGGCGGAGCGCTTGCCGTAGATCTTGCCGCCCAAACGGGACCCGCAGGTCGGCCGCTGGACACGCGCGTGGACGGATTGCTCAGCGCGTGGGGAGTTCGATTGACGTCGAAGGTCGTAGCCGACGCGCGGTGCAGTCGCGCGCCGATGCGCGGGCCGATGGGGCTGCAAGTGCTCGTGCCCTACCCGCCGATCCCCGTTCTGCAGCTCACTGAGGAACAGCTGGAGCATCCCGTCATGTTCAGGCTGGCGTCGCCCATGCTTCCGTTCGTCGCGCCGCTCGAAGTCGGGGACGCACCGGCCGACGTGCATCTCACGGTGCTCGCGAGCTCCTCCGAAGACTCGTGGACGATGTCCGGGCCCACGATCTCCCTCGAACCACGAAACCCTCGGGATTGGCAAATGACCTCGGACGCCGGCCCGTTCGCGTTGATCGTCGCCATCGAAGGCAGGTTACCTTCGGCGTACGCTGCACCGATCAACGAAGAGGCCGCCAAAGCGATCCCAGCTCCGCCGACAGCTCAAGCCAACGTGCGTGTACTGGTCTCCGGAACGAGCACGTTCCTCGAGGACAACTTCATGCCGCCCCCGACGCAACAGGGTGACGTTCAAATGAACGCGGCTCTGGCGCTCGCGCTCAACGCGGTCGACTGGTTGGCAGCCGATTCGGACTTGATCGCGATCCGCGCCAAGACGATCGAAGAGCCTGCGCTCGACATCCCAGACTCGGTACTCGCGGCGGAAAACGTCGCGCTTGCAGCCGCCGAAGATGGCGACGAGGCTGGTGTCGAGTCCGCCCTGGCCGAACGCACGGCTGCGATCGAGTCGTGGGACGCCAAGAAGCGCGCCTACCGCTGGGTCAACACACTCGGCATTCCGTTCCTCGTTGCGCTGTTTGGGCTCTTCCGGTGGCGACGGCGCTCGAACAAGAAGAAGACCCTCAAACTCTAGGCAAGGGAAAGACTCGCAATGGAATGGCGAAAGAACCGTATTGCGATCGGAGCGGTGGCGTTTTTCGCGCTGCTCGGCCTGACGCTCTGGGCGGTGAACGGCAGGAACCGTCAAAAGAGCACCTCGGGAGAGATCCCGACGGTCGAGCTCGACAAGGGGGCGATCACCGCGCTCGAAATCACTCGGCCTGAGGGCGAGCCAGTCGTGTTGTCCAGCGTCGATGGGGTTTGGCGCGTGACCGAGCCGTTGGATGCCGCCGCCGATCAAAACAACATGGAATCTGCGCTCAACCGGCTAGCCGATCTGAGGATCACGCGGGTCGTGGCAACCAAGCCCGAAAACTACGCGCGACTGCAGGTCGACGATGCAAGCGCGGTGCACGTCACTGTGAAAGCCGGAGACGACACACTCGCTCGACTCATGATCGGGAAGTACGGCAACGGCATGACGATGGTGCGTATCGACGACCGGGCCGAGGTTTTCGGCGCGAGCGGCTCGCTGCGCTACGCGTTCGACCGGGAGCTCAAGTCGTGGCGTGACCGAAAGGTCGTCGCCGTTGACACGGCCGACGTACAGACGATCCGCTTCGCAAGCTCCAACGGGACCTTCCACTTCCAGCGCGATGGCGAACGTTGGACGGCCCTGGAAGGCCAAGAAGCGTTGGGCGATTTCGATTCGAAACAGGTGAATGGCCGCCTATCGACGGCGGCACGCCTGACCGCGTCCGACTTCGCCTCTGAAGAGGTTTCCGCGGCCCGAGCGGGGCTGACGGAGCCCCGGGCCAGCGTGACGATGACTTTGGCGGACGACCCAAACGAGATCGTGCTCGAGCTCGGTGACAGCACGGAGCAGGCGGGGGAGCTCTACCTGTGGCGAAAGGGCGAGCCCACGATCTACGTGATCTCTCAATACCTAGCCGACCGATTGCAGCCCGCGGCAACGGCGTTTGAAACGCCGGCAGCGTCCGCGGCTCCCCCGCCGGTAATGCCGAACGCACCGCCCGCAGGGCAACAGGAGCCCCAGCTTCCTCCCGAGGTCATGAGGCAGCTGCAAGAGCAGATTCGCGCCCAACAGCAACAACAGCAACAACAGCAACAGTAGTCGTCCTAGTGTGCGCTGAGTCGCCAGCCCGCTACCATGACAGCTCCCCAGCCGACCAAGAAGAACAAGCCCCCCAAGGGAGTGATTGCACCGAGCCTCGTCTGTCCCGTGATCGTCATGACGTAGAGGCTGCCACTGAAGAGCGCGACACCCGCAACGAACGACCAGCCGGCCACCGTAGCCGAAGCGCCCGCGCCTCGATGAGCCAGCCACGCGACAAACGCAAGCGCCAGCGCATGGGTGAGATGATAGTGGGCGGCGGTGTTCCACCATTCCAAACGCTTTACCCCGTCTGGGAGCGCCTCCATTCGAGATCGCAATCCATGCGCACCAAACGCGCCCAACGCCACGGCGGTAAAGCCGAGCAACCCTGCTAGAACGACGAAGATCCGGGTCATCGCCGCCATGATGGGCCAACTCACGAACCACGACCAGCCTGCTCGCTAGCACCGCGCAAGCGAACGGGCTAGGCTTGGCGGGCGACCGGGGTTATTGGAGCCACGACTCGGAGATGACCGCAGATTTCGGCGTAAACCAAGGGCTGGTCGAAGAACAGTTTCTCAAGTGGGTGGACAACCCCCTTGCAGTAGACGAAGCGTGGCGCACGTACTTCGAAAGCCTCGCTCCGACGGACCGGCCTCAAATATCGAGTGCGGGAACGGTCATCGCGCCCGTCACGGCTACGGGTGTCTTGAGCCCAGCACCTCTGCCGTCCGACGGGAAGGGCTCAGGGACGCTGCCGACCGCCGAGTTTGACCGAGACGGGGGCGTGCGCGACTCGGTTTTCTTCCCGTCGACGACGGAGACGACGTTGGCGCCGCTCGTCCCCGAAGAACGAACTTCGTTTCCACCCTCGTCCGAGGTGCTCGCAGCCAACGAGTTGCAGGCACGACTTTCTGCCCTGATCAACGCGTACCGCGTGCGCGGGCATCTCTTTGCGAACCTCGACCCACTCGGACTGCATCGGGGCCCCCCCAAAGATGAGTTCGTTCTCAAGCGCTACGGGCTCGCCCACGTCGATCCGGACACGATCTTTGCGACCGGCAACTTGGCAGGGCCGGCAACCGCACCCCTGCACTCCGTGCTCGCGCGTCTCAAAGACACGTACGCGCGAACGATTGGCGTCGAGTTCACGTTTCTCGAAAACCAAGAGGCCCGTGATTGGCTTCGCGAGCGCATGGAGCTCACGGGCAACCACATCGACCTGAGCCGCGAACAGCAAGTTCGCATCCTTACCAAGCTCACCGATGCGGAGATCTTCGAGCAGTTCCTGCACACGAAGTACACCGGCGCCAAGCGCTTCTCGCTCGAGGGCGCGGAGAGCGTAATCCCGATGCTGGACATCCTCACGGAGCGCGCGTCGGAGCTCGGCGTCGAGGAGATAGTCATCGGGATGGCGCACCGGGGGCGGCTCAATGTGATGGTCAACATCATGGAAATGAACGTCCGGCAAATCTTCGCCGGCTTCGAAGATGACGACCCTGAACAGTATGTCGGGCGCGGCGACGTCAAGTACCACCTTGGCTACTCGCTCGATCGAAAGACCGCGAGCGGGAACAACGTACACATGACGTTGGCTTTCAACCCGAGCCATCTCGAGTGGGTCAACCCCGTGGTCGAGGGTCGCGTGCGCGCCAAGCAAGATCGCAAAGGCGACGAACACCGGATCAGCGTGCTACCGCTCTTGATTCACGGCGATGCCGCATTCGTCGGCCAGGGGGTGGTCGCCGAGACACTGAATCTCAGTCGGCTGAAAGCGTACGAAACGGGCGGAACGGTCCACGTCGTCATCAACAATCAGATCGGCTTCACCACCAACCCCGAGGACTCGCGCTCGACGGCGTACTGCACCGACATCACGCGGATGCTTCGGTGTCCGGTCTTCCACGTGAACGGCGAGGATCCCGAGGCGGTGGCACAGGCGGTGACGTTGGCAGCGGAGTATCGGCAACGCTTCCACGGCGACGTCGTGCTCGATCTCTTCTGCTACCGAAAGTACGGCCACAACGAGGGCGACGAGCCGCGCTTCACTCAGCCGGAGATGTACGCGGCGATCGATCGTAAGCAGACGGTCCGTGAGGTGTACATCGAGCACCTCGTCAAGACAGGGAAGCTGACCGTAGAGCAAGCGGACGAGATCAAGGTCCAGCGCCTGCAAGACTTGGAAAATGCGCTCGATGACACCCGCAGCAATGGCAACTACAACCTGATCCCTGCTTCGATGTTGGGGCTTTGGACCGGGTACCAAGGCGGCAGCGACCTGGACGTTCCGGACGCGGACACGCGCTTTGCAAGGGAGAAGCTCGACGACGCGCTCGACAAGCTAACCAGCTACCCCGACTGGTTCACTCCGCACCCCCGCATCGAGCGCTTCGTCCTCGCGAAACAACGTAATGTGCTGAAAACGGGGGAAGGCGTCGACTGGGGCACTGCGGAGAACCTCGCCTTTGGCACCCTTCTCCTCGAAGGCGTCCGGTGCAGATTGACTGGCCAGGATGTGCGGCGAGGCACGTTCAGCCACCGGCACGCGGTGATCTTCGACTCTGAGACCGGCCGCCGGTACACCCGACTGGGCCACCTGAGCGCCAACCAGGCGCAATTGGAAATCTACGACAGCTCGCTTTCCGAAGCGGGGGTCGTCGGCTTCGAGTGGGGTTATTCGCTCGACTCGCCGGATGCACTGGTCTGCTGGGAGGCGCAGTTTGGCGACTTCGTCAACGCCGCACAGGTGATCATCGACCAGTTCATTTCGTCGTCCGAGGACAAGTGGCATCGTTTGAGCGGGTTGATCCTGCTGCTTCCTCACGGCATGGAGGGCCAAGGCCCCGAGCACTCCAGCGCAAGGCTCGAGCGCTTCCTCCTGCTATGCGCGGAAGACAACATGCAGGTCGTCAACCTCACGACACCCGCGCAGCTCTTCCATTGCCTCCGTCGTCAGGTGATACGTCCGTGGCGTAAGCCGCTGATCGTCATGAGCCCTAAGAGCCTACTGCGACACCGCCGCGCGATCAGCACCATGGATGAGCTCGCCGAGGGCGCGTTCCAACGGATCATCCCCGACGATCCAGCCATCGACCCGAGTAAGGCGCGCCGCCTCGTGATGTGTACCGGCAAGATCTACTACGACCTCCTCGAACGACGAGAGCGAGACGAAGCGGACGACATCGGGATTATGCGCATCGAGCAACTCTACCCGCTCCGCGCGAGCGAGCTCCAGGCCCGCCTGGCCCCGTACCCCAAGGACATCGACTTGGTCTGGGTGCAAGAAGAGCCTTGGAACATGGGGGCTTGGTACTTCATGCGCGCACGGCTGCCGGAGATCCTCGGGAACGAGCAGCCGCTGCGGTGCATTGCGCGGCCGGAGAGCGCCAGCCCTGCGACGGGCTCAGGGGCTTCACACAAGCTCGAACAAACGCTGTTGGTCGACGAAGTGTTTAGCTAGGGCACGGCCACTGGCACTGAAGGCCGGATACAAAACGGCCCCGTCCAAGGACGAGGCCGCCTGATACGCGCCTGAGCCTTACTTCGCCGCCTTGACCGAAATGCTGCGCGGGGTCGGGGCATCCTTCTTTGGAAGCCGCAACGCGAGCACACCTTCCTTCAGGTCGGCGCTGATGTTCTCGGTGTCGACCGTCTCGGGAAGGGTGAATGACCGAGTGAAACTGCCGTACTGTCGTTCGACACGACGATAGGTGCCTTCGACCTCCTCCTTCTCGACTTTGCGCTCCCCGCTCAGCGTGAGAACGTTCTTCTCGATGTCGACCTTGACGTCTTCCGCAGCCAAGCCCGGAACCTCGGCATCTACATAAAACGCGTCGTCCTCTTCGCGGATGTCGACCGCAACTTGAAATGCCTGTTTGGAAAGCCCCCTGCCACTAAGAAAGTGGTCATGGAGGCGGTTCATCTCTTCAAATGGATCCCAACGAACCAGCATGATGTACTCCTCCCTCAACCTGCGTGCGCAGACCTGGTAATGATCGGAGCAGGCCGTGACGCCACCATCGCGCTTCAGCCGTCTTCCGACGATTGAAGCAAACTAAGCACGGAAACCGGGCTGTCAACTCTCGAATTGACTGCATTTTCGGGCGCGATAGGCTACCCGCAGATGAGGGTTTCAACGCTCGTGCTCGTGTTGGCGCTGATGGGTGGCGCGCTGCCAGCGGGCTGCGTCGAGGATGTGCGCTTCAATCCATCGGGATGCGACGTACACGTCCGGGGCCGATGGCTCGTCGACGGGCAGAATCCGACCGCAGAAACCTGTGGAAACATCGCCCTCGTCGAGCTTGTCATCATCGACCAGCCGGAGATCGAGTTTTGGGCAGCGCCCGAGTTTCTCCTCAGGTGCGACGCCGAGTCTGATCCCAACGCCGCGGTCATCGACGGCGGGGCGTACCTCGACACGATAATCGTCACGCGCGATCGATGTGGCGGAACGGGGAAAATTCTCGAGAATCCTCCGAACGAGGAGTACAAGTCCCGATGGCGTGCGACCACCGATCTCAAGTTCGTCGTCGACTGCTCCCCGATCGCAACAACCCGAATCACGCCCATCGACGGCGGAACCGACCTGATCTTGGACGTCGGCACCGTGAACTTCATGACGGCGGATGGCGGCGTGGTGTGCCCAGAACCTTGATCCCTTGCGGCTGAGCCCCACTATAACTAGACAAAGACCATGTTTCGCTTTCCCCCACTTACCCCATTCGTAAAGAAGCTGCTGATTGCGCTGTTCGGCACCTGGATCTTGCAGATCATTCTGCAGAACTGGGCGGGCATGCCGATTTTCGAGTTTCTAGCGCTAAGCACGGCGAGCCCCGGGTTGAATACCCTGTGGCAGCTCGGCACTCACGTCTTTGCATTCCCCACCGGCCCGCAGTCGGTGTTCTCCATGCTGATCGTCCTGCTGTTCCTCTGGTTGATGCTTGCCCCGTTCGAGCAACGGTTTGGAGAGAAGCGAACCATTCAACTGTGCGTCGCCGCGACGCTGTCGTCGGCATTCCTGGCGCTCATCGTGGGGCTCATCGTCCCGAGCCCGTCTGCCTTATACGGCGCACAGGCGATCCTCTTGGGGTCGATCGCGGCGTTCGCATGGTCCTACCGAGGCCAGGGGCGCATGAGCTTCTTCGGCGTCATCGACATGAAACCCGTGCACATCATCTATCTCGTGCTGGCACTGAGCGCGCTGATGTTCATCACGTCGGGCGACGCCGTTGCGCTTGCAGCCGACATCGGCGCGATCGGCGGTGGCGTCGCGTTCATCGAGTGGCTGAGGAAGCCACCCGGACGGCGGCGCAAGCGGCCCAAGTGGCCCAAGCGGCGCAAGAAGAAGAGCGACTTCGACGTGATTCAAGGAGGTCGCGCCGATGAGCCCCGCTGGCTAAACTGAGGCCATGCTTGGTCGCCCGCTCATGCTGATCCTCGGAGCGCTGACGTTCTCGGCGTTGCTCGGCTGCTCGAGCGGTCCGAACGGTCCCGAATTTCTGTTACCCGTCTACGACGCCTGCTACACCGTGGACGATTGTGTTCCTGCCGCGACCCTCTGCGAGGAACTGACGGTCGAGTTTGGCGGCGAGCTGTGGAGCAACGCGATCTGCACCCTCACCTGCGAAACCGAGGGCGCAATTTCACCCGATTGCCCGCGGGCTTTCATTGGGCGCTTCGGTAGCTGCTATCCATCGAGCGTAGCCGGAGGGATCGACGACACCCTCATCTGTTTCGAGCCATGCAACTTCGATGAGGACTGCCAAGCGGGTTTCCGCTGCCTCTACGCCGAAGACCTCTGCGGGATCGATGCTCCGTCCTGCGCCATCGACGAAAACGATGCGATTTGCGTACCTGGACCCAACTGACGCTTTTGAGGCTCCCTGCCCGAACGCGTGCTAACTCACTCGCATGAACGTGTGCCGATCGCAGCGCTGGGCTGCCGCGCTGGTCATGTTTCTCGCTGGTGGGCTTCTGGCGGGGGCACTCGGGGGATGCTCGGGCCGCAAGCAGGTGCCGTTCGGCTTGCAGGACGCGGGTGCTCCGGTGGAGCTGGAGGCGGAGACCGGAGAGGCCGTAGCCGAGTTGCCCGTGGGGGCGGCCTTCGCGCCGAACCAGGTCGAGGTCCAGGTCGCGGAATCGACTCTGGTCTTGCAGGCCGGCTATGCGCTGGCCGCGCTCCAGCTGGATCTCGACGGCAGCGAGCCGAACGACGCACTGGTCGTGTCGGCAGACCCTCAAGAGGTTCGGCTCCAGGCCGCATACCCGCGAGGACTGGACGTGACCACACGCAGCATCGATTCCTTCCTCGTGCCGAGCCACTGCACTGAGCCTGCGGCAGAGATTCGACAACTTTCAGAGTCGCTGGTTGGGGTGCGCGTCGACCACGTGTGTGAGACCGGAAAGCGAAGCAACTTCTGGCTCGTCACGATCGAGGCGCAGCCCCGCGTGCGCGAACGGATCACGGTCCTGCCGCCGAACGACCGCTCGACCGCAGCGATCGAGCTCGAGCTCCGCGTCGAGGATCGCGACGCCGATGGATACGACGATGTGGTTGCGAACGTACGGATCGGGCAGACGGAAGTTCCGTTGGCTTGGCTCAACAGGCCTGGTGGATTCGCAAGGGACGCATCACAGCCTGAAGCCACGTTCCGGGAGCTTGCGGACACCGCCTGGGGATCGCTCGACTCGGACCCTGCGGGAGCCAAGAAGCACGCGCTCGCGGTCATTGATGCGTTCGTCGCCCTGTGCCGCGAGAGTGGCGCGGCCCGGATCGGGCTCTCCGGCACCCACGGCCTGCAGTGCCAACAGTCTCCCGCCACTGCGCGTGCGGTTGCGGTTGCAATTACAGCCGCTATTCGGCGCGGCAGCTTCGTCCGGGCACTGGAGCTGCAGCGTTGGTGGGAAGCGACGGCGACGAGGCCCACCCCCGAAGAACGGGAGCTCGTGCAGGCCGCGTGGCGCAAGGCCAAAGCCACCGCGACAGCGACATGGCGCGCCGTCGGCAAAGAAGGGAGCCCAGTTTCGCTCTACTTTCGGGACGCCGATACACTCGTCATCGATGGCCGGTCGCCGCGGGCGATCCAGCTGAGCTCCGGATCCGAAACGAGGCTGTCCGAAGCGGAGGTGATGCCGCCGGTGCGAGATCCCGAAGGCCGCTACGCCGTCAGGTCGGTGCGCGTAACGTGTGTTGGATTCGAGGCGGAGGTGGGCCCCATTCGCAGCAAGCAGACTCATCGGGTGCTGATCGAGCGACGCTCAGGCAATGCTCCGTGCAAGACCCCGATCGACCGTCCGGCGTCCGTGTTCGAATGGGCGGTGCTCGGCTGGGCACCGCAGGGTTTGGTCGCCGCATCGGGAGACTTGTTGCGGGTCGTGCCTCTCAATGCATTCGCAAAGCCTGCCGGAGGCCCCATCGACTTGAGCGCAGGCAGCCCGTTGCCCGCGCCGATTCGGGGCGCGCGCATCACCGCAGACGGATCACGCTACGTGATTCCACACAGTGAAGGCGTTGTCGTGCGCGACTGGCGAAAGGGTGGGGCTGGGCTGTGGCTGCGTCCGGCCGACTGGAACGCTGTCCCCGGCGAGCTACGAAGCGTCGCCATCAGCCCGGATGGCCGGCGTGTCGCCGTACAAAAAGGCAATGAGATCAGGGTTCTAACCTGGTAGTGAGCACCGGCTGTGACGACGGATCGGCGATGGTATAGTCCGGGCGCCTTGCGCTGCAGCCCGCAACTCTTGTTGGCATCTACCCTACTGTTGGTGGTCGCAGCCTGTGGTGGTGCCCACTCACGTCCGTCGACGCCGTGCATGTCCGATGCGGAGTGCCGAGCGGATCGCATCTGTCACGACGGCAAATGCCGTTTCGTCGAAGAAGTGCTCGCGGAGCTCGCCGTGCCGCCCTCCGTGACCGACGTAGGACCTCCGGGCGCCACGCCGCGCAGCGCCAACGGCTTCATGGGCGACGCGGCGCACACGGGCCGGAGCGAATTCCGCGGCCCATCGGAGAGCCCGTCTCCAGCTTGGACCTATCAGACCGGAGCCCGAGTATTCGCGTCTCCCGTCGTCGGGAATGACGGCACCGTGTACGTAGGATCTTTGGACGGGCAGTTCGTCGCGCTGAATCCCGACGGTTCGTTGAAGTGGCGCTACTCGGCCGGACAGAAGATCTACCCGAGCGCACTCGTTGCGGGCGCATCTGTCATCTTCGGAACCCACCAGCAAGAGCTCGTCTCGCTTTCCCTTGAAGGGCAACCTCGGTGGAAGCTCCCCCTTCAAGACGTGGTCGATGCATCGGCCACCCTGGGCCCTGATGGGAAGGTCTACGTGGTAGCCAACGGTGCTTATGCCGTCGACCTGCTGGGGCGTTTGCATTGGCACAAGCCAACCGCCGACCACGTTCGGAGCGCTCCGGCGATTCACCCGGCGCGTCTCGTTATCATCGGCACGAGCGATGGCTCACTAATGGCACTGCGGCCCGATGGCTCGCTCGCTTGGGAGGTAGCACTCGGCGGTGCGATCGAAGGCGCAGCTTCGATCGACGACGAAGGCGGTATCTACACCGGCACCGGCCGGGGCGAGATCGTGCAGGTCGACCAGACCGGCTCGGTGGGTTGGCGATTCAAGACGGGTGACGAGGTTCGCGCGACGCCGGCAATCGCGAGGGACGGCACCGTCATCGTTGGCTCGTATGATGGCAACGTGTATGCCATAAGCCCCTCCGGTGCCCTTCGCTGGAAGGTAGCTACCGGAGGCCGAGTACGAGCTTCAGCTCGTATTGATGCGGATGGTCGCATCTACGTGGGCTCACAAGACAACTTCCTCTACTGCATCGACGCCAATGGTTCTGTACTCTGGCGATACAACGTCGGTCAGGATGTCGACTCGACAGTGGAGATCGGATCGGACGGAACACTCTACTTCGGGTCCGATGACGGCGGGGTTCACGCCCTGCGATAGAGAAAATGAAAAAAGATATTCCTGAGAAAGACGAGATCCTGCAGGTGCTGCGGGCACATGCCCCCCGTGCGATGCACGTTGGAGCCCTTTGCGACCAGCTCGACGTTTCGCGAAGCGCAAAGGACGAAATCGTCCGGCGTCTGCTGTTGCTTGCCGACGAGAACCTCGTCCGCGAGATGCCCGGTCTTCGTTTTCGAGCGGCCGACGCATCGAAGAACCGGAAACGCGGACGAGAAAAGATCACGGCCGGGCGCGGACGCAAAGCGAAAGAAGCGGAGCGGCGAGACCGTACGCCGCCTGTCACGCCGGCGATCGAAGGACGGTTGACCATGACCCGGCAAGGGTATGGCTTCGTCAACGTATACGACGGAAGCCCCGACGTGTTCATTCCGCCTGACAAAGTGGGGCCGGCGCTTCACGGCGATACGGTCCAGCTTCGAGCTCGCGCATCAGCCAAGGGCCGCGAAGGGCAGATCGTGGGAATCGTCCAGCGGCGGCTGAAGAACGTCACCGGAACCCTGCATCCCCGAGGCCGAGGGATGAGCTTCGAGCCCGACGACGAGCGACTGCCCTCTCCGATGCGCGTCGTCGGCAAGGTCCCGAAGGCCGCCAAGAAGGACGACGTGACCCTTGCGGAGATCGTGACGTTTCCCCAGCGGCGCGAGGACCGGCCAGAGGTGCGCATCTTGGAGGTGCTCGGCGCACAGGGAGTTGCACGAATCGAGGTCGAGAAGATCAAGATCCGCGACGGCATCCGAGAGGTGTTTCCGGATGAAGTCGAACAAGAAGCGGCCGCCCTCCCCGCCCGCGTGGACCGCGAAGTAGCGCACAGCCGTGAGGACCTACGGGAGATCGACTTGGTCACGATCGATCCGGAAACCGCACGCGACCACGACGATGCGATCTGGGTGAAACGCGAAGGCAACGGCTTCCATCTGATCGTTGCGATCGCGGACGTGTCTCACTACGTCACCGAAGGAAGCGCGATGGACCGCGAAGCGATAAGCCGTGGTACGAGCGTCTACCTGCCGGACCGCGCGATCCCCATGCTGCCTCCAGAGCTGTCGACAAACCTCGCGTCGCTGGTGCCGAACCGGGACCGCCTATGCATGGCCGTCGAGATGCACATCGATGACAAGGCGCATGTGACGTCCCATCGGATCTTCGAAGCGGTGATGCGGTCGCACGGGAAGCTCTACTACGAAGGGGTGGCTCGGGCGCTCGGGCTTACGCAGCGCGGTCCTCACCAGCCGTCGGCCGAAAAGCGAATCCCAACACTGAAGATTCTCCTCGACCTGTCGCAACGGCTTCGAGCACGTCGCCTGAAGCGAGGCGCCCTCGATTTCGATCTACCGGAGGGCAAGATCGTCCTCGACACGAACGGAGAGCCGAAGGAAATCGTCCAGTCTCGCAAGGACCCCGGCATTCGGCAGGCATACCGAATCGTCGAGGACATGATGCTGGTCACCAACGAGACGGTGGCCGCACACATCAAACGGCACGCTGCGCCGGGCGTGTTCCGAGTCCACGGCAAGCCCGACCCGGAACGCATCTCCATGTTTTGTCAGGTAGCGAAGTCGTTCGGATATGAGCTGGAAGAGGAATCGGCGACAACACCCAAGCAACTCAGTCGGTTTCTCCGACACATCGAGGGAACGAACGAAGCCTCGTTGCTTCGATACCTGCTGTTGCGAGCAATGCAGCAAGCAATCTACGACACCGATCCAACTACCGGGCACTTCGCTCTCGCAGCGAAGGACTACCTGCACTTCACCTCCCCGATTCGTCGATATCCGGACTTGCTGGTCCACCGGGTCCTTCGAAGCATGATCCGGAACGAGAGCCTCGATGCCGCTTCGCTGCGACCGCGTCTGCAGCGCTTTGCCGCGCAAGCGAGCGAGGCGGAGCGGCGGTCGATGATCGTGGAGCGCGACGTCATGGACGTCTATCGGACGATCTACATGCAGAAGCACATCGGAGATGAGTTCGAAGGGCGAATCTCGGGCTTTGCTCCGTTTGGGATCTACATTCAGATTGCGGAGCCTTTCGTGAGCGTGTTGCTCCCATTCGAACAGCTCGAAGATACTTACGAACCCGACGATTTGGGTATTCGATTGATCGGGATACGCACCGCGCAGATCTTCACGATGAACGACCCGGTGACAGTGCGGATCGAGGACGCGAACGTCCAAGCACGGGACGTCGTGGGCTCCCTGCTAACGCACCAGCCAGCAGAGGCGCCGACGCAGGTCCGGAGGAAGCAACGCGGAGCCCCGAAGAAACGGCATGGGGCGCCAAGCGAACGGCGCGCGGCGGCTACCGAGCGGCAGGGATCGCCCAAAAAACGAGGTGGCGCCGCGACGAAAAGGGGTGGGACGCAAAAGAAGCGACGTGACGACTCGAGAAAGCAGGGCGCTGAACCCCGCAAGCGTGCGCGGCGCCCACGACGCAAGTGATGGCGCGGAAGAAACGGCAAGCACTGCAGGTCCCGGAGCTAATCGTTCGCAAACGTGAGGGGGGGCAGCTCAGCGAGCAGGAGATTCGAGACGTCGTCGCTGGGTTCATGGACGGTTCGGTGGCCGACTACCAGATGAGCGCGCTGGCGATGGCGGTCTACTTCCGGGGCATGAGCTTCGAAGAGACCGTGGCGATGACGCTGGCAATGCGCGACAGCGGCAAGGTCGTGAGCCTCGACAACGTCGACGCGCCCAAGGTCGACAAGCACTCGACCGGAGGTGTCGGGGACAAAGTTAGCATCTGCCTCGCTCCGATCGTCGCGGCGTGCGGCGTGGCGGTACCCATGATGAGTGGTCGAGGGCTCGGACACACAGGAGGAACGCTCGACAAGCTCGAGGCGATTCCAGGCTTCAGGGTCGATCTTTCCGTGAGAGAGTTTCGCGCGCAGCTCGGTAAGATCGGGTGTGCGCTGATTGGCCAAACCGGCGACTTGGCGCCTGCGGACAAGCGGCTATACGCGCTGCGGGACGTCACGGGAACGGTCGAGTCGATTCCGCTAATCACCTCGAGCATCCTGTCGAAGAAGCTAGCAGAAGGAATCGACTCGCTGGTGCTCGACGTGAAGGTCGGCCGCGGCGCCTTCATGAAAACCGAATCCCACGCCAGAGAGCTCGCGCGCTGCCTAGTGCGAGTCGGCAGGCTTGCAGGGAAGCGAGTCTCCGCCCTGCTCACCGACATGCACACGCCCATCGGGTACACGATCGGCAACGCACTAGAAACAACCGAAGCGCTCGAGGTGCTTCATGGCCAGGGACCGAATGATCTGCAGGAGCTCACCTTCGAGCTGGCGGCCGAAATGCTGCGCTCCGCAGGGGTGTCCAAGACCAGGGCGCAGGCGCTACGGCGCGTCGAGCTCGCGGTGAGGGACGGGGCCGCGCTCCAGAAGATGCGGCAAATCGTCGAGGCCCAGGGTGGTGATCCGGGTGTAGTCGATGAACCAGACCGACTCGCGGTGGCGCGGCACCGGTCAACAATCAAGGCGAGGTCCAACGGATATGTCACAGAGATCGACCCGCTCGAGCTCGGTTACGCTTCGATGGGATTGGGCGCGGGCCGCAGCCGAGCAGAGGATGCAGTCGACCCGGGCGCCGGCATCCGCTTATACGTTCAGCTTGGCGATCGAGTCCGAACGGGCGACGAGCTTGCGACCCTCTATGCGTCGGAGCGCGCGCGGGTGCGGGGCGGCGCGGACCGGGTGGCCGCCTCTTTTCGAATCGGTAAACGGCGCCCAGCAACGCGGAGCCGCATCATCGAGACGATTCGGCGTTGATCCCGCAGGCGCGCTCGGCACGCGACGTAATCTGTGCGCGAACCTGCTGATACTCCGGTGAATCGACGTACGGGATGCTCGGGAAATCGGAGCTCGCCGCGTACTTCGCTCCAAGCTCCTCGATGAAGCCGGCGCCGCTGGCCTCTTGCAGCGCTCTTAGCAAGACGGCGGCCCCAACAGGCACAGCTTGAGCGCCCCAGATGTGTTGAGCCTCGCTGATGGCGCGCAAGAGCGTCATCTCCCCTTTGCTGCTCTTTCGGAGCCGAACATCCGCTTCCAGCGCGAACGCGGCCCCGGCCCAATACACGCGATGGTACGCGCCCGTTCGATTCATGTTCCGGCTCTCGCTAGCCAGTCGGCGCCCGGTGCCGGACCGCCGCCCTCGCTCGAAGCCCGCTTGCAGACGTGTCCACGCGCGTTCGCTCGTCTGAAAGCCGCACCGTGCTCGCAACACCTCCTGCAGATAGGTCGCAACTCCCTCCGAGATCCAACGGTCTTTGGAGTACAAGGGAGGCAGCCAGAGATGCGAGAGCTCGTGAACGGCCACCCAATCTGCTTCGAGCTGCTCGACCGTCGCGTCGGGTGACGAAAGCAGCAGAACCGATGAGCCGCCTCCCCGACGCACCATCCCGAACACCACCGCCATCTCTTGGTCTTGCTGGGGAGCAATGATGAAATGAAGGTGCTTGCGCGGGAAACGATCGCCGGCTGAAGCAGTGGCTTGCACCGCACGACTGAGCCAACGGCGAATGTGTTCGTCTGACGGACGCGCTCCGAGACGGGCGACGTCGATACTCGTGCCCGCTGCCGAAAACGCTTGACGGTCAAACGACCCGAACACGCCGAACGTGCCGGCAAAGAAAGCGCTGTCATCTGGGAAGTAAACCGCGTCGGAATGCGGCCAAGGTAGCGACACCTGTTGGTCCGCGGGGAGGACGAACCGAATGGACGTGTCGAGCTCGCGTGGGAACGGGTCGGGCCGCCACAGCCACTGTGCTTGTGAAACGATGATGGCGGCCGAGTCGTTCGCTCGAAGCATCGGCGTCCCAAAGCGCGTCTCGTAGTCGACGCACGACGCGTGCAAAGACTGCGGCAGTCGAATCCGGCCGCGGGAGATATCGAGCGTGTCACCTTGGATCCAAGCTCCATGCAGCTCATGCCCCGCGCTGTCACCAATGGGGACTAACGCACGCACCGTCGCGCCTTCGAGGCATACCCGGACCTTGGCACCGCCAAAGTTGTCAGAAATTGTCACGGTGTAGTGTGCTGATGCCCGAGTTGACTGGGTTGGAGCAGGCCTCTCGGGGGCGTGCGCACATCCAAGGAGGCAGAGCAGCACACCGACTCTCCATTGATTCATGACGTGTAACCCCTGAGAACCTATGGGGTATTTGCGCCAGAGTGGTAGTGTCTTAGTGTTGAAATTCGTCCGAAACATCTGCGTCTCACCAACGTACCTGTATGTCATGACGCACGTTTCGCTTTTAGATTGCGACAACCGATGGGTTTGGCTAGCGTGCACTCGAAGGAAGCGGGGGAATGGGATTGGTCCCTGACGCCGTGTTGCATCGATCGGGGCCTTTCCTATCGCTCCTGATGCTCTTACAAGAAAGAGGAAAGAAACAATGAACTCAGCACTCAAGCACACGATCATCGCGATGGCGACCGCGGCACTCAGCATGACCGCCGCATGCAAGTCGGACGATGGTCCGGAAGCCAGCGAAGCGACGACCGGAGCCGAGACTGCAGCGGCCGCCGAAGAAGGCGCAGCAGAAGCCTCCTGTGGCGAGGGCAGCTGTGGCGAAGCCGCGAAGGAAGGCGACGCATCGGAAGCTTCTTGCGGTGAAGGCAGCTGCGGCGGCGCCAAGTAATCCACAAAGGTCACGCTGCTCGCGACCGGGCAGCAAGGTGTTAGAAGCCGCGGCGGCGGATGTCGCCGCGGCTTCTTGTTTTGTGAGAGAGTAAATGACTCGAGACGTCGCCGGAATCGGCCTGGGGCTTCGATACGACCTTGCGACGGAGCTCCTCGAACGGACTCCGAAGAACATCGCGTGGTTGGAGATCCATCCGGAAAACTACATCGACCGCGGTGGTCGCTATCAAGAGATGCTGGACCTAGCCCGAGAAGACTGGCCGGTCATCACGCACGGTTTGAGCTCTTGCCTAGGCGCACTCGAACCCTTCGACGCGAGCTACCTGAAAGAGCTCGGAACCTTCTTGAGAGATCTCGAAATCCCGTGGCACAGCGAGCACCTCTGTCTAGGCGGAGTCGATGATCGCTTCTTCCACGACTTGCTCCCGCTCCCGTTCACGGAGGAGGCGGCGGCGATCGCGTCACAGCGATTGATCGAGATGCGCGACGCGATCGGAGTGCCGCTCGCGCTCGAGAACGCGAGTTACTACGCGCCGCAAGGCCCGGACGGCCTGGCGGAAGCCGACTTCGTGGTAGAGGTCCTCGAGAAGGCGGATGCGAAGCTGCTTCTAGACGTCAACAACATCTATGTAAACGGCCGCAACTTCGACTTCGACCCCAAGTTGTATATCGACAAGATCCCGATGGAGCGCGTGGTGCAAATCCACGTCGCCGGCCACTTCGTCCGCGACGACGGGCTGCGCATCGACACACATGGCGAGCCGGTGCCCGACGACGTGTACGAGCTGCTCGACTACACGTTGCGCAAGACAGGCCCCGTCCCGGTGCTTCTCGAACGCGACAATAATGTTCCGCCACTCGACGAGCTCCTCTCCGAGATCGATGAGCTCTGGACGATTTATCGGAACGCAACGGGGGTTGGCGATGCTCGCTGACCATGCCAAAGCCATCCACCGTGTCTGCTTCGGTTCGGAGCCGAGCGAAGCCGACCTCGAGCTGCTCGGGTCGCGCGAACGCTGGCTGGTCTATAGGGACCTCGTGCGTAACCGCCTCAACCATGTGATCGGCGTCGCCCTGGCCCGCACCAAGAACGCAATTGGGGAAGAGGTGTTCCAGAGGGCCGTCGACGAATGGTTCAGCACGGGCGGCCCCACCACTCGATACCTACGATACGTGCCGAGTGAGCTCGCGGAGTTTGCCATTCCGATCTGGCAACGCACCGAAGCCCCGTGGGTCGCTGACCTCGCGGGCTACGAGATCACCGCATGGGAGATCCGCTACGGGCCCCCAAACCCTACGCCGTCCCACGAGTTCGCCTTCGACCGCAGGCCGGTCCTCGCCACGGCCGTGAAAGTTCTCCGCCTCGCGTATCCGGTCCACAACGAACCCGCGCCCGGCGCAGGTTACGAACCGGACCCCACGATTCTCTGCCTCTACCGCGACAAGAACCACAAGGCGATCCCGCGCAAGCTCAACCCCCTCGCTGCAGACCTCCTCGACGCCTGGCGCGCAGGCGATCAAACCGTCGCAGAGTCCGTGCAACAAGTCGCGGCCGCCCACAAGACCCAAATCGGCCCGGACTTCATCGAAAAACTCTCCACCCTAATCGCCGACTTCCTCAACCGCGGCATCCTCTTGGGGGGACAGGATCCCCCTCCGTAACCCCCCGAAACCAAACAGCCTCTCCGCCGAAGATCACAACGACAGATCACCGAGCCGTCGGTGACCACGGCTGGAGGCCGAAACGGCCCCATGCAAGATCGCGGAAAGTAGCCGCTGGGATCTTCCGCTGAGAAGCGGAGTGGTCCCGGTGGGTTACGGAGGGGGATCCTGTCCCCTAATAGCCTTCTACTTTGCTTATGATTTCGTTCATTATTTCGCGGGTGCCGCCGCCTATTGGGTAGAGGCGGGCGTCGCGGTAGAGGCGTTCTACGACGTATTCGCGCATGTAGCCGTAGCCGCCGTGGATTTGGACGGCCTGATCGCACACGGCTGAGCACGCGTCGGTTGCGGTGTTCTTCGCCATCGCCGCTAGCGCGGGTGTCTGCTCGCCGGCCAAGTAGCGCGTGACGCACTCCCCGGTGAGCGCACGGGCCGCTGCTATCTGGGTCGCCATGTCGGCCAGCTTGTGACGAATCACTTGGAATCCGGCGAGGTTCTTGCCGAAGGCGTGCCGTTCCTTCGCGTACTGCACCGACTCCCGATACGCGAGCTCGGCGATCGCAACACACTGACCGGCGATAAAGAGCCGCTCGGTCACGAAGTTCATCATGATCATCAAGAAGCCGGCGCCTTCTTGCCCGATGAGATTGCTCGCCGGAACACGGCAGTCCTCGAAGGCGAGCTCTGCGGTGTCGCTTGCCCACCATCCCGTCTTCTTGAGCTTACTGGAAACGCTGAAGCCAGGCGTGTCGCTCTCGACGACGAGCATGGAAATGCCCGCATGCCCTTCCCCGCCTGTTCGGACGGCCGCCGTGACGAAGTCGGCACGGCATCCGGAGGTGATGAACGTCTTTGAGCCGTTCACGATGTAGTGATCGCCATCCCGGACGGCCTTGGTGCGAACGGCAGCGACATCACTGCCGCCGCCCGGTTCAGTGATCCCGAGCGCGCTCACCTTCTCACCTGTCAACGCTGGTTTGACGAAGCGCTCTTTCTGCTCGTCCGTGCCGAACCTCACGATCGGGGGAATGGCGATGCCGAGGCTCCCCAGCCCGACGAGGGTGCCAACCGATTTCCCGGCGAGCACCATCTCTTCGGAAGCGCACAGCACGTGAGTCAGATCCCCCCCATTGCCACCAAGCTCCTCCGGGTAGCCGATGCCCAAGAACCCGGCCTTTGCCGCCGTCTGATAGAGTTCCCGCGGGAACTCGTTGGCCTCTTCCCAAGCATGGGCGTTTGGCGCGATCGCGTGAGCCGCAAACCGCCGAATCTGCTCGCGCAGCGCGCGGTGCTCGTCGGTCTCGAACAGATAACCCTTTTTCGGAGCTTCCATTCGCCGACTCTACACGGGGACACCCCCGCAAGTCAGCCGAATAACCGCGCTGGGCCCTGGATGATTCGCAGGCGTAGTCGCCCAATGCTGAGGTCGACTTATTCTTCGCTAGCGGCCGCAGCAACGGGTTCTGGCTCGAGGATGGCCGGTGTCGGGGCGAGCGGCTTCACCGCGTCGTCCGCAACGACCATGTCGATCTTGTTGTAGGCCCCGAGGCCCGTTCCGGCTGGCAGCAAGCGGCCCATGATGACGTTTTCCTTGAGACCACGAAGCTCGTCGACCTTGCCGCTGATTGCAGCCTCGGTGAGTACCTTCGTCGTCTCCTGGAAGGACGAAGCACTGATGAACGACTCGGTCGAAAGCGAAGCCTTGGTAATGCCGAGCAAGAGCGGCTCTGCCACCGCGGGCTGACCGCCCTTCGCGATCACTCGCTCGTTCTCACGCTCGAATACCGTCTTCTCGACCTGCTCGTCCGGGAGGAACCGGGTGTCCCCCGTCTCCTTGATGCGAACTCGACGAAGCATCTGTCG
Source organism: Deltaproteobacteria bacterium (assembly GCA_019313915.1). Taxonomy (GTDB): domain Bacteria; phylum Myxococcota_A; class Polyangia; order Polyangiales; family Houyiibacteriaceae; genus SG8-38. The sequence goes on from JAFDAJ010000019.1 coordinate 43,880, forward strand.
AACGATGACCTCGATGTGCTTGTCGTTGATCGCAACACCCTGCAGTCGGTAGACCTGCTGGATCTCGTCTACCAACCAAGCTGCAAGTTCCTTCTCGCCCTTGACCTTGAGAATGTCATGCGGGTTTGCAGGACCATCCATCAAAGGTTCACCGGCACGCACGTGATCGCCATCCTTCACGGTGAGGTGCTTGCCCTTCGCGATCAGGTACTCCTTCGGCTCACCGACCTCAGGCGTGATCACGACCTTGCGCTTGCCCTTGGTGTCCTTGCCAAAGTTTACGATGCCGTCGATCTCGCTGATGATCGCGTGATCCTTGGGTTTGCGAGCTTCAAAGAGCTCCGCGACCCGCGGCAGACCACCCGTGATGTCCTTGGTCTTGGTCGTCTCGCGCGGGATCTTTGCGATGATCTCGCCGGCTTCTACGGTCTGACCATCCGTGGGGATGATGTTCGCGCCGACCGGTAGGAAGTAGCGGGCCACGTTCTCGCCCGCACCTGTGCTCTGCGTATCGCCGGTTTGCGGGTCCTTGATCGAGATGCGGGGACGCGCACTCGGATCGCGGGACTCGATGATGACGCGTCGGGACAGACCCGTGACCTCGTCGAGCTTTTCTTCCATGGTCACCGCTTCGACGATGTCGCCATACTTCACGGTGCCCGAAACCTCGGTGAGGATCGGAATGGCGTAAGGGTCCCACTCGGCGAGCATCGTGCCTCGCTCGACGCGGTCACCCTCTTTGACCTTCAGGAACGCACCGTAGGTCAGTGTGAAGTGCTCACGCTCGCGGCCCGAGTCATCGACGACCGTCACCGCGCCATGGCGATTCATCACGACAACCGTCCCGTCGCCCTTGGTGACGACCTTTGCGTTGTCGAACTTCACGACGCCGCCCGAGCGTGACTCGATCGAGCTCTGCTCAATCTTGCCGCGCGCGGCTGCACCACCGATGTGGAACGTACGCATCGTGAGCTGCGTGCCAGGCTCACCGATCGACTGGGCGCCGATGATGCCGACGGCTTCGCCAATGTTCACTTCGAAGCCGCGGCCTAGGTCTCGGCCGTAACACATCACGCACACGCCGCGACGATTCTGGCAGGTCAGCACGGAGCGAATCAGCACGCGCTCGATGCCGGCTGCTTCAATGCGAGCGACACGAGCTTCGTCGATCTCTTGGTTGGCTTCGACGAGGGTCTCGTCGGTGACGGGATCGGTAATGTCCTCGAGCGCGATGCGGCCGAGAACACGCTCACCGAGCGGCGTGACGACCTCGCCACCCTCCTCGAGCTTACTGACCCAGATTCCATCGAGGGTTTCGCAGTCGTAGTCGGTGATGACGGCGTCCTGTGCCACGTCGACCAGACGGCGCGTAAGATAACCGGAGTTCGCCGTCTTGAGGGCGGTGTCAGCCAGACCTTTACGCGCACCGTGTGTCGAGATGAAGTACTGCAACACGGTCAACCCCTCACGGAAGTTCGCTGTGATGGGCGTCTCGATGATCTCACCGGAGGGCTTGGCCATCAGGCCACGCATGCCAGCCAGCTGACGAATCTGCTGGTTCGAGCCACGAGCGCCCGAGTCAGCCATCATGAAGATCGAGTTGAAGCTCGGCTGAGTCGTCTTCTCGCCGGTTTCGGGATCAGTCACCTCGTCTGTGCCGATCGAGTCCATCAGATCCCGAGCGACCTGATCAGAGGCCTCAGCCCAGATGTCGACGACCTTGTTGTACCGCTCACCATCGGTGATCAGACCCTCTTGGTACTGCTCGACGACGGTGGCGACATCTTGCTGCGCCTCGCCAAGAACTTCCTCCTTCGAGTCCGGGATGATCATGTCGTCCATGCAGATCGAAATACCCGCACGGGTCGACATCTCGAAGCCCAGCGTTCGGAGGCGGTCGGCCAGAAGAACGGTGTTTTTGTTCCGGCTCGCGCGGTAGCACTCGTCGATGAGAGAGCTCAGCGACTTCTTGTCGAGCACCTTGTTGACCGACGGGAACTCCATGCCCGGGGGGAGCACGTCGCTCACCAGCACGCGGCCGACCGTAGTGTCGTACATCTCGCCCTTGTAGCGGTAGCGAATACGGGAATGCAGCCCGACCATGCCCTGGTCGTACGCCATCCGCACCTCGTCGGACGAAGCGAAGATGCCATTAAACTGACCTTCCTTTTCCTGACCCTCGCGGTACGCGCCCTTACCGAACTGCCTCTCGCGCGTCATGTAGTAGAGGCCGAGAACGATGTCCTGCGTCGGGTTGATGATCGGACGGCCGCTCGCAGGCGACAGGATGTTGTTCGTGCTCATCATGAGCACGCGTGTCTCCATCTGAGCCTCGACGGAAAGCGGTACGTGGACCGCCATCTGGTCACCATCGAAGTCCGCGTTGAATGCGGTGCAAACGAGCGGATGGAGCCGGATCGCCTTACCCTCGATGAGCACGGGCTCGAAAGCCTGAATGCCAAGACGGTGGAGCGTCGGTGCGCGGTTGAGCATGACCGGATGCTCGGTGATGACCTCTTCGAGAATGTCCCAAACCTCGGGCTTCTCCTTCTCGACGAGCTTCTTCGCGCTCTTGATCGTGGTGACGTATCCACGTTCCTCGAGCTTGTTGTAGATGAACGGCTTAAAGAGCTCGAGCGCCATCTTCTTCGGGAGGCCGCACTGATGCAAGCGCAGCGCGGGCCCGACGACGATGACCGATCGGCCGGAGTAATCGACGCGCTTACCAAGCAGGTTCTGACGGAAGCGGCCCTGCTTGCCCTTGAGCATGTCGGACAGCGACTTGAGTGGGCGCTTATTCGGACCGGTGATGGTCTTGCCACGGCGGCCATTGTCGAACAACGCGTCGACGGCCTCTTGCAGCATGCGGCGCTCGTTCCGGATGATAATCTCCGGAGCATTGAGCTCGATGAGCCGCTTGAGGCGGTTGTTCCGGTTGATGACGCGGCGGTAGAGATCGTTGAGATCGGAGGTCGCAAAACGGCCGCCGTCGAGCGGAACCAACGGACGAAGGTCCGGCGGCAGCACCGGAATCACCGACAGCATCATCCACTCGGGACGGTTACCCGAGTCGCGGAACGCCTCGATGACCTTGAGTCGCTTGGAGTACTTCTTGCGTTTCGCCTCGCTGGTGGCCTCCTTGAGGTCCAAACGAAGCTGCTCCGCCATCGCATGCACGTCGAGGTCGCGAAGCATCTCGAGAACCGCTTCGCCGCCCATACGCGCTTCGAATGCGTCGTCGCCATACTCGTCGAGCATGTCGTGGAATCGATCCTCTGTGAGGATCTCCCCGCGCTCGAGCGGCGTCTCTTTGGGGTCGAGCACGACGTAGCTCTCACAGTAGAGCACGCGCTCGAGATCCTTGAGCGTGATGTCGAGAATCGCGCCGATGCGACTTGGAAGGCTCTTCAGGAACCAGATGTGCGCCACCGGCGTCGCCAGGGTGATGTGACCCAGGCGCTCACGGCGGACTTTGCTCTGAATGACTTCGACGCCGCACTTCTCGCAGACGATGCCGCGGTGCTTCATACGCTTGTACTTGCCGCAAATGCACTCGTAGTCTTTGACTGGTCCGAAGATCTTCGCGCAGAAGAGGCCGTCGCGCTCGGGCTTGAACGTACGGTAGTTGATCGTCTCGGGCTTTTTCACTTCGCCGTGCGACCACTCACGAATCTTTTCCGGTGACGCTAGCGAAATGCGAATCGCTGAAAACGCCAGCGGGTCTTTCGGCTTTTCGAAGAAGCTGAAGATATCCTTCATGACTTACTCTTCCTCCGCAGCAAGGACGTCATCCGACCTGCGCCCCAGTTGACTCGTTTCAACCAACTCGACATTCAGGCAAAGTGCCTGAAGCTCCTTCATGAGGACGTTGAAGCTCTCCGGCAGGCCGGCTTCGAGCTGGTAGTCCCCCTTCACGATCGATTCATACATGCGCGTGCGGCCCTGCACATCGTCGGACTTGACGGTGAGGAACTCCTGCAGCGCATAGGCAGCGCCGTAGGCCTCCATTGCCCAGACCTCCATCTCACCGAGCCTCTGCCCGCCGAACTGCGCCTTACCACCCAACGGTTGCTGCGTTACCAGCGAGTACGGGCCGATGCTTCGGGCGTGGATCTTGTCGTCGACCAAGTGGTGCAGCTTGAGCATGTACATGATGCCCACTGTGACGTCCTGATGGAACGCGTCGCCAGTACGGCCGTCGAACAGCACTGTCTGGCCGTTGTCCTGCACGCCTGCCAGCCTGAGGAGGTTCTTGATCTCTTCCTCACTCGCACCGTCGAAGACCGGTGTGGCCAGCTGCAGACCGTGCTTCCAGCCCTTGGCCATCTCTGCGACCTCGCTGTCAGGAAGCGTATCGAGCACTTTGACGATGTCGCCATCCTTGAAGATTGCGCGAATCCGTTCGCGAACCTCCGAAGCGGTTGCCTTCATCTCGAGCATCTCCTGAAGCTGCGTGCCGAGGAGGTATCCGGCCCACCCGAGGTGCGTCTCCAGAATCTGGCCGACGTTCATACGGCTTGGAACACCGAGAGGGTTGAGCACGATGTCGACCGGCTTGCCGTTAGGCAGGTAGGGCATGTCTTCTTCCGGAAGAATCCGGCTGACGACACCCTTGTTACCGTGACGACCCGCCATCTTGTCGCCGACTTGAAGCTTGCGCTTGATGGCGACGTAGACCTTCACCATCTTGATGACGCCAGGAGGAAGCTCATCGCCCTTGCCGAGCTTGTCGATCTTCTCCTGGAACAGCATCTTGACGGCGTCCACTTGGTCGTCGACCCGTTCGAGAATCGCGTCGGTCTTGTCCCTGTCCTTATCGATCTCGATGTGCGCCCAGTACTTGTGCGGGATTCGGTCGAGGTCCTCGTTGGTGATCTTCGCACCCTTTGCGAGGAATTCTTCGCCCTTGTCGCCCACCAGCTTCGTGGTCGTCGTGCTGCCCACGAAATACTTCCGAACGCGGTCGTGCGCGGAGTCGAGAACGATCTTGATCTCGATCCCCATGTCCTTGTCGAGCTTCGCCCGCTCGGCCTCTTCGATCTGGGCGGAACGCTCGTCCTTCTCGGTGCCCTTACGAGCGAACACGCGGGCGTCGATGACGATGCCGGTCACCCCTGGAGGCACCTTGAGAGAGGTGTCGCGAACGTCGCCAGCCTTCTCGCCGAAGATCGCGCGAAGGAGCTTTTCCTCTGGGGAGAGCTGCGTCTCACCCTTCGGTGTGATCTTGCCGACCAGGACGTCACTGGAGTTCACCTCGGCACCAATCCGCACGATCCCCGACTCATCGAGGTCCTTGAGGGCCTCCTCGCCGACGTTCGGAATGTCGCGTGTGATCTCTTCCTTGCCGAGCTTGGTGTCGCGAGCGACGCACTCGAACTCTTCGATGTGCACGGATGTGTAGACGTCGTCCTTGGCGATCCTCTCTGACAGCAGAATCGAGTCCTCGAAGTTGTACCCACCCCACGGCATGAACGCGACGATCACGTTCTGACCGAGCGCCAGCTCGCCGCGGTCGGTGCTGGGACCGTCCGCGATGACATCACCGGCCTTGACGCGGTCTCCAGGGCGAACGATCGGCGTCTGGTTGTATGCCGTGTTCTGATTGGAGCGCTGGAATTTGTTGAGGCGATAGATGTCGGGGAACGCGCCCGCAAGACCTTCGGCCTTGACGACGATGCGTGTCGCGTCGACCGAGTCGACCAGGCCGTCCTGCTGCGCAACCACGCAAACACCGGAGTCGCGCGCGACCCGGGCCTCGATGCCGGTGCCGGCAATCGGAGCATGCGTGCGCACGCAGGGAACAGCCTGACGCTGCATGTTCGAACCCATCAACGCACGGTTGGCGTCATCGTGCTCGAGGAACGGAATCAACGAGGCGGCAACCGAGACCAACTGGTTCGGCGACACATCCATCAGCTCAATGCTGCCCGGCGGTACCATCATGAACTCGCCGTTGAAGCGGGCACTGATCAGCTTCCCTTCGAGACGGCGGCTCTGGTGGTCGATCTTCGCGTTCGCCTGCGCGATGTAGTGCCCCTCTTCCTCGAGGGCGGAGTACCAACGCACTTGTTGGTCGAGCACGATGCCGTCCTCGACCCTTCGGTACGGCGTCTCGACGAAGCCGTACTCGTTCACGCGGGCATAGGTGGAAAGCGAAGCGATCAGGCCGATGTTCGGACCTTCAGGCGTCTCAATCGGACAAATACGACCGTAGTGCGTGGTGTGAACGTCACGAACTTCGAAGCCCGCGCGCTCACGCGTCAAACCACCGGGCCCAAGCGCCGATAGACGCCGCTTGTGCGTCACTTCGCTGAGCGGGTTGGTCTGGTCCATGAACTGCGAGAGCTGGCTCGAGCCGAAGTACTCTTTGACGACCGCGCTGACAGGCTTCGCGTTGATCAGGTCGTGCGGCATGAGCGTCTCAATCTCTTGAGACATGTTCATGCGCTCCTTGATCGCGCGTTCCATGCGGACGAGACCGATGCGGTACTGATTCTCCATCAGCTCGCCCACGGCGCGAACGCGACGGTTGCCCAAGTGGTCGATGTCGTCGACCGATCCGCGACCGTTCTTGAGCTCGATGAGGTTCTTCACCGTGTCCAAGATGTCGGTGTTGGTGAGGACCGTGTGGTCCAGACTCGGCCGCTCGCCCTCTTCGACGTCCTTGTAGAACTTGTAGTTCA
>JAFDAJ010000299.1 GCA_019313915.1 Deltaproteobacteria bacterium
TGCATCGCCGCAGAAACGCCCCTCGAGACAGAGCAACGTCAGCCCGGCGAGCTCACTCAGCCTGCGCCTCCCGTCTTGGAGGTAGAGCAACCCGGGACCGCCTTTGCCTAGCGCGATGCTTGGCGAGTGCCCGCGCGCTACGTCGATGTCGAGCACGACGACGCCATCGTCTAGAAGCCAACCGGCGCGAACGTTGTTGGACTGCTCCCACACCACGAAGGTGCCCGCTGCGTCGAACACCCTGAAGAGCGGGACCTCCATGGCAACCGTCGGCGCCTGCGCCAGCCCAAGGAGATTGTCTATGGCGAACGGGTTCAGCGCGAACGTGACTAGATCGCGATAGCCGACAAAGCGGGACGGAGATGCCACCACGCGCGGATGGTAGGGAGGGTCGTAGACACCCAACTTTCGCGGCTGGTTCCAATCCTCGTGAAGTGCTCGCGTTTCCACGATGATCGGCACCAACGCCGAATCGACATCGACGTCGAGCACGTGAAAGGCGTGCTTTCCAAACGCGATGAGCACGCGTTTGCCGACGCTATCGGAGTCCAAGAATGTGGTCTCTAGGTTTGGGCGATCGACGTCGTCGTGATGGCCGGTGCGATCGCCGTTCGTGTCGTACGTCTCGACCCGCACTTGGCTGCCAATGAGCCGCGCGAGCACAAACCCCGCGTCGACCGCAGTGACCGTGGCGTAGTCGCCGAACACCTCATCCTTGATCGACAGCACGCCTTCATCGATCAAACCGTCACAGTCGTTGTCTTCGCCGTCACAAACCTCTTCCGGACCGTTGTCTTCCGTGCCGTCACAGTCGTTGTCTTTGCCATCGCAAACCTCATCGGCGGGCCCTACCGCCCCCTCGCAAACGACGCCCATGCCACCTTCGGCGCAAACGTATTCACCTGCGACGCACTCACCGATGCCCGCCCCTTCACCGCAGGCCTCGCCGAGCTCGGGCCAGTCTTCATCTACCGCGTTGTCGCCGTCGTTGTCGACGCCATCGCACCGCTCGACGAGGGGCTCCGGCTCCCCAGCAGGGACGATGTCCAGCTTCTGACATGCCCCATCCACATCGACTAGAGGCTCGGGGCAAACCACTGCGCCGCAACCGCCGATGGCGACCAACCACGCGACCGCCGCGGACCGAAGAAGGGAAAGCTGCTGAACGCAGCTCGGATGTGCTTGCAGGAATCGTGACATGTCGATGAACTGGTTATCGACGCTTCCGACCGTTGGTTGCGCGGTTTTGTCGGACGGCGAGCGTACCCTCTTTCGAGGCCTATTTTCTGTGAAATGACTCACACAAAGACGGTCCCGTCTCGTTACGAGGCTCCGTACTTCCATCTTCCACGGCCCTGCTGTATCTCTGCGACTCCAAGGAGGCGTGTATGCGGGTTTTGGTCTGGGCTCGACTGTACGACGGCGAACTCAACCCAAATCGAGGACATCTACGCGAGCTGTGTGCCCTAGGTCAGGAGCAGGTCCGGTCTACTCGCGGACTTGAAGGGGAGCAGCCGTGGGCCATGGATTGCTGCGCAGGAGTTCCAACCCCGCGGCGTCGTCCAGCAGGTGTCCCGCGAAGAACGCCGTGACGAATGTTGCCGTGTGGCCGTTTGCAGACTCGACCGACACGTAGGTGAACGGCTCGTCGTTGGTTTGCCGGATATCGTCGCCGCAACCGGGCAGAAATTCGTCCATGAGTCCAGCGATGTTCGTGACCGACCAATGGCCGGCGTCGACGATCTCGATCTTGTAGGCCGGCGTGTTCGCTTCCGAGAAGTTCAGGCGAATCAATACGTTGCCGGGCTCTTCGATGCTGTTGTCCTCGGTGGCTGCCAGCAGCCCCAGAGGCACCGTGATCGACTCGACCGACACCCCTCCTATGACGAAGTTCTCCATCGGTGCGGCGAGGCCGACCACCGCGGCGATGCGCGGGTCGTTCTGCGTGACTCTTCCGGCGGTAACCGACCCAATGCTGTGGCCGAGCATTCCCACCTGAGATGCATCCGCGGTGACTCCCTCAGGCAGCACTTCGCCCCCAAGCACGGCATCGAGGAGGAAGCGGATGTCGGCTTCGCGGACATCGACGAGCGCGTTGTTGAGGGCGGACTCGGATTCCTCGAGGCGATCGAAGAGCGTATCGCCCTCGTGGTCCGGCGCCACGACGACAAAACCGTGCGAGGCGAGGCGCTCCATGACGGCATGTGCCGACCATCGGGTGCACGTGTAGCAATGCGAGTAGAGAACCACGGGGTACTCGCCCGCGGTTGCAGGGGCGTCTCGGGTAGCGTTGGTCGTCGTTGCGACGCACTGCGCAGGGGCGGCATCGAGCAACGGAGAGAGGGCCGCCCGCCGATCGGTGTCGGTCTCGAAGTCGATGACGTCCGATGCCGTGCCCGACGACGTGGCGGGGTACCAGACTTCGACCGGAAGCGTTCGTGTGCGACTGCTGTCCGTGACGCTGGTCGTCAGCACTCCGACCGATGCAGGTCCGGGTGCCGCGTAGTCCGGCGTTCCGTCGGCGCCGCCACCGCCACCACTGCCACCGGCGCCAGCTCCGCCGTCGCTACTGCAAGCAGCCACTGCTAGCGCAAACAAGACACATCCAATCCAAATCACGGGCGTTCTACACATGGTGAAGCGCTGTACGCGCAATCCCGCGAGAACGCCACAAGTGATGTGCCGGTTCGCCGTCGTTCCCAATCCGGATGGTGTCTCGCTAGCTTTTGTCGAGGAACGAGCGCACGACTTGAGCGACATAGCCCGTTTCGCACGCCAGCCAATAGAGCACGTCGAGTGACGACAAGACGCCGACGACCTGGCCCGTTCGGTCCACCAC
>JAFDAJ010000300.1 GCA_019313915.1 Deltaproteobacteria bacterium
ATCAGCCATCGAAGCGTCCGTGATCTTGGGGTCGATCGTTCTCGCGTGGGGCAACACGCCCTCGACGCAGCCGATCAGAAATACGACCGAGAACTCGAGCCCCTTCGCGGAATGCAACGAAGAAAGCGTCACTTCTCTGTCCGATTCGGGCTCCTCCGGATCGCTTGGGTCGAGGGCAATGTGATGAAGAAGCTGTTGCAGTGCCTGGCGATCCGCACCACTGCGCGCCTCGAGCCGCTCAACGCTCCGCAGGAGAAAGTTGACGTTGGCGCGGCGCCGTTGGGCATCGGGGCTTTGGTCGGCGTTGTCCTGCAGCATGCCAGCCGCGCGCAACAGCGAAGTCGCCGCATCCGTTAGTCCCCCCGCTCGGAACCCCTTCCCCGCCGTCTCGATCGCCTGGCCCAACCGGACGGCTGACGCCTTGGCCCGTGCGGAGAGTGACTCGATTCGATCCGCGCTCCTCAGAGCCCGAAGAAGGCTCATGCCATGTGCCTCTGCGTGGTCCACGATATGCCGAAGCGATTGGGCGCCGAGGCCCCTAGCCGGTGTGTTCACGATTCGGCGAAGCGAAAGCTCGTCACGCGGATTCAAGGCTACCCGAAGGTACGCGATGCCGTCCTTGATCTCCTTGCGGTCGAAGAACTTGGTTCCCCCAAAAACCCGGTACGAGATCCCGGCAATGCGGAGCTCCTCTTCGAGCAGCTTGGCCTGCGTGTTGGAGCGATAGAGCACCGCAATCTCCCGCGGGTCGGTCCCCTCTCTCTGAAGCTTCCGGATCTCCGAAGCCACGAACTTCGCCTCTTCCTGGGGCTCGGGAAGCACGCACATGCGCACGGGCGGACCCGCCTCTCGCATCGGCTTCAAGACCTTGGCGTAAGGGCGCTTGCGCGATTTCTCGATGGCCGCGTTGGCCACGTTCAAGATCGAGGCGCGGGAACGATAGTTTTGCTCCAGCTTGGTGACGACGGCACCTGGAAAGTGCTGCTCGAAGTCTAGGATGTTGTCGACGCAAGCTCCGCGCCAGCCATAGATGGACTGGTCGTCGTCACCGACCACACACACATTTCCGCGCTCGTTGGCGAGCAATCGAACGAGATCCAATTGTGCAACGTTGGTGTCTTGAAATTCGTCGACGAGAACGTGCGCAAATCGCGTGCGCCACTTGCTACGAATGCCGGGCCGCTCACGAAGGAGCATGACCGGCTTGGTGACCAAGTCGTCGAAGTCGACTGCATGCATGTCGGCAAGCGTCGATTCGTAGGCCCCGTAGATGCTAGCGGCTGCTTGATCGTACTCGTCTCCTTTGGCGCGCACCTTGCCGGGCTTCAGGAGCGCATTCTTCCACAGCGAGATCCGCGACAGGATCGCCTGTGCGTCGAGCTGACGATCTGCTTTCGCCTCGGTGCGTAGAAGCTCCCGCACGACGCCTAAGCTGTCACCCTGATCGAAGATCGTGAAGCGCGCGCCCAACCCCAGCGCCTTGGTCTCCTCGCGCACGAACCGCACCCCGAAACTGTGAAACGTGGACAGCCAAATCGCCTTCGCAGTCTCGTCCCCAACCATGGCACCGATCCGCTCGCGCATTTCGTTGGCGGCCTTGTTGGTGAAGGTCACCGCCAAGATCGCGCCGGGCTGGACGCCGCTCGCGAGCAGTCGCGCGATCCGCGCGGTAATGACGCGCGTTTTCCCGGAACCCGCACCCGCCAGAACCAACAACGGCCCGTCTTCGTGCTCAACCGCCGCCCGCTGTTGTGGATTGAGTCGCAAGGCTGCCCGAAGTAGCCCGGCTAGCGCGTTGGTTCAAGGCAACTCGACGCTCTTTCTCACGAAACGTTTCGCGCTTGCTACAATGCACACGGGTCGCAGAAGCGGGGCATCATGGGCGAAGAAATCGAACGAAAGTTTCTCATCACGGGCGACGGCTGGCGCGAGACAGCGGAGGGCACGCGGTACCGGCAGGGCTTTCTGTCGACTGAGCCCGAACGCACGGTACGTGTCCGCGTGGCGGGTTCGCGGGGCTCAATCACGGTCAAAGGTAAGAACATCGGCGCGCGGCGCGCGGAGTTCGAGTATGAAATCCCGGTCGCCGATGCGGAGCGGATGCTCGACACGCTTTGCAAGCGTCCCCTGATCGAGAAGGTCCGCTACACGCTCGCGGCCGGCGCTCACACCTGGGAGATCGATGTCTTCGAAGGCGACAACGCAGGGCTCGTGGTCGCAGAAATCGAGCTCGGCAGCGAAGACGAAGCATTCGACAAGCCCAACTGGATCGGCGACGAAGTCACCGATGACCCGCGCTACTTCAACTCCAACTTGGTAGCCAATCCGTACCGTACTTGGTAACGCTACCGCTCCAAGAACTCGAGCAGGTTCGGGACGATGAGCTCGGGCGCGTCCTCTTGCAGAAAATGCCCTGCTTTGTCGAGCCACAGGATCGGCGCCTCGGGGAAGTCCGGCTGCCAGAGCCGTTTGTAGACGCTGGGGGGAAACACCGGGTCCTTCTTGCCCCACGCAAACGCCACCGGGCGGTCGCGGAACGCCTTGAGCCCCTCATGCACGTCGCCGAGGAAGTCGGAGACCGGACCGGTTGGGCTGTCCGGAATCTGCCGAGGAAACACGAGCAAGCCGGTGCGCGTCGCGTAGGTCGGGTGCGGCGCAAGATACGCTGCGCGGGACTGTGCGTTGAGCCGGTCTCGGCGGATCGCCCGGAAGAGAAGCTGCTTCACGAACGCGTGCCGGCCTTTGATCATGAACTCGCCGACGAGGGGTGCCCGGATGAAACGGAGGATCGCCGGAACCTTCGTGCCTGGAGGCGGACAATCCTGTGCAACCACGGTCGCGTCCTGCAGACCGAGCGAGTCCATCAATGCAATGAGGCGTTCTGAGTGCTTCGGGATCGTGTAGAGGGTCGCCTTGTTGGGCTTGTCCGAACGACCAAACCCCAAGTGGTCGGGCACGACCACGCGGTACCCAGCATCGGCAAGAGGTGTGATGAAGTGCCTGTAGAGATACCCCCAAGTCGGGTTACCGTGCACCAAGACGACGGGCCGACCATCGCGCGGACCTTCATCCACGTAGTGCATTCGCCCGGCTCCCGTGTCGAAGTATCTCGGCTCGTACGGCCATGTCCCGTCAAAGGTCCAATCGCCGCGCCCGGATTCGGTGGAGTTGCCCATCGGTGTCTTCTATTCGACCGGATATCGGAACGGCAACCCCCTTTCATCGGGAACGGTGATTGCCCAGAGCGAGCGCGTGGTCTAGGTCTGTCA
>JAFDAJ010000301.1 GCA_019313915.1 Deltaproteobacteria bacterium
CCATGAGCATCTCCTACGCGATGCTGACAAAGACCCACGCTCGATTGACCGCTATCGCGAGAAGTTCATCAACGAGATCGAACCGCAGCTCAGCAAGCGTTTCGAGCGCCACCCATTCATCTGCGGCGATGCATTTACGGCGGCAGACTGCGTCATCGGGCACAACGTAATCTGGGCGAGAGGCTACGGGCTTTGCCGGGACGAGATCTTCCGGGGCTACCTGTCGAGGGTGTCCAAGCGTCCGGCCTTCATGAAGGCGTTCGCTGACTCTGGCGCGTTTCAGATCGAGGCGCCGGATGGGTCGGAGCTCGTGGAGCGGTTTACCGGGTAGGCAACGTGTCTGACGACTGCGCGCTTACGGCCACCATGCATGCGACCCCCGCCGAGGCGCTTCACGCGGTTGAGGAAGCGTTTGCGAAGGCGCGTGTGTTTTTGACCGAAGCGCATCAGCTCGGGGGGCTGGCGTTGGTGGTGCACTGGGACATGGAGGGGGACCACCGGCAACTGCTGGTGGATGCGCTGCTCGAGGCGTCGGTCGAGCTTGATGAGAGTGCGTTCGAGGAGCTGCGAGGGCCTTGGAAAGGGGTGCTGACCGGGTCGCTTCACGTGACGCTCTATCACGAAGGTCGGGATAGCAAGGTGCCGGTGCCGGCGGTTCCTGGGTGAGGCGGCGGGCTTACCCCTCTCAGGCGGCCTTCGGCGCTGGTCTCAGAAGATCTTCCGGCTGTTCAAAGGGCAACAGTACGTACTGACCCGGTTGCAGGGTCCGGAGCACCTTCGGCGTGTCGACACCGTTCCACGTCATGATGATGGGCTCGGTCTGCGTGATGGTTCCGTCTCGGGAACCGGTGAAGAGAATTGGTTTCATGCAGCGGTGAGGTTGCAACCGCCGTGCCGCGGATCACGCGCGTGGTTTCGCGAGCTTGCGAGGCGTTGGTTGGCGGAAGCGCCGTGCACCGCCGGCGGGCGCCACGTATCGAGGTTGATGAGGCCGTATAGCCGGTTGTTTTTGCTGTGTTTCTAGCTCGTCCCCTACCCTCGACGAAGGATGCGTTGGTTACATCGATTTGGGGAGCCTGTGAGAAGGATTGGTTTCATGCGTGGGTGCGCGCGTCTGGGCGGAGTCATGAGGTGAAGAATTACGTATGGATGCGCGTGGGCGGCTGACCCCACGTTGTCTCCTGTGACTCGGCGCGCGGCGTGGTGGGTCAGGTCGGGAGGTTTCTATGCGTTTCTTGTTTGGAGCTGTGCTCGTCATGGGAATCGCCGGCTGCAGCAGCGGAGATGGCGGCGGCCCGGCCACCATGTTCGAGGCAGGCGATCCCCTCGCCGTTTCGGGCGCTAGCCCCTTCCAGGAGTGCGAGCTCTTTGACGACGAAGACGGCGCGCCGAATAGAGAGGTCGAGCCATGGATCTCGGTGAATCCGAACGACCCGGACCATCTCGTGGCTGCGTGGATTCAAGACAAAGCGCTCGGGCTCGTGTCGGCCGTGAGCTTCGACCAGGGGGCGACTTGGGAACAGGTTGTGATTCCCGGACTCTCCCAGTGTTCGGGCAGCGACATCATCGCTTCCTCCGATCCTTGGCTCGCCTTCGCGGCCAACGGGGACCTCTACAGCGTGGGCTTGAGTCACCAGATAGACGATTCGGAAGGCCCGAGTCGAATCGTGGTGAACAAGTCTCTCGATGGCGGTCGGACTTGGAGCGATCCGGTAACGCTTAGCGAGTCGGACCGTCCCTTGGTCGAAGACAAGCCGTCGATCACGGCGGATCCCGTCGATGAATGCCGCGTCTATGTGGGTTGGACACGATTTGACGACCTCTCGACCTCAACCTCGGGCTCGGAAGGCGAAGTGCTCTTCAGTCGAACCATCGACTGCGGGCAGACCTGGTCCGAACCCCAGTCCTTGTTTCGCGTTGAGCCGGCGGGGCTCGGCTTTCAGACCGTGGTCTCGCCTGACGGCAGCGTCTTGGCATTCTTCAAGCAGACGCAGGCCGTCCTGGGGGTACCCCGCTCGTTCTACGTGATGCGCTCGGAAGATGGCGGTGAGACTTGGCCGGTCGAGCCGACGCTGATCGCCGACACACGGCAGGCGATTGTTCACCCTCCGGACGAGGACGAACGGATTCGCAGCGCAGGCGCTCTCTTTGACGTTGCAGTCGATCGCACTACCGGACACCTGGCGGCGGTCTGGGAGCAGCTCTTCACGGAGAACTTCGTTGGCGAACCGCAAGTCGCTTTCTCGCAGTCGAACGACGGCGGATTGACCTGGTCCGAGCCCGTTCGAATCGACCAGACGCCCTCAAGCGAAACCGCGCTCTTGAACCAAGCATTCGTCCCCTCCGTCGAGATCTCGGACGACGGAACGATCGGCATTACCTATTACAACTTCCAGAACGACACGCCGGACGCGCCGCCGTCCCTGACGGACTATTGGTTCATTCACTGCCATCCGGATCTCGCCGATTGCACCGACCGTGCGAGTTGGGCGGACCCGGTTCGAGTCACGAGCGAGTCGTTCGACATCTTGCAGGCAAGCCCCAGTCGGCGAGGCCTATTCCTCGGCGACTACATGGGCCTCACATCGTTCGGAAGCGACTTCTTCACAGCCTTCGCGATCTCGGGCCCCGGCGACGAGCAAGACATTTACTTTGCGGCTATTCGTGGGCGGTGACGTGAGTCAGACCGGGAGGCTGGTAGACTGGGCTGTCGTGTCTGATGATTGTGTGCTTACGGCGACCATGCATGCGACCGCTGCGGAGGCACTTCACGCGGTTGAGGGGGCGTTTGCGAAAGCGCATGTGTTTTTGACTGAGCATGGAGGGGGACCACCGGCAGCTGCTGGTTGACGCACTGCTCGAGGCGTTGGTCGACCTTGATGAGAGTGCGTTCGAGGAGCTGCGTGGGCCTTGGGAAGGGGTGCTGACCGGGTCGCTTCACGTGACGCTCTATCACGAAGGCAGGGATAGCAAGGTGCCGGTGCCAGCGGTTCCTGGGTGAGGCCATGCCGCCTGTGGTTTTGGCTGTGTTTTGCTCGAAACGATGCGTTGGCTACATCGGTTTGGGGAGCCTGTGATCGGGGTCGAAGAGAGTGAGCTTGTGAGGGCGGCGCTTGGTCCATTTCCAGAGGACGAGGTTCATGTCGTTGGGGCCGGCACCTCGGGCGAAACTGCGGACCAGTATCCCTGCGTAGTCGCAAGCGAGTAGGCGGTCGGCGAGCTGTTGGGATGCGGGAATTTTTCCGTGGAGCATCTGTTCGTTCCACGAGGGGCACTCGAGCTCCTCTTCGGAGACCTTCTCGCGTTTCATCGCCTTTGGGTCCCGGGTGTCAAAGATGTTCTCGCAGTCGACGCGATATTGGCAGAGGGTCAGGGGATGAAACGGGCTACCGAGAGGGCTGGCTTCGCGGATCGCCACGAGCACGTCGAGCGAGGTGTAAAGAGCGGAGACGCCTCGGCGGTTGAAGCGTCCGCCGTAGAGCTTTGCGCCCAGCCCCGACAGTGGATCCCAGGACCATTCAGGATTGTGAGCGCGGTAGACTGGCCCTTGGAAGTGGACCCCTCGCTTACGCGTAGCCACCCGCCATCACCCGATCGAGATAGGCGTGAACCTGGCTGGCGTCACCGGCGCGAACCAGTTGGTCTGGGGTTTGCCCGCCGAACCCTTGCAGAGGCTCAGAACGAAACCACGCATACGCTCCCAATATCGACCCGGTGATGGGCTCCACCCGGTTGAGAATCTCGAGCATCTCGCGAAGCCGAGTCTGCGTCTTG
>JAFDAJ010000302.1 GCA_019313915.1 Deltaproteobacteria bacterium
CCGCCAAAGGGGTTCGGTCGCTCGACGAACAGCTCCACCGGTTCCGACGAGCCCCACCTGCGGCGCGCCTCGGCGATCGCCTCATCGAGTTGCTCCGGTCCGGCAAGCCCGATGCCGGCCACCTCGACCGCGGTGGGTTCCGTACAGAGCACCAGCGCGCAGGCGGCATCGGCAAGCGCGCCTTCGGGTGAGCGCTCCGATCTCACATCGACGGCCGCTGCGACCATGTGGTCCGAATCGCTGCGGCGAGCCAGCATCCACGCCGACATCACGGCAGCCACGAGGCCGCTGCCCTCACCGATGGTGACCGTGCTCTGGGGACCACGGATGTTGAGCGCCTTGGCGCAAGCACCCTGCGCAGCGCTCGGGAGCACTTGCGCAAACGCCGTCGTGTCGGGCTTCGCGAGGCCCCGCCGCTCGAGGCTCGTGTGAAATCGATAGAGGCTATCGGGAGAGGCGCGGAGAACGCCTGCGATCAACCCGGTGCGTGCGCGCGTCTTTCCTTTGAGCCGTACACCCGCCTCCGCGAGCGCTCTCGAAACGACCGTCGTGAGAAGCTCCGAGGCTCGGTCGATTCCACGAAGATCCACCCTCGGGAGCTCCGCGGCCAAATCGACCTGGAGCTCGCCTTCTGACGGCGGCGACTCGGCTGCATAGATCGACGCGAGCTCCTCGATGCAGCTCACGCCAGCGCACAAGACAGCGGCCCCGCTCACGAAGACCCGGCTTCGGTCGTCGTTGGATGCAGTCGCAGGCTTGGCTTTTCCAAAGACGAGCGCGCAGTTGCTCCCCCCGAACGCCGAGTTGCTGGAAAGCGCAAGCTCATAGACCAGTGGCTTGGGCTGCTTCGAGCCAACGGGGTGCGGCGGACCTCCGGGTCGCGCTTCTTCGAAGCCAGCCGTCGTCGGTGCGAGGCCGGCGCGCATACACTCGAGCGTGCTGATCACTTCGAGCACTCCGGCTGCGCTCTGTGCGTGACCGAGGTGCCCTTTGCTCGAGCTCAACGGTAACGAGCCGCCGAGATCGGAACCGAACACCGATTGAACGGCGCACCATTCGGCGGTGTCGTTGGCCACCGTACCGGTGCCGTGCGCGTTGAAGTAGCCAATCTCGGCCTCGGATGCCCCGGCATCATCGAGAGCGCCGCGAATCGCGGCCGCGACGCCACGACCGCGGGGCGCGGGAGAGGTCTCGTGGTACGCATCGCCCGACAGCCCATAGCCTCGAAGCCGCGCGTGCGTGACGGCATCGCGAAGACCGCCTCGTTCGATCACCACGAAGCCCGCACCCTCGCCGAGCGTAGTTCCCATCTGCCGGCCAAATGGAGTACACGGCCTTTCGCTCAGGACGCCAAGGGCATGAAAGCCTGCGAAGAGCGCAGGAGTCAACACGTCGATGCCCCCCGCGAGAACGACATCGGCGAAGCCTTCACGAATGAGGTCCGCGCCGAATCCGATCGCCTGAGTGGAAGACGTGCATGCCGTGGAGATCGTGATCGCGGGACCCGAAATGCGAAGCTCTTTGGCGAGGTCGCGCGCGAGGCTCTCCGTGGTGTGATCTCCAAAGAGGCTGGCCCCCAAGGTCAACGCGACCCGCATCGACCGAAGGGCCTCGAGTTCGAGCCGGGCGTGCGCGAGCGCATCGCGAAGCGCAATCATCCCGAACTCGTGAGAAAGCAGGGCCGGGTCGCGGTCGTCCGACTCGTAGCCCACAACGGTCGCGGCTACGTGGGTCGTGAAAGGGGAGGTGTCGAAGCGACGGACGGTCGCGATTCCACTCTCGCCGCGGAGCAGCGCGGCGCAGAATCGATCACGCCCAACGCCGAGCGCGCTCGCGACGCCCCATCCAGTGATGTGCGGTGACTCGCTCACTGACCGTCGGTGGACTTCAACCGGGCCCGCTCCTCCTCGAGCTGCGTACGGCGACGGGCGCGTGCACCTATGACGAAGAGGGCGATCAAGAGCAAGAAGCCGCCAATGCACATGAGGACGGCGCCGCCTATCCCTCCCGTCACGCCAAAAGCAATGCCCCCGGCGATCAAGAGCGCGCCTCCGGCCCCGGCGAGCCCTCTCGACGCCCGCGTCAAACTCTCCTCTTTCTGCGAGAGGTTTGCGACACGCCGGCGCCTGTTCAGCTCCTCTTCTGCCTGTGCCTGTTGCTTCGCAGACGCCGCGTCCGCCTCAGCCGCTTCGTCCCCTTCGGCCTCGGCCTGTGAAGGGTCGACGAAGGCTTCCGGGTGCCAGCGCTCGACCGCGCTAGTGGGTTCTTGATATGCGGCCAACATCCGCCTCGAGGCCAAGCTGACCTCGAAGCTCGTGTCGCTCGGCGTGCGCGCCTCGTTGCGCTCCGCGTAACGTGTGATCTGATCGGTCAGGTCGGTGATCACTTCCTCGGTGGACTGCATCCGGAGCCGCGATGACAACTGGCGGGACGCCCGGCGAAGGCGCATGCGCCCGCGAAGCCCCATCCCGTGGCTCGCCCCGCCCTGATCGAGAAAGGAGGCCATGTCCATGAGTACATCGGGGTCCTCCCGCACCTCTCGATCGATCTGCTTCTTGATTTCGTCATCGGCCGTCCCGACGATGAAGTAGGCATCCGCCACGGCCTGATCCAACAGCGGCGACATCGCGGCGATGTCGGACTGAACCTCTTCGCTCTCGCGGAGGTCCTCCGGAAGGCCATTGATGAGCTCGGAGTAGACGAGCGCTTGATACGTCGTCGACAAGTATTCGTTGATGTCGGCGGTGAGCGCCTCGTGAATGTCCTCACTGAGGAGGCCCTGACGCTTCGCTTCCGCAACGTAGTCCTTCTTGC
>JAFDAJ010000303.1 GCA_019313915.1 Deltaproteobacteria bacterium
GAGCCGATCATCGCGATCTTCGACGTAGACCCTGCGACGGAGCTCGGCCGCTACTCGATCCTCTGGATGCAGATTCTCGGCTGGGGCATGCCCATCGTCGGTGTCCACATCGCGCTGATCGGGATGCTGCGTGGGGCAGGGGCGACCAACACCAGCCTGATGATCAACACCATCGGCACCCTGATCGTCCAGGTTCCGCTCAGCTGGTTCCTTGGATTTGTCGTGGGATGGGGCGCTTTCGGAATCTGGGTGGCTCTACCCCTGTCGTTCGTGGTCCGTCTGGGCTTCGGCATTGCTGCCTATCGACGGGGGGCCTGGGCGCAGGCTGGCGCCAGCATCTGACGGTGCGTCCCTTGGCAGGGATTTCTCCGAGCCCCGCTCTTTTGGTAACCTGTGCGCATGATCAACGCCTTGATTCGGGCGGTGTATCGAGTGGCGCATTGGGGGTTACGGCTTCTTTGGTTCATTCGGCGACCGGAGACGACCGGAGCGCTCGTGGCGGTGTGGCACCACGGCCGTGTCCTACTGGTGAAAAACTCCTACCGGCCGCAGCTCACCTTGCCCGGTGGATACATCAGGCCGCGTGAGGATCGCCGGACGGCGGCCGCGCGCGAGCTTCGTGAAGAGGTCGGCATCCAAGTGCAGCCCAAGCGACTAGTCCACGCCTACCATGGCACGCATGTGTTCGAGCACCGCCAGGACACGCTCGACATCTTCGAGCTCGAGATGGATGAGCCGCCGAAGGTGCAAGTCGACGACCGCGAGGTGGTGCGGGCCGAGTTCCACACCCCGGACGAGGCGCTCGACATGCAGATCGTCCCGCATCTCGAAGAGTACCTTTCGCAGCGAATCGGGCGGGCGGCCGGTTGAGCCCGATCAACCCACGCGAAGCGCTCGCTCGCGAAGCGCTTCGACTTCATGAGCGCTACCACCACGAGCTCATCGAGCGCTTCTCGGTTTGCCCTTGGGCGAAGCCCGCGCGGGCCGACGGCCGCACCAGGGCCCATGTCGTCATCGATGCGTCGTGCAGTTCGGAGGAGCTGATACCGATCTTGGCGCAGTGGGCTGCTGACGAGACGATCGATGTGGCGTTTGTGATCGCGCCGCGCTTCGCCGGGGGTGCAGATGCATTTGCGGACTGGGCGACGTCAATCGTTCAGGCGCACAGCGATGTCTTCTTGACCGCGCCGTTCTACCCGAGCGTCCCCGACTCTGCAGGCTCCATCCAGTTTCTCCGCCAAACCCCAGACCCCACGGTCCAGCTCGTCCGAAGAATCAGGCTAGAAGAGATCCGGGCGCAAGACCCACCGCACTACACCGACATCTTCGATTTGGATCTACGCGAGCTCGAGGCGGACAAGGCTCCGCGCGAGGTGGCCGCCTCGGTCGTGGCGCACAACGAACGAATGATCGACCGCGAGGGCAGGGCGGAGATTAAGCGAATCTTGGACGATATCCGTGAGGATCGGGCGCGAACGTACGCGAAACTGCTGCCGTTGCTCTAACAGTGCCAGTGCCAGTGCCAGTGCCAGTGCCGGTGCTGGCGTCAGCGACGTAGCTTTCGCTGAAGGTATCCCGACGAGACAACGCCCCACGCTGCCCCGACGATCAACCCACCGGTGTGCACCCAATTTGCAATGGGTCCGACCCACCCTGTGAAACCGAGGCCCAGCCAGATCAACATGAACGTCACCAGCTGTTGCGGCAATCGGTAAGGGAAGCTTGGGTCTAGGCGGCCCCGGAGCCAGACGAACGAGAACAGGGCGTAGACTACGCCAGACATTCCGCCGAACGTCGTGGGGCCGGAGATCGCGTACTCGAGCACGTGCGAGAAGGCGGCGGTCACGAGGACGAAGACCAGGAGGTAGCGCGCTGAGAACACACGCTCGATCGCGGTGCCGAGGTCTTTCAGCCACCATAAGTTGAAGAGAATATGCATCAAGCCGAAGTGCAGGAACATCGGCGTGAGCAACCGCCAGGGTTGGCCTTGCCAAATCGCGCTGACGTCGCCGAAGACATAGCCGCCCTTCACTGGCACGAGAGGCGTGAAGGTGAAGAAGCGCACCACATCCATCTTGTCGCCCATGCCCGTCAGTAGAAACACCACGACACAAATGACCATCAAACCAGCGGTCACCGTTCCGATGCGCATGTTCTGCTTCGCTTCGATCTGATTCCGGATTTTTTCCGTGCGCGCTCTAAGTTGCTCGTCGGTCTTGGCTTCCTGGCGGCGCTGCGCTCGGGCCTTGCGCGCCATGTCGGAGACGTGGCTCGACTTGGGATCGAAGCCATTCAGAAAGGCGCGCGCTTGCTCCATTTGGTCTTCGTCGTGAACCCAGACGGCAAAGGAGCTGTCTCGCGTTTCTTTGATCGTCGTCACCACGCCGTTCGCATACAGCGCGTCGCCAAGGGTCTTCGCCTCGGTTTGGTCGGTTACGGTCGTCAGCAGGCGCATTGCGGGGCGGAGTGTAGCCGCTTCGATCGGTGTTTCAATCGCCGCGGACGATAGCGTACATCACGCAATCGCGCGGAATGTCGGATCGGTTGGGATGATGTCCATATTTCCGTAGTCGTCCTTCGTACTGCATTCCCACCTTTTGCATGACCCGTGACGACCGGGTGTTCTCTTCATCGCAGAGCGCCTGGACACGCGCGATTCGATCGTCTTCGAACGCTGCCTGGCACACCCGTTTCATGGCTTCGGGCATGTATCCTTCGCCCCAGAACGCACTTGCGAGTGCGAACCCGAGCTCGACGCGGTGGAAGTGGACCGTGCAACCGATCGTCCCGAGGACCACGCCGTCTTCCTTTGCGGAGGTCCCAGGCATCGATCGCCTGCTGGAAGTACTCTCGCGTCTGCGCGGGGCTAGTGTGGGCGGTCCAAGTCAGGTAGCGGGTGATCTTTGCGTCGCTCGCGTAGGACTGGAACGCGGATTCGGCGTCCTCGAGGGTCGGAGGCCGCAGCATGAGGCGTACTGTTTCCAACTCTTCGGGCGGGAACTCCACGGTGCGCGTATAGCACG
>JAFDAJ010000304.1 GCA_019313915.1 Deltaproteobacteria bacterium
TCGTCGGTGCAACCCCGCTTGCCTCACGATCGGGCTCGCCGCTAGCCTCTGTCGGCGCACTCCCGCTCGCTGGATTCGGAGGTGGAAGCGAGGGTAGAGACGCCCTCACGACAGATACCGCCTTGCCGAGCTCTCGCCTCTCGCGCGGCGACGGAACGTATGGGTCCAACATCTCGAGCAGCGCCGATGCGCTCTCGGGCCGTGCGTCTCGATCGGGTTCGAGTAGCTGCCCGATGACCTCGGCGAGCCCTGGCGGTGTCTCGGGCGCTGCCTCCAGGAGCGGTCGCTGATCCCCGTTCAGGATCTGCATGATGGTCGCGGGGTCGTGGTCTCCTTGGAAAGGACGGTGACCCGCCAACGATTCGTACAGAACGACCCCGAGCGCAAACAGATCCGCACGCCCATCGAGTGTCTCGGAGCGTAGCTGCTCCGGTGACATGTAAGGCACCTTGCCCTTGACTGCGCTTTGCTGACGTGCGGTGCCCGTGATCGCTTTGGCTACCCCAAAGTCAGTGAGAAGGATCTCTCCGCGCAGGCTCACCAGCACGTTCGAGGGCGAAAGGTCGCGGTGAATGATCGCGTTGTCGGCAGGTCCGTCGGCCGACCCGTCCCGCTGGGGGTCGTGCGCGTGCTCCAGCGCGGCCGCGATGTCGTGCCCGACGAGGGCAGCATGTTCAGGCGAGATCCGCACACCGGGTTGGGCGTCGAGAAAGGTCGCGAGGTCCGTTCCATCGACGAGCTCGAGCGCGATATAGGTGACCCCATCGGTCTCTCCGAAATCGATGACCCCGACCACGTTGCTGTGACGAAGCTTCGCCGCCAGGCGAGCCTCCCGCTTGAAGAGCGTCTGGAAATCCTCTCGATCGCGAAAGAATGGGAGGACCAGCTTGAGGCAAACGCGCTGCGTGAAATCGCCCGGGCCTTTTCGGATAGCTTCGTACGTCTCGGCCATGCCGCCAACCCCGAGGCGACGGACCAGCGTGTACGGTCCGAGCTCCTTGCGATCCAGTTCGCTAAACGACCTATCGAAGTCTGCCTTGTCCATCGGTTGGTGAGTCACTGTCGACACCGGGCGAGCACCCGGCTCGGGGACGTAGTGTAGATGGAAAGGAGCCCAATGAGTAGGAAGCGGCCGCCCTCGAGCACGAGCGAAACCCTGCGAAATCCCCGGGTTCCCTCCAGGCGACCGACGCTGCGCGATCCGCCTCAGTCCTGGCGGCGTCGCCGACGAAACTCGTCGACTTCGATTTGGAGAGTCGCCATGCGGCTGATCAACCCGGTGCGGGACAGTGACAAGACGCGGGCTGCGCGCGCGACGAAGCCCTCACATGCGGCCAACGTCTCCTCGATGATCGCCTTCTCGCTTACCTCGAGGCTGTCCCGCGTCTCCAAGATCTTCTGCCAGCGTGTGGCGATGTCACCCTCCTCGAGCACGTCTGGCGACTCTGCGGGAGGAGGAGACGAGGTGTCTGCAGGCAAATCGAAATGCCGGGCGTCGATGACGGGGTCGGTACCATCGCTCGCGCGCGCACGGTTTCGGGCGCGCTCGAGCACGGCTTCCAACTCGCGGATGTTTCCTTCCCAGGGCAAATGGGGCGAGGTTAACACGTCCAACGCGTCAGGAGAGAGCTCCCACCCTGTCTGGCTATCCACGTGATGAAGATAGAGCGTCGCGATCTCGGGGATGTCCTGACGACGCTCGCGTAGCGGAGGAAGGACGATGGGCACCGTCGCCAGTCGATAGTAGAGGTCCTGCCGAAAGCGTCGGTCCTTGATCTCTTCCTGAACGTCGCCATTGGTCACCGAGATCAGTCGAACCTTTGCGGTTTTCGGCTCGCGGCCCTGGTAGCCAAGCGGCCGGTAGAGCCCGAACTGCGTGAAATCGAGGAGCAGCTTCTGCGCGTTTGATGGCAGGTTGAGCACTTCGTCGAGAATCAGCGTCCCGCCGTCGGCGTGCTCGACGAGGCCCTTTCGCTTCGACACGGCACCAGAGAACGCACCTCGCTCATGACCGAACAACTCCGACGTAATCGTGTTGAGGTCGTCCGCCATTCCAAGCGTTGCGCGCACGATGGGTTCTTGGCGCGATGCCCGGCCGAACGCGGTCCCGAGTTGGGTCTTGCCGGTGCCCGACTCGCCGAGAATCATGATCGACGCACCGCTTCCCATCGCCGCCCGAAGCTCTTCGCGGATGCCGCGCATGCTCTCGGGCCCGAGGAGTTGGTCGAGCTCCAGGTAGCTCTCGTGTCGATCGGTCGCACGCTCGACCAGCAGGTCTTCAGACGTCGCCTCGATGCGGGTTTGCTGGCTTATCATCCCACCAAGAAGCGCGGCCACGGCCTCGATGAAGGCGAGGGTTTCGGCCTGTGTGCCCCGATCTCCCGGAAACTCGAGGTACATCGCGCCAACGAACTCGCACGTCTTTGCGCTGACGTCAGGTTCCGACCAAAGAGGCACGGCAACATACGACCCGACGTCGGCGTAGGGCACACGACCAGCGGTCGTTGCCCGCTCGTCCTGAAGGCGCGCTAGGACCTCGGTCACGTGCTGCGCCAAGATTGCCGGTGAGACGCCTTGGAAGCTCGCCGTCCTCGAACGATGCAACGGCCCGTGACCCTTCGTCTCGAGCGTGCTCCACGCCGAGCTAGCGCCTAGCTCGACACAGAGAGACTCGAGCGCCTCCTCGATGAATCGACCGGTCCTGAGCGCCGAGACCAGTGCGTTGATCACGTTGCGCACGCGGGGCCACGGCGCGTTCTCCTCAACCACCGACACGTGAGTCGAGATAACACACCCCGCTGGGGGAGCTTGCGCATCGCGGGTCCTAATAGCTTCGAGACCCGGCTACGACTGATCCCCATATGGTAGGCCACGAGTTTTCGGCTCTCGCCTCGGGCTGTACGAATCACCACCTGCTGCTCCTTGGCAGTCAGGGCACGAGGGTCGCCCAGCGACGGATCGCTCCGGCGCGCCAGAGCGAAACGCCGACCATTCCGGACGAACCAGTCGATCATGGACAGCTCCCCGTCGACGAGGCCGCGCAACACCTCGAGCGCTTGGGTGGTCTGACCTTTGGGCCCTCTTCGGCTCTCGGAGTCGACGTGTGCGGCCGCGTCTCGGAGGGACAGCCCGGAGGGAGCCGATGCCAGAGTATCGGAGGGGATTTCGGCCTTCAGCTCTCGCGGCAGCGAAGTGAGGGGGATGAGCCGCTCCTGGTTCGAGCGCCCGAGCGCGCGTCGAAGGCGATCTGCCGCGCCGATGTGCGACGCGAGTGTCCGCCATCGTTTCTCCGCCGTCGCGCTGAG
Organism: Deltaproteobacteria bacterium; assembly: GCA_019313915.1. Taxonomy (GTDB): domain Bacteria; phylum Myxococcota_A; class Polyangia; order Polyangiales; family Houyiibacteriaceae; genus SG8-38. The sequence continues at coordinate 3,306 of JAFDAJ010000304.1, forward strand.
GGAGATTCGTCCGGGCGCGGGCGAGAGTAGCAACACACCGTACAGCTCGGAATCGACAGCGAGGAGGCACAGGACGTCCTTGCAGCCCACGCGGTGTCGAACCGCGTGATGAAGATGTGGGGCCTCGGAACTGACCGCGGAGAGGGTTCGCACGACACTCGTGGAG
>JAFDAJ010000020.1 GCA_019313915.1 Deltaproteobacteria bacterium
ATCCCCCGGTGTTAGCAGCTTCTGAGTACGACTAACCCTTTGAAAAAGGGGCCTGACCCCTTTTTTGGCGGCGGCGGCGGGTTAGGAGGGCGGCTGCTAGGAGGAAAGCTAGGAGGGGTGCTCCCGGGGTTGGGGTCGAGCCTACGCTACAGCCACTGCCTCCATCCGTTCCGCCGTCTGGCGCGCCGGCGTCTGGCTCGCCGGCATCAGGGACGCCGGCGTCGGGGATGGGCGCGCCCGTTGTCAGCGTCTTTTCCGCGGAGGCCATGAGGTGGCCGAAGTGCGGGGGCTCGAGGTCTTCGAGGGTGTTGCCGTGTCCGTCGTACTGCCAATCCTTGCCGTCGACGAGCACGCGCCAGGAGCGCCGATAAATGACGCGGGCACGGATCTCGATGTCGCCGGTCTCCGCCGGGACCGCGAACGTGTAGTTGGACGTGTCGGTTTCCAGCGCAGGGATGCGGTTGTCGCTCACGATGGCCACGGCGTCGGTAAAGAACGTCGGAGAGCCGCCGGCCTCTGAGATGTTGATCTTCCCGTACAGCCTTCCCGGCAACCCGCAATAGTAGCCTTGATCTGGGTCCGCGTTGCACTCGCCTGGGGGCGAGTCTGGCGTAGTTCCCCCAAGGAGGTGGATCACCTCGTCGACCCCCGTGCTCCCGGTGTGCTCGAGAGGCTCACTATCCTGCGACGCCTCGACGAGTAGGATCATGTTTCGAATCGTCACGCCGGTCGGCACGTGGTGTCCGGTCTGGTCGTTGGTGATCGCCACTTGGACTTCGACGGAGTCGCCAACGATGTTCGCCTCCATCGTGACCGAGAGCGCGTTCTCGAGGAACTCGGCGGTCGTCCCGAGGATCCTGTGCGAGCGAACGTCACCGTCGGGCCGGTTCAGGGAGACTCGGTCGCATGCCGCACCCGCGTTGGTGGCCGCCATGTGGCAGTCGACGCACTCCGCGTGAAGCTCGTCCTCGGGGTCCGCATACGGCGTGTCGAGCCATTCGACATAGGTCGGCTCCGAAATGATCGCGGGGCCGAGGGGGGCGACTTCGAAAGAGTGATCTTCGTTGGGGTCGTTTGCGTCCTGGTGGCAGGCCGCGCAAACCTCGGATTTGAGCTGAGGCTGGTACGCGGCGCGCATCCAACCAGTTTGCTCGTAGGTCACGTCACCAAGCGCCCCGTACATCACGACCCAGCGGTTGCCTTGGGGCCTCGTCAGGGTAACCACACCGGGGAAGATCCCGGGGAAGTTCGGGTTGCTGACGTCGATGTCGGCGACGCTGTGGCACATGTCGCACGACACCCCGTGAAGCATGCCGGGCGTCGGCTCGTCGCGGTCGCCCATCGGTTGGAACGGCTCTCGCGCCCATGGCTCCGGCTGATGGCAGGAAGCGCACTCCGATGCGGGGTTGTTCTCCGCGAACACCGAGTCTCGCGTGTAGATGAAGCCCGGGAGATCCTCGGTCCCGGTGCCGGTCCCATCATAGATGTCGTAGACCCAGGTGTTCATCCCAGCTTTCTGCATCGGCGACCCGACCCACTCGTCGTATTGATCGGGGTGACAGACGCCACACCGCTTCGGCGATGTGAACGTGTAGTACGGGTCGTCCTCCTGGGGCACGGGCTCGAGCCGAAGTGCGACGTCCGACGCAGGGGCGGTCTCGCTAGAGGACGCGTAGAAGTAGCCCTTGGCGCCGGCGACGATCGTGAGGCCAGCGCCGGTCGCATCGGTGAGCTCGAACGCGCCACTCCCGTCGGTCGTCGTTTCGATGTTCGAAGCCTGCACGCTCACGACAGCACCCGCGACGGGTTCGTCGGTGTCGTTGTCGACGACGGTGCCCGAGACTTGGGCACTGACGGAGGCGGATAGGGTGGAAGACAAGAAAAGAAGGGAAATTGTGCGGTGCATGGTCGCCGAGGATAGCAACACTTGCGCCAGCGAGGAACATGAATTTCACTCACATTTCTACAAATACGCGCGCACGATTTGCGTTTCAGTGCGGGTCGGCGAATCCGTTGCGCGGCACAGAAAACCACACGCCCTTCAGACCCCTTGCCCTAAGGTGCCCGCATGGAGCGTGCAGCAAAGAACGTGCGGCTGGGCATGACCTTGCCAATGGGTGGAGCGGACACCGCGGTGGAGCTCGCGCAAGCGGCCAAAGATCGCGGCTACGAGGAGATTTGGATGGCCGAGGTCAACGGCGGCGACTCCTACGCCCTTGCCGGCGCGGTGGCGCAAGGCTTGCCCGGGACCCGTATCGGCACCGCGGTCGTTCCCGCCCAGACGCGGACCCCCATGATGCATGCGATGGCGGCGATGACGCTCAGCCAGCTCACCAACGGCAACTTCATTCTAGGAATTGGGCTTTCGTCTCCGAACATCGTGCAAGATTGGGCGGGCCAGCCCTACAACAAGCCGCTGACGCGCATGCGCGAGCACGTCGAGGTGTTGCGTCAGATGCTGAGCGGGCAGAAGACGACGTACGAAGGCAGGACGCTCTCGGCCAAGGGCTTTCGCCTCGGCGGTGCGACGGTTGGTGAGATTCCTATCTATCTCGGCGCGCTCAACAAGGGCATGTTGCGACTGACCGGGGCGCTTGCCGACGGCATCTGCCTCAACATGGTTCCCGAGAGCGCGCTCCCGCAGGTCCTGGGCGAGGTTCGTGCCGGAGCGGAAGAGGCGGGGCGTGACCCGGGCGCCATCGAGGTCGTCGCTCGGCTGCACGTCGTGATGGTCGATGACCCGGCCATGGGGCGGAACCTGATCCGCACGGTTTTCGGCGCCTATGCGGCCACGCCGGGCTACAATAAGTGCTTCGAGTGGATCGGGTTCGGAGAGGAAGCGCGCCAAATCCGCGAAGCTTTTGCCAAGGGCGACCGGGCAGGCGTTGCGGCGGGCGTGACCGACCGGCTTTGCGATGCAATGGCCGTCGTGGGGGACCAGGAAACGGTTCGCGCACGCATTCGTGCTTATGCAGAAGCAGGCATCGACGTTTGCGTGGTCAATCCCATCGCCGACCTGTCGGCGGTTCCCCAAGTTCTCGAGGATATTTCGGGCTGTCTCGACGGGCTCGACCTGCGCAATAGCGGCGTCATCCGGGCGACGGACTGAGGGCACTTGAGCGAGACGTCAGGTCATGCTCTCGTGGAGCATGCGTCGTCTTTCCCTCTTGGTGCCTCTCTTGCTGCTTGGGTTTCTCGTTGGTGGCGATTCGTTGTCCAATCGAGCCAGCGCCGAAGAGAGCCCCAAAGCCGAGCACCAGCTTCGCATCGCCACCTTGGCGCCCAGGCAGTCCGAGCTCGGCAGGGCGTTCCAGCGGCTCCGCAAGGAGTTGAAGGAGCTTCCCGAGGGGCGGGTCAACCTCAAGATGTACGACGGCGGCGTCGCCGGCGACGAAGAGACGGTGGTTCGCAAAATGCGCGTGGGGCAGCTCGACGGTGCGCTCCTGACGTCGACTGGGCTCGGCGCATTGGTGCCGCAGGTGTTGGTGTTGCAGGCGCCGGGGCTCATCACCAGTTACCCGGCGCTCGATGACGTGCGCGAGCGGCTCGGACCCGACTTCGTAAAGCTCTTCGACAAAGCCGGTTACGAGCTGATCTCCTGGGGAGACTCCGGGCAGGTCCGCATCTTCTCCAGGCACAAGATCCAGCACCCATCCGATCTGCAGAAAGTGCGGCCTTGGGTCTGGCGCGGTTCGCCGACGATGCGAGCATTCATTGAAGCCGCCGGTGCACACGGTGTCACGATGGGCTTGCCGGAGGTCTTCTCGGCGCTTCAAACGGGGATGGTGGACACGGTGATCTCGTCCTCGATCGGCGTCCTTGCCTTTCAGTGGCATACCAAGCTCAAGACGATGACGAAGCCCGGCGGAGGAATTGTCGTCGGCGCTTACGTCATCCGGAAGGATCGTCTCGCCGCGCTGCCGAAAGCCGCTCAAGACCACATCCGGAACAGCGCGAAGGAACACGCTCAAGAGTTTCGAGAGGGTGGGCGGCGGCTCGACAAGGAAGCAAGCGAGGTGCTCGCCGGTAGGCTCAAGTCGGTAAACCTTTGGCGTAACCAGCACGCCTGGGAGGCTGTTCAGCGCAAGGCCCGCGAGGCTCTCGCGGGGCGGCTGTACTCGAAGTCTTTGCTGGTACGGGTCCAGGAGATCGTCGGAAAGAACTACTGAAGAACATGAACGTTAGATTGATATGCGGTGTGCTGCTTCTGTCGACCGCAGGGGCTCTTGGTTGTGGCGAGGGGAGCGAGTCTGGGGGCAGCGGTGGGTCCGGGGGCACTGGCGGCACGATCATGATCGAGCCCGGGCCGACCTGTCTCGCGTTCTGCGCGAAAGTCGTGGGGGACTGCGAGGCCTTCGAGTTCGACGAACCGGCGTGCCGACAAAGTTGCGAGGAGAGCCTGGCCGCTGAGCGTGCCAAGTCGGAAGCCTGCGGGGACGCGGTCGAGGCGGTATTCCAGTGTGCGACGGACCTCGACTGCCAGGGCGTCTTCGATTGGCGGGATCGAGTCCCGCTCGATGACTACCCCTGCCGCCCCACGGTGCAGGATGTCGACCTCGCCTGCCCGCGAACTTAACGAAAAAGGGCACCCACAACGCGGGCGCCCTCATTCAGTTCGAGCAGCTGCTCTTGGCTCGGGGCTAGTCGCAGTCGCTGCTTGGAATCCCGGAGCAGATGACGAACTGCGGGGTGCAGCCCTGGTCGCAGCGGCACTGGATGCACTCTGGCGCCGTGGTACTAGTCACGCATGGGGGGGTGCAGAATGCCGCGCCGCACGCGACGGTCTCTCCGGTGCACGCCAGGCAGTCGTCAGACAACGTGTCACCGCCGGTGATCCCTGCAATGGTGTCTCCCGTGCACGCAACGACGCAATCCGCCAGCGCATCGATGGTTTCCTGGGGACAGTTACCCAGGCAGGCGATGACCGCAAAGGTCTCATCACCACAACCCTCGACCGGGGGCATGGAGACGGTCGACCCACGGACACATTCGCTGCCGATTGCCGATGAGGCGTCCGTACCGGATGAGGCCTCTCCCTTGCCATTGACGAAGTCGAGCTGAGCGTATACCGCCGCGTCGGCGTCGTTGATGCAGTTACCTTCGAGGCTGCCGCCTCCCGAGCCGCCGGTGCCGCCGCCGCCGTTGCTGCCACCCGTCGGGGGTGGGGGCGGCGGTGTACCCGTGATGGGCGAGCCGCTGTTGCAGGCCGCTACCGCGCCAGCCAGTGCGAGAACCCAAATAAGATTGGTTAGTTTCATGGTCGGTTCCTTTCTCATGGCTACACCCGGTTAGAAGATCATGGCTGCGCGGAGCTGCACTGTCCAGAGAAAGGCGTCGTTGAAGCCGGCGTTGATAAAGGCTTGCTTTGGCTGCATCAGGCCGGTTTCGAGGTCGATCCACACGATGTCCTTGGCGCCCATCTTGGCGCGGAGCGCGAGGTCCGCCTCCCAGCCCATGAAGCACTCCGACGAGAACCCGCAAGCCGTGTTGCTGGCCTGGTAAATGAGCGGGTCGAGCTTATCGACCCAAGCTACGAGGAACTGCGCATGTAGCTCGAGGCCCGAAACGACCGTGAAGCGGTAGCTCGGCATGAAGTATGTGGAGTTGTAGACGCTCCCGTTGGGGCCGAGCGCGGTCGCGCCGACCGGAGAGAGGGCGCTATAGCCCAGGGCCTTGAGCGCAACCTGGTACATCAAGAGGCCGACCTTGACGTTCTCGTTGAACCCTCGGGTGGTGAGATTTGCGGGCTGCTCGGTGAAGGAGAGAGTATCGGCGTCGCCTCTCGCCCAGCCACCCTCGAGCTGTGCCGCCCAGTTGCCCTCGTCCATGACACCAACGCGGGCGAGGATGTTGTGGATATTCGCGTTACCCCGGGTACAGGGCTCCGGCGGGCAGCCTCCGGTGAAGGCCAAGGCGCCGCTGTGACCGAGAATCGTGTAGTACTCGCCCTCGGTCGTGATCGCCAGGTTTCGATTGTTCTTGAGCGTGTACTTCAGCCGCCAGGCCACGTCAGGGATGATGATCCGGCTTTCGGTCGACTGCTGCCATCGATAGACGACGTAGGTACCTAAGAAGAACTCATCGGTCGCCCCGTGTCCAAACTCCTCATCGTGCCAGGCAAGGACGTTGGCGATCTCGTTCACCCGCCGGTCGAGGTTGGTGAGGTACGCCAGCGGGAAGGTCGAGCGCTCGTCAAACGTCGTATAGAAGGGTTCGAAGTTCGTCTGACTGGCCACCGGAGGAGAGGCAATGGTGGAGTCTAGAACTGGATCCTGCGTCAGGCGATCGTACAGGAACGCGTAGATCAGTGGCGTCGATCGCGTGTCGCCCTTACTGATGCCGCGAGCCAATGTGATCGGTCGCGTGGCGAACAGGATACGGTCGAACGTCTCGCCGCGCATGAAGTCACCCCATTCGGCAAGGCCGTTGCCGGCGTGGGTCAAGGTGCCCATGCCCCAGTGCGATTCCATTCGGCCGACGCGGACTTGGCCAATGGGGACCAAGAACTCGATCCACGCGCGCTCGAGCTTCAGCGACTCGGTGAGGTCGAAGCCGTCGACGGTGGTCTTGGACTGGTCGACCGAAAACAAGTTGGAGCTGAATACGCGGGCGTTGTCGCCGAACACGACGTTGTCGAGGCCGTCGATTGTGAAGCGCAGGCGCGCGATCGGGAGGTCAGGGTTGGGGCCGTAGGTAACCTCGGGATCGAGACGCAGTCGCATGTAGCCGTACGAAGCGTTCTTGCTGGGGAACGCCGACTGGGCGCCCGGAATGCTTCCCTTCGGCATGGGGGCGTTGCCAATCCAGTTATAGCGAGCGCGGTAGTAGCCATGGAACTTGAACTTCAGCGGGACGGCTTCGTCGCCTTTCTGCCGAACGCTTTTTCCGACGGCGCCGAGCTGTTCGCCATACATCCTCTCACGCTCGGATGCCTCGGTACCCATGCCAGCTTCACCCACCTTGGCGGGGGTGCTTGCGCTAACCGGTCGCGCGCCGACCACGGTTGGCGTCTCGGCCTCCTCCTCCATCGCCTTGAGCTTGTCGAGCTCCGACGCGGGAGCCTCAGCCTCAGCGCCTTCAGCCGCAGCGTCTGCGGCCGCGTCTTGCGCGGCGACCTGTCCCGTTGACAACAAGGTCGCCATCATGACGACGAACGCGATCCAACCATACTTCACAACGCACCTCCACCTGCTCATCGAGCGCACCGAATGCGGGCCCCGGAGTCATTGTGGACCCCGGTGCACCGGAGAATGCACAAAGCTGCAGCGTTCTGTCTAGCTTCTTTTTTCTCATTTGATGTGCCGTCGCGCGGGCCGGTCGACCGATTCTCACGGATCGTCTGCGTGGACGGGGGCAGTCGATGCGTATTTCAGAAGTGTCCGTCGCACGAACCCGTTGGTTTCTAGCGGTAAAGTACGGTTCTCGGGGTCCGCGCAGTGTTGTCAGCCCAGCAACTTTCGATCCTGAACATGCAAGCCTGTCCCGGTAGACGTCGTCGTCGAAAAGGTAGTTTGAATTCGATCGCCGGTCTGCGCGCTTCGCCATTTTCGGTCGCGTCCCTGCACGCTCATCGATCGGTGCGCACGAGAACCCACTGCCGGTTGCCCACGCTTGCGTGAACCTGAACCGGCTTCGCGCCAAGTGCCTCGGCCCACGCGGGGAGCTTCGGCCCCGCAACCAGGGCGACTTCATAGCCCTCGAGCGAGTTGTCGAGGACCGAACGGAAAAACTCCTGTGCATCCGTGTCGGCTTGCGCACGTTCCCCCATGGCCGATTCGGCCATGCCTTCGGGAAGCTGCCGTGGAATGAACTCCAGAGCGGTGGACTCGGGAACGACCAGCACGTCGGGCCGGCGCCCTTGCACGTCGCCGTATGGTGCGTCGATCTCCTTCGCACCAACGAGAGGATTGCGCTTTGCGATCGGCCGGCCGCTGACGCGCTGAAGGCGGTACGGCGAGCTATCGGAACCATCGAAGTGGGGAAGATGAACGAGCAGCCAGTAGGTTTCGACAACGGTGCCTTCGTCTAGTCGGGCAAGGTAAGCGTGCACCTCGTTTCGTGCGTCGCCACGCTGGGTGAGATGCACTTCGAGGCTGTGACCGGTGGCCCAAACCACGAGTACCGCGAGTGCGGCCTGTGCACCGCGGAGGATGAGGCCGCCGTTCGACGACAAACGCGAACGCAATGCGGCCGAGCTCACACCGCCGTAGTACGCCAGCCAAAATCCCAGTGGCAGCACGAACCGATGCTCGCAGCGCGCGACGACTAGCGTGAAGAACAGGATGCTGCTGAGACCCGCGCACAGCGGCAGCAAGCGAAACGTGCGTGAGCGGATGCCCTCGCCTCCACGACTGACGGCGACCACGCCGACCCCGATCCAGCACAGCGCGACCACCAACCAGGGCCAGTAGAACGTTTCCTGACCGAGTCCGATGTCGGTGATGTTCGCCAGCAATCCCTTCGGAGTTCGAGCATAGGTCATCCAGTCCTGACTGGCGCCGCCGCTCAGGTCCCGGAGCCGTGCCGCAAAGCCCGTCGGATTGAAGAATCCACCGCCCAGCACTCCGAGGGACACCACGCCAGCTAACGTTGCGACAGCTGTGTTCTGGTAGTGGGCCGTTCGAGGGCCGAACGGTTTGTCGCCTCGAAGCGGCAACAGGAGCAGATAGATCGCGCCCGGTAGCACGAAGCCCGCGTAGGCTTGGTCTTTGGTGGCGATCGCGGCGCCAGCCAGCAGGCCGAAAAGGATGTAGTCCCGGCGCGTGCGTGTCTCCGCCATGGTGATGAGCCGGTCGATCGCGAGCGTGGTCCACATCAAGTAGGGACCGTCGAGGTTGCTGACCCGTCCGTAGTACGCGAACGACAGGCAAGTGGCGGCCCAGATCGCAGACCAACGGCCGGCCTCGGCGCTCACCGTGCGCCGTGCGATCCGAGCGATCACGAGGAGAGAAACGCATGCCATGACGATCGCGACCAGCTTCGCGACCAGCGAACAACCGGTCATTACCGGGACGGTGAGGATCTGCTCCATCAACGCGGGCAGAGTCCAGTCTGTTGCGGAGAGGGCAGCGGGAAGAAGGATCGGGATGCACAGCACGCCAAGCAGGACGTTGTGGAACATCGGATACCGATGCCCCTGTCCAGGAGTCAGGTTGATCGCAATCCCGGCGAAGAAGTCGCGCGGCGCGATGCCGTCGTTCTCCCAACCGTAAGCGCCCGGCAGGTCCCAGCCGATGGCGATGAGCTGAGAGAGAGCGAACACGAGGACGATCCAGCCGACCGTCCGATCTTCCCGGATGAGCTTCACGACTTCATGCCAAAGCGGAGCCTGTACGCGTACAGCCGGCCGAGATGGCGGAGGAAGTTGAGCTGCTCCTTGAGCGAGAGCTTGCTTTCGCCGCGTTGCCTGTCCGCGAAGTGGATGGGCACCTCGCTGGGATCGTTGAAGTTGCCCTTGACGTAAATCTCGAGACCGATCTTGTATCCGATCGGAGAAAGAAGGCCTGCAGCGGGCATGTCCGTGCGCCGAAACGCGAAGAACCCGCTCATCGGATCTTTGAGTGGGCACAGGGGCCTCGTCAGGACCGAGGGGATGAGGGAGTTGAGCTTGCGGAAGACGCTCCAGTCGTCGTGAATCGAGCCGCCCTCGATGTAGCGCGAGCCGAGCACGAAGTCGCTGTCCCCCCGCTGGAGCCGCTCGACCATAGTGGGGATGGCGCTCGGAGGATGGGAGAGGTCGGCGTCCATCACGACCACGATGTCCCCCGAGGACACCGCGATGCCGTGAATCACAGCCGTCGCCAGCCCGCGCACGCCCTTCCGGACGACGATGCGCGCCGGAAAACGCTTGCACAGCTCGGAGCAGATTTCCTCGGATCCGTCCTGTGAGTCGTCGTCGATGAACAAGAGCTCGTATTCGTCAGCGAGGCCGGCAAGGGCTGCATCGACGGCTTCGGCCACGAGCCGTAGGTTCGCGGCCTCCCGGTACGTTGGCACGACGACGGAAATCATCACGAGCGATTTAGCATAGTTCGGTGCAATGGCGGCGTCAGGGTCAGTGGCAAGGGCTGAGCGGGTCGGTTACAAGGAACGCCGAGGCTTGCTACTTGATCCCTTCGATCGCGCACTTTGTTTGGTACGGAACCGAGTTGCCGTATCTCCGCGCCCTGGCGATTCGCTCCGCCGCGACTCATGGCGGATTCGACTCGGTGCGACTGCACCACGCCGATCCGCTCGACGAACGTCCGCATGTCCGGGACCTCTACGCTCTCCCCAACGTCGAGCTCGTTCCGCTCGACGATCGCGCGCTGTGCGAGGAGGCCAGTGGACCTGCGCTTGCGGACCTCGTCGGGGCCTTGAAGTCCCCGGTTGCGCGTTCGAATCTCGTGCGCGCCGCGTTGGTCTATCGCGATGGCGGTGTGTATCTCGATATGGATACGCTTACCATTCGGCCGTTCGACGAAGTTCGGTCACGCGCACCCGGGTTTCTCGGCGAGGAAGAGATCGTGTTTCCCGAGCAGGTCGTCGCCTCGCGGGACCCGCGGGTCAAGGCCAAGGCCTACGTCAAGACAGCGGTCCGCGACGTGCTTCGGCGGCTCCCGCACGGGTATCGTCTATTTCCGCGCATCGCGCGGCACTACCATCGCGCCCTCAATCAGGCGGTTATCGGGAGTGTACCGGGGCATGCATTCTGCGCCGAGGTTCTGACCGCGATGACGCAGGTTCCGAAGTCCCGTTGGAACAGGCCATACGCGCTCGGCACCCACGTGGTGCAATCGGTTTACGCTCGCTACACGGGCGAGGATCTACACGTGTTCCCTTCGCCGTTTTTCTACCCGTTGCCACCGGAGATTAGCGCGCACTGGTTCCGCTCCTACCGGGACGGAGTCGACCCGATGGAGGTGCTCGATCCGTCGACCTGCTGCGTGCATTGGTACGCGTCGGTGCGCACCAAGAAGATCGTAGCCACCATGGACGAGGTCGAGCTCCGGCGACTCGCGGGTCAGCAGCTCTTCGCTTCGCTGGCGACGCGCGTCATCGATGGTGAAATCATCCATCGATGAACGCGCGGTACCAGAGCTCGAGCATCAACAGTGACCAGATCTGATCGCCGCGCGGCTCTCCCCGCTGGTGTCGTTGGAGCAGCGTTTCGACTGCCATCGGGTCGAAAAGCCCACGCTCTCGCGCCGTTTGGTCGAGTAAGACGTCCCGCGACATCGGCGCGAGCTCTTCCCTCATCCAGCGGTCGACGGGCAGTGCGAATCCTTGCTTCGGCCGCGTCAGGATCTTCTCTGGAAGCAGCGGCTTGGCGACCTCTCGCAGGATGAGCTTCGTCGTGAGGCCTCGGAGCTTCATCTCGCCGGGGATCGATGCGGCAAACATCATGAGCTCCTGGTCGACGAGCGGGCATCGCACCTCTAGAGAATGGGCCATCGAGGCGACGTCGACCTTCGTCAGAATGTCGTCGGTGAGGTACGTCTGAATGTCGAGGTCGAGCAGTCGGTTGACCGGATCGGAGGCGGTCGAGGCGGCGTAGAGCTCGCCAAAGCGGCGGGCGACGAGGTCCTCCGAGAATCGCTCCCGCATGGTCGGCCCGTAGAGCGCAACCCGATCTTCATGCGGGAAGTGCGCGGCGAGGCCGAGGAAACGGACATGCTCGGGCGCCATCAACCGGCGGCCGTAATCACGCACTTGCCGTGCCGCCGGGGTCGGCACGTTGCCGATCATCTTTGCGAGGACGGAGGGCAGGGGCTTCGGGAGCCGTCGTAGTGCGCGGGCCGTCCGCGAGTGCGTATAGCGGCGATAACCCGAGAACGCTTCGTCCCCGCCATCGCCGCTCAGAGCGACCGTGACGCCGGTGCGCGTGTACTGGCACAGGTACCAGGTCGGCAGCGCGGAGCTGTCCGCGAAGGGCTCGCCGTAGTGCCGAACGATCTCGGGGATGACCGACGCCATGTCCGGCTGAACCACGATTTCGTGGTGGTCTGTGCCGTATCGATCGGCCACCATTCTTGCGTACGGGAGCTCGCTGAAGTCTTTGCTCGTGAAGCCGACGGCAAAGGTCTTGACGGGCTGTGATGATTGCATCGCCATCAATGCGACGATGAGCGACGAGTCGACCCCGCCCGAGAGAAAAGCCCCGAGCGGAACGTCCGATACCATGCGCATTCGCACAGCATCTTGAACGTGCCCGTGCAGGCGTTCGGTCAGCTCGACGAGCGAGCCGGCCGCCGGTTGGTCGAACCGAAGTTGGAAATAGCGCTCGGGTTCACCGATGCGCCCGCGTTCGCAAACCAGCCGGTAGCCGGGCTGGAGCTTGTGTACCCGTTCGAACGCGGTCCACGGCGACGGTACGTACTGCAGGCACAGGTAAGCGTCGATTGCATCGATGTTGGGGCGCCGCTTGAAGTGACCACTCGCGGACAGCGCACCAAGTTCCGACGCGAACACCATGCCGCGAGGGCCTACGTGATAGAAGAGCGGCTTCTTGCCGAATCGATCACGCGCGAGGACCAGACGCCGGCGCGTGCCGTCCCACAGCGCGAGGGCGAACATACCGCGCAGGTGATCGAGGAAGTCCACCCCCTCTTCCTCGTAGAGATGGACGAGCACCTCGGAGTCCGATCGCGTTCTGAACGTGTGCCCCTTCTTTTCGAGGTCCTTTCGAAGCTCCTGGAAGTTGTAAATCTCCCCGTTGACGATGACGGCGACCGAACCGTCCTCGTTTGTGATCGGCTGGGCGCCCTCCGGCCGGAGGTCGATGATCGACAGGCGGCGATGACCGAGCGCACACGGGCCATCGGTCAGGTATCCGTGATCGTCCGGTCCGCGATGGACCATTGCGTCGCACATTCGCCGGACGGATTCGGCGTCCGGCGGCGCGGTGGGGTCGGACGCCAGGACTCCCGCGATGCCGCACATGGCGTCATGCTCCCTTTGGCTGCTGGGGTGCGCACCACGCGCGAAGCCAGAGCAAATTCACGATCAGCGACATACCGAGACCAATGACCCCGACCTGTCCCAGCGACCGTAGCCCGGGACTGTCGGCGGTCATCAACGCTCCGAACGCAACCATCGAGGTGAGCGTAGACGCAGCGACGGCCTTGTAGGTCGCGTACTTCTGTCGCGCGCCGTCGTAGTCGTGCGCCCAACGGACATGCACGGCGCCGTCGACGGTAAGACCGACAGTGACGGGCACAGCTAGAAGGTTGTAGAGATGGAGATCAATCCCGAAGAGAGTCAGCGTTGCCGCAAATAGAATCGTGCTCAATGCGGTGGCAAGGAATACGTCGCGCGTAACCACAAACGACCGGCTTGCGATTGCGGTCGCGACGATCAAGCCCAAGAACACCAAGGCAAGAATCCCCGGCGCGTCTGCAATCAGCGCGGGTGTCACCTCGCCCAGGAGCGCGGCGCCGGATGCAAACGTGACCTTGGGGTGCGCCTCGCGTAGTTGGTCGAGCCAGGCGGCGAGCTTTTCCATCGCCGCGGCGTTCGAGCCTCGTAGCGGGACGTAGATGATGCCGCTCTTGCCGACGGAGCCGTCTTTCAATACGAGCGTTGCTGCGAGCCATTCGGGAATCTGGTCCGGCCGCGGCGGCCCATCGACGTCGACCCAAGGCTCGAGCTCGTCCAGCTCCTCGAGGAGCTTGGCGTCCTCGCGTTCGGTCGCCTTTTCCCGGGCGCGTTCGAGTGTCGCTTTCAGGTCTGCCAGGATTTCGGTCTTTTCGTCCGCGTCTTCCGGGAAGATTACCTGAGCGGAGACCACGACCGGCTCGACACCTAGCGCCTCCATGCCGCCTTTGGTCATCAGCTCGTCTTCGATCGCTGCTTTCACAGCGTCGCTCGACTCGCCGATGTAGAGCACGTTGAGGTTCCCTCGCGCGCGCATCAGCGAGCCGTCGATGGTCTGACCGATACCCTTGGGCTGAAGCTTGCTCAAGTTGGACTCGAACCCGACCTGCAGGGCGAAGGGAATGGACAGGAGCCCCGCCACAAGCACGATCGACGCAAGGCGGCGAGAGCTTCGGTCCTTTGCTGCCGGCTGCAGATGGGCTTTGTCGCTGCCGGGGACGAGGCGAACCATGCTCGGGAAGACAGCGAGCGTCCAAAGCAGCGTCACGATGATACCGAGCGACGCGATCCATCCCATCTGGGAGAACCCCTGGAAATCGGTTAACGAGAGAGCACCGAAGCCGCACGCTGTCGTCAGACCCGCGACCAACAGCGACACCCACAGCTCTTGCACGCTTGCCTTCGCCGCCGCGGCTGGGCTCAACCCTTCCGCGCGCGCCGACTGGTAGTGCATCAAGAGGTGAATACCGAAGTCAATCGCCATGCCCGCGAGGATGGCGAGCGCTGCCGCGCTGATGATGTTGATCTCGGGCTCGACGAGAACGACGAGTCCGACGGCGACGGCAAGACCGCTCAACATGGGGACCATGAGCTGCACGACCGCCGTGAGGTCACGAAAGAACACCAGCACCACGAGCAGGGACCCGAGAGCGGCGAGGACCGATACCAGCCGAAGGTCGTTCAGGATGACGTCGTGCTCGAGGGGGGCCACGCGATAGCGGCCGGTGACTTCGATGCGCGTGCCCTCGGGTTGCGACTCAACCAGCGGCACCATGACGGCTTCCGCGCGCTCCTTGATCATCCGGGCATAGCCGAGGTCTCCGGGTGAGCCGCTCAACATGACCTGCACGCCGCACACCGTGCCTTCATCGTTGCATAGCGCTTGCGGTTCATCGTCGCCCGCGGCGTCGCCACCGGCCCGCTTGGCGGACTCACCCGTGAGCTGCTGGAGCACAGTTCCCGCCGGAGAGCGGTCAATCGCGTCTCGAACCTCATCGCTATCCGGTAGATCCGGCGGGTCCGCGATGGTAACGCACAGCGGCGACGCCTTGCAGACTTCCCAATCGAGCGCCTCTTCGGCTAGCTCATTCCATTCGAGCAGGGTGTCCGCATCGACATAGTAGAGCGCACGCTCAGCGAGCGCGTCCATGCCGTAGCTGGTCATGACCCACACGGTTTCGGGCCACTGCGCGAACGTCTCTGCGAGCTGGGCGACGAGGGCCTTATTGCGGTCCGGGTCGTCCGAGGCGACGAGGATTGTGAGAGGTTCTTCTAGCCCGAGCTTGTCGCGCGTCTCCTGAATCGACAGCACCGACACCGAGTCGTCCGGCAGGAGTGCCTCGACTCCCGTATCGAGCTGGAGGCCTCGCGCGATCCAAGCCCCGAGTGACGCGAGAGCGAGTGCAACGACGAGTGTTAGGACTGATCGCGTCACTGTGCGGGACTATAAACCTCGCCCCTCACGTAGTCGACCAAAGGCCCCGTTGACCTTATCCTTTGCGCGTCATGAAGATCGTTGATGTAGCCGAGTTCTACGCGGAGCTTGGCGGTGGCGTCCGCACGTACATCCACCAGAAGTTCGAAGCTGGTGCGCGAGCAGGCCACGAAGTCGTCGTCATTGCGCCCGGCCCCGAAGACGGTGAAGAGGAGCGGCTGGGTGGTCGCATCTGTTGGGTCAAGGGCCCACCCATGCCCCTCGATCCCCGTTACTACGTGCTCTGGCGCGAAGACGCCGTGCACCGGATTCTCGACCGCGAAGCGCCGGATCTGGTGGAGGGCTCCTCGCCCTGGTCGGGCGGTTGGTTTGTCGCACGTTGGCCCGGAAGCGCCGTGAAGACTTTCATTTTCCATCAGGACCCGGTGGCGGTGTATCCGCAAACCTTTCTCGGACATCACCTCGGCATCGACCGGGTCGACCGAATGTTCGGCTGGTACTGGGCTTATCTTCGGAGCTTGAGCGCGCGCTTCGACGCCACGGTCGTGAGTGGTGAGTGGTTGGCACAAAAGCTCCGGCGGTTTGGCCTGGATCGGGCGGAGGCGGTGCCCTTCGGAATCGACAAGGCGCAATTTTCTCCGGCGCGCAGGGATCCGGCTACCCGCAAGCGGATGCTCGAGCGCTGCGGGTTAGGTGAGGACGCCTCCCTGCTGGTGACTGTCAGCCGGCTCCATCCGGAGAAGCGACTTGGAACCCTGCTCGCCGCGTTTCACCGCGCGAGCGAGGCGCGTCCGATGGGTTTGGTGATCTACGGAGACGGGCCGCTGCGCGATTGGGTCCAGCGAAAAGCGGCACGGGTGGCAGGTGTGCACCTCGCCGGTTTCGTCGCCGACCGAGACGAGATGGCGACGAGCCTCGCCAGCGCGGATGCGATGCTCCACGGCTCCGCCGCCGAGACCTACGGGCTCGTCGTTGCCGAGGCGCTTTGCTCGGGGCTGCCCATCGTCGTGCCGAACCAAGGTGGCGCCGCAGACTTGGCCGATCCTTCGTATGCGGAGACCTACGCGCCGGGCGATGTTGCCGGCTGCAGTGCGGCGATCGGGGCCCTCCTCGATCGCGATCGCGACGCTCTCGTCGCTGCCTGTGCCCGCGCAGCGCAGGACGAGATTGGCACGATGGATGACCACTTCGACCAGCTGTTCGAGCTTTACGAACGACTGATCCAGGAGGCTTCTTAGCGGCTTACGGCTGCCTCGCCGCCCAGAACACGACTCTGGCCGAACTTGTGCCCGTCGGCGACGCCCAGGTCGAAGGTTTCCTGCAGCCCGCGGGGGTTCGCGTAGTCGAACTTGTCGATCTTGATCTGCTCGGACGGCTGCACCCATGTCACGCGCGTCGTCGAAGGGAGCTTGCGCTCGTACCTGCGGCTGAGCAGAACCAGCGTCTCACCCGGTTGCTCGTCGGCGAGACGAACGGGGATGTTTTCGATCAAGCCGCCATCGAGCACCTTTCGACCCCCGAGGTGACCGTCCGGTAAAATGGGAGGTATGCACGATGCCCCCAGCACCATGCTGATGTAGTCCTGCAGCGTGTGGCAGTCGGTCGCGCGTCCGATGAGTGGCTTGAAGCCGGCTCTCGCGGGCCACCTGGGATGGATGGGATCCTTGCGGAGCGTCTTTTCGAGGCCGTAGATGCAAAGCGCCGTCGTTGCACCGATCGCCCCGGTGAGCCACTTCGGGTACGCGCTCATCAGGAAGTGAACCGAAGTCTGCTTGAGGGTGTCCAAATCATCGGGTCCCACGAGTTCCCCCAGAGCTTCGCGGTACATGCGAGCATGCGGAAGCAGGGCGCCTTGCCTAAACGGATTGACGTTCTTCCAGTGGATGTTCCTAGGGTTCTTTGCCGTGAACTCTTTGAAGAGGTCCAGCGCGTAGTGCGATCGGTCGAGGACGGCGGCAGTGGCCATCGCACAGCCCGCGCTCGTCGAGCCGACAAATTTCACCGAGCTCTGGAGATCGAGCCCCGATTCCTTGGCGCCTTCCCAGAAGCCGAGCTGCCAAAAACAGCGGCTGCCTCCACCAGCAAAGATCGCGTTCCGAAACTTCATTAACCCGCCCGTCGTGACCCGCGACCGCCCTGCTGTCGAGCCGAAGCCAGTTGCCTAGGCCGCAGAATCGGGTAGACGAAGCGCCCTTCCACAGCTGTCCCAATGGGGCATCGGAGTACCAGTCATGCCACCGCTCGTCGTTTGTCTCGATCTCGAAGGCGTCCTCATTCCGGAGGTGTGGATTGCGTTTGCCGAGAAGACCGGAATAGCTGCGTTGCGGCGCACCACCCGCGACGAGCCCGATTACGACAAGCTGATGCGGGGACGGCTAGACATCCTCGATGAGCATGGGTTCAAGCTTTCGGACATCGACGAGGTGATCGGCACCATGGAGCCCCTGCCGGGCGCGAGGGAGTTTCTCGACGAGCTTCGTGACCGGACGCAGTTGATCATCCTGAGCGACACCTTCTACCAGTTCGCCGCGCCCTTCATGCGGCAACTCGGGCAGCCGACTCTCTTCTGCCACGAGCTGCTGACCGACGAGACCAACCGGGTGACCGACTACAGGCTTCGACTTCCGGACGGCAAGCGCAAAGCCGTCGCAGCACTCAAGAACATCGGCTTCCGGGTTCATGCCGCGGGCGACAGCTACAACGATACGACGATGTTGAAAGAAGCCGACCGCGGGATCTTGTTTCGATGTCCCGACAATGTCGCCGAGGAGTTCCCGGAGTTTCAGCGAACCGATGCGTACAGCGAGCTGCTGCCGGCGCTGCTGGACTAGGTCCCGTCGCCATACACCGCGGCATGCACTGCTTCGGCCGCTTGTACGATCCCCAAGCCGGGGTCCGTCAGCAGATCCGTTTCGACGCTGCGGATATGCCCGGCTCGGCACGCGGAGAGCGACTCGAAGCCCGGATGGCGGCAAAGGGATCGCTCAGTGCCGGGGTTGGTGATGATCCATGGGGGGTCGAGACTGAGCAGCTGTTCGTTGGTGAACGCGGGCCATCCGTGAAACCCAGCCTCAGCCGCCATATCGATGAGGCCCCCGGCGACGAGTACGTCATGAAAGCTCGTGCCTGCGGTCCCGCCGTAGAGACGGTCGCCGTGAATGCCGACGTAGAGGCCGCGCCGCCTCTCCTCCTCCGCGACGTCCGTGGACACCGCTTCCAGCCTACGCACGAGGTCATCCGCGAGCCTCTCGCCCCGCTCGGGCATGCCGAGCACTGCTGCGAGCTGCCGGATGTTCGGCAGCAACGTCTCCAAGCCCCGCATCTCACCCAGGTCGAAAACGTTGAGGCCGGCGTCTTTGAGGCGTTCGACCTGACGTCGATCGATGAAGTTGTTGATGAACACGATGTCAGGCCGAAGCTCGATGATCGTCTCGATGTCGCGCGCTCGCTCGACTCCGATCTTGTCTGCGTAGGCTCGAGATTCTTGGGTTCGGAGCGTATGCCCGCTGACGGCTAGCAGCCGGTCCGGCTCGATGAGCTCGATCAGGACCTGATCCGCAATCGTGCTCGTGCTGACGATGCGCACATAGTTACGCACGCCGACGCGTTCGCCCGTCGCATCCTCGGTGGTGGGTGGTGTGTCACTCGGATCTGCCAAGGGAACCCTTCTCGAGATGGCACCCGTGAGCGTGGCGGCTGTCAGTAACGCTGCGACCAGAAGCGCGCTGTTGATCGAGTTGACTTGCTTCACGTCACTCCGCGCCCGCGGGCCCAGAATCGGGCTCGAAACCGATTCGCGCGTTTTCGATGAGCTTCACACCGTAGACAGCGCGAATCGGGTCTGCGCTGACCACGTCTGCCGTGCTGCCTTGTTCGACGACGCGACCGTCTTTGAGTAAGAGCGCGCGATCGGTCGTGCTGCGCGCATCGGCGAGGTCGTGTAGCACCACGACGAGCGTGTGTTTTCGCGCCGCTAGCGTTCGGATCAAGCGCAGCACGGCCATTCCTTCGCCCACGTCGAGCGCTGCGGTCGGTTCGTCGAGAAGCAGAATGGGGGCGTCCGAGGCAAGCGCGCGGGCGAGCAACACTCGTTGCTGTTCGCCGACCGACAGTTGGGTGAAGATGCGGCCACGAAGGACATCGGCATGGGCCGTCTCGAGCGCATGGTCGATGGCATCTCTGTCGTTCTTCGACATTCCGCCAAAGCTGCCACCGTGGACGTATCGCCCCAGCGCGACCACCTCTTCGACCGACAGCGCCGAGCGAAGCAGGCTGCGCTGTGGCACGTATGAAATTCGCTTGGCCCTCGCTCGGGGAGAAAGAGACGCCGCGGCGACGTCGCCGATCTCGACCTCGCCTTCGTAGGGCAGCAACCCTGCCAGCGCCTTGAGCAGTGTGCTCTTGCCTGCTCCGTTGGGTCCAAGGAGTGCCAGCACCTCACCGGGCTTGGCTTCCAGACCGACGTCGTGAAGCACGGTTCGGCCGCCGAGGGTGACGCTCACACCCCGAGCGCGAAGGCCCAAGTGTCCGTTGCCGTTACGCATATGCGCGCTCCCCACGAAGCCTGATCAACAACAACAAGAACAACGGGGCGCCAATCAAACCCGTGACGACTCCGAGTGGGATCTCGCTGCGCGACGGGATGAGCCGCGCGACGATGTCGCAGCCGACCAGGAAGATGCCACCGGCCAACGCTGCCGCCGGTATCAGCCGTCGATGTTTCGTCCCGGCAAATGGGCGAAGCGTGTGGGGTATGACGAGACCCACGAAGCCCACGTTGCCACCGACCGAAACGGCGCCGGCGACCAACACGCTCACCCAGATCGCCGACCACCAACGGACCGCGCCGACGTTGGCGCCCATCGACTGCGCCTCCTCTTCGCCGCTCAAGAGAAGGTCGAGAGACCGGCCCCAGAACCAGCATGCGACGAGTGCCACGGCGATTAGCGGGAGCGCGAATGCGAGTTGACGCGGACCGGTTCCGCTCACTGAGCCAAGCGAGAAAGAGACGACCGCCCGTCCGAGCTCCCAGGTTTCTTGCGCGACGCTGGTCACGAACGCGCTTAGGCTCAAGAAGAGCGCACTCAACACGAACCCGGTGAGCAAGAGGGCGAGAAGATCTTGTGTGACTCGCAAGAAGAGCAGCAGAACGGCGAGGGCACCCAGCGCGCCGACAAAGCATCCGATCGGCACGAGCATTTCGGGAACGATGAAGGTGCTTCCGACACCTGCAACACCGTAGGTGAGTAGGGCCAGCTGCCCGCCGAAGCTCGCACCTGCCGTCGTACCGAGCACCGAAGGGCTTGCGAGTGGGTTGCGGAACAAGCCCTGCACGACGACACCACCAACCGCCAACGCCGCGCCGGCGAGAAACGCCGCGGCCAGTCGATATCCGCGCAGCTTCAGAAATGTGTCGCGCAGCCCCGGGTCTGTGAGATCACCCGATCCGACGAGCACGGCAAGCACTCCGGCGACGAGCAACAGCAAGAACAGCAACGGATAGAGCCGCACCGCGCGTCCTTACCACGCGCTTTGCGCTCGATCGATACGCTTCGCGGAGGATTGACCGTGTCAGGGGGATCGGTCATCGTCGGCTCAAGCAGGGAAGTCGGTGTGAGGCCGGCGCGGACCCGCCACGGTATGTGACTGAATGTTCTGTCGTGATGCCACTGGGCGATGAGCCTGGGAAGGTGACAGAGCCTGGGGTCACGAGCCCGGAAACCTGCGAACGCATTTGTTGTGCCTATCACCTCGGGGATGGTGAGAGTCGCGCGTCGGGATTCCTGTCCCGTTCGATCGACCGTTCCCGAATCAGGAACGGGATTTGGACGAGAGCAGGCGGCCGCGGATCGAGCGAGTTGGACGACGCCTCCGTCGCAGCGGCCTTGCGTTCGCGGGTCTAGTCGCGGTGGTGGCGTCGGCAGCTCCGACAGCCGCGCAGTTTGGTGAAACCGCGAAAGTGACGCGTCCCATCCCTGCGACCAACTCGCTCGACGCCACCGCAGCGGGCAGCGAGGTCATAATACGCGACCGTATCGTCGCACAGACTACCGACCAGTTGTTGCAGGAGTCGGCGGGCACGCGCATCGTCGCGGCAGGAGGGGAGGGTACCCCTTTCTGCATCCGCCTACGAGGTGTGGCCTGTGATCAGGTCACCGTGATGCTGGGCGACGTGCCGATAAGCAGCCCAGACACCGGACCATTCGACCTGAGCTTGATACCCCTAGAAGCACTGGACGGGTTCGAAGTGTTCCGCGGCGGAACGCCGGCGTGGCTCAACGATGGCGCCGTCGGGGGCGTGCTCCGCTTGCGGCCTCGCACATACAAAGAGAACGAGGTCGGTGGGCGCGCGACTGCAGGCAGCTTCGGATCGTGGAGGGGCAATTTGTTTGGCGCTGCGGCTGGCGAGAAAGTTCAGTTCTTTGGCACCGCTGGAGCTGCGGGAGCCCAAAACGACTACCCGTACCTCGACGACAACGGAACACGATTCGATCCCACGGATGACGTCGAGCGTGATCGCCAGAACGCTGATTTTCTCGAGGGATTCGGCTTTGCCAACCTTCGCGCCGAGACCAGCGAATCAAGTCATCTCAACCTGGTGTTCCTTGGCCTCGGGCGGGATCGGGGTGAGCCAGGACCGGGGTCGAGCCCAGCGCTGCAAGCGCGCACGAACACGACACGTCTGATCGGGTCGGCTTCCTGGATTCAGGAAAAGGGTGGGGCGCACCCGTACCGCCTTCAGGTGGCCTCCAACTACGATTACGGCAGGAATCAGTTCACCGACGAGTTCGGAGAGATCGGAAACGGTGGCCCCACGCGTATCGACGATCAAACGCACGCGATGTTTGGTCGCGTGGCGGCATCGGTAGAGGTCATGCCCTGGTTCGAGGTCACGACGATCGCCTCCGCCCGCTACCAGGTGTTTGATCCTACAAACGAGCTTTCGCTGATCGAATCTGGTGACTCCGACCGCTTGTCCGCCGCGGGCACACTCGAAACCCGCTTCTTTGGAGAGCTCGGCAAGGTGGCTTTGGAGCTCCGCCCGAGCATTCGGTTGGGTTGGACCCGTGTTTCGATTCGGCAGCCCCAACTGGTAGGGCCGACCGACAGCCGAACCTCGGACTTCCTGCCGACCTATCGAGTTGGAGCGGCGGTTGCGCCGCTCGAGTGGCTCTCGTTTAGAGGTTCGATCAGTAGCGGGCACAAGCTGCCATCGTTGCTTCAGCTCTTTGGCAATGGCTCCACGGTGGTGGCAAGCCTGGGCCTCGTTCCCGAGCGCTCCACAGCGCTTGATGGAGCCGTAACGGCGCGTGGCCATACCGGGGTTGTCAGCGGTTACGCGTCCGTCGGGGCATTCGTGGCGCGCATCGACGACATGATCCGCTTTCGACCGTTACCGCAAGGCACGTTCAAAGCAGAGAACATCGATGCGGGGCGAACTCGCGGGGTCGAAGTCGAGCTCCGCGGAGGCGTCACCCAGCATTTCGTCCTCCAGGGCGAGATGACGTGGACGCAGGCAACCGATGAGGCGACGGGAAACCAGTTGCCAGGACAACCCGAATGGGTCGCGTTCGCGCAGCCAGAGGCGCACTCGGGGACCCTGTCGAAGTGGGTCTCCGACATCATGGGTTTCTTCCAGGTCCTATACGTCGGAAAGAGCTACAACGATCCGGCAAACCTGGTGGAGATCCGCGCGCGCACCGTGCTTGCGACTGGCGTTGGTGTCGACCTGTTTGAAGGACGCTTGGGATTGAGCTTTCGGGTCGATGACCTACTCGACGTACGCGGCGTCGATCTCCTCAATTTCCCCCTGCCTGGGCGCCGGTACACAGGCCGATTGAGTTACCGTCACACCTGGTAGCTTGACTTTGGTCGACCCAAAACTACGGTTTCCCTTCTTGCGAGGGTCGAAGGCGACTTCATCGAAGTCGTTGGAGATAGATCGACGGAGAGAAATCCGTTCGGTTGAACAGGGAAGTCGGTGAGAGGCCGACGCGGACCCGCCACGGTATGTGACTGAATGCGCTGCCACTACGCCACTGGGTGAAAACCTGGGAAGGCGGCAGAGCCTGTGGTCACGAGCCCGGAGACCTACCCATCGTGAGCTCACCCAAATCGTCTCGGGGATGGCGGGTAGCTACATGGTCACAGTTCCACGATTGAACGCGCCTTGTTTCTGCTCTTCCTCCGCCGAGGCTGGAGGAAGCAAATGGAACGGGAACTCACATTCACTCTTCTGATCTGTGTCGCGTTGGCAGTCGCCGGCTGCGGTGAAAGCAACACGACGTCGGGCGCTGGCGGTAGCGCAGGCATCGGTGGCATAGGCGGCATCGGTGGCAACGGGGGCGCTGGTGGTGAAGGCGGGAGCGGCGGTGTGCTCGGCACTCCGGCGCTCGACCCGCTTGATGGAACGCCGCGGTACGCGGTCGTCAGCTCCGATTTCAGTAGCACGTCGATCGCAATGCTCGACGAGGATTTCGCCGTCATCGACGAGAGTTGGCTCAACTCGGGAACGACCTACCCGGGGCTGGTTGCGACCTTGTCGGGCGACGTCGTCTTGCCCAGCCGGCAGGCTGGCGATGGGACATTTGCCGTCATCGATCGGTTCTCGACGGACGTCGTCACTCGCTTCTTCGTGCCGAGCGGAAATCTCAATGGGCAGGTGCGCACCCACGGTGAGGTCGGTGAGACGGGTTTTTCCTCGAATCCGCAGGACTTCATCTTCGTCGACGAGGACAGCGCATGGGTCCCACGCTACGAATCGAATCTCAATCCATCGGCATCTGCCGAAAACCAAGGAAACGACCTGTTCGAGATCAATCCGAGCGACATGAGCGCGACGGGCGCTCGCATCGACCTCTCTTCGCTCAACACGACAGCCACCGTGATGACCCAAGATGGGCCTGTCGAAGTGGACGTGTTTGCGCGTCCGAGTCGTGGCGTGCTCGTCGGTTCGACCATCGTAGTCGGCCTCGACCGGATTAGTGCCAGCTTCGACGCCGCCGGACCCGGCATGGTGGCTGTGATCGACCTCGAAGATGAATCGGTGGAAGGCTTGGAGCTCACCGGCCTCGCGAGTTGCGGGAACGCAATGCCGGTGCCCGGGGCGCCAACCAAGGTTGTCGTCGCATGTGTTGGCTTCGCGCAGCCATTCGGTGACGAGCCGCAGGTGCGCGCGTCATCGGGCATCGTGCTGCTCGATGTCGGCGAGACTGACGTCACGATCGAGCGGCTGTGGCGCGTGTCTGATCACCCCGCCGCAGCGATCGCGGTCAATTCCGTCGCGGCGATCGACGAGCAGCGAGTTGTCGGCGTCGCGACCGGGGATTTCGCGACGACCGTCGACATGTTGTACCTGACGAACCTCGCCACCGAAGCGCAAGAGCTCGTCCGCGAATCCACGGGCTCTTTTATCCTCGGCGTTTCGGCGTATGACCTGGACAGCGAGATGCTCTACGTGCCGGATGCTGCGGACAACGTCGTGTTGGAGCTTGCCGCAAGTGAAGGCGGTTTCATCGAAGTTGGCTCGACCGAGATCGCTCCTGACCTTGGTCTCCCGCCAATGAAGGTCTACCTACTCGACTGACTCCCGGCGTCAGTGCCGGTGTCAGTGTCAGTGTCAGTGTCAGTGTCAGTGTCAGTGTCAGTGTCAGTGTCAGTGTCAGTGTCAGTGTCAGTGTCAGTGTCGGTGCCAGTGTCGGTGCCAGTGTCGGTGCTGGTGCTGGCCTCTGTGTCGGTCTCGCCGTTCTTGTCGGCTTCTTTTCGCGCCTTCCTATCCTTGTACTTGTCCTGGACGTCTTTGGCGCCTTTGCCTGCAACGGAGATCGCGCCCGCGATGTACAGGAGGAGCGCCGATCGGTTGGACTTTGTTCGTTCGTAGAAGGTGACATTCGCGTCGCGATCGAGTGTGAATGCCAGGGCATCTCCCCTGCCGAAGTATCCGGTGGCGCCGACGGTGAAGCGGTACCCGCTCGTATCGACGCCGACCGAAATTGAGGCGCCAAACATGCTCACCTGATCCGGGGTGTACTCGGTCGTGGTGGCGGGCACGTTGGGCGCGGCGGAAATGTTGGTGAAGAGGCCGCCGGCCACGGCGACCTTTCCAAACAAATGCTCGGCGCCCACCGCGACGTTGGGTGTCCAACGCCTTGCGGTCGAATTCGCGAAGTAGATACCCAGGCTTCGATCGATGTTTTCGAGCTCTTCGGGGCGGCTGAAGATGCTTCGATCCCGCACGGGGCCGTTGGCGGTGGCATCCACCGACAGGGTCGTGGTCGCGTTTGCCTGGAACTCGAATCCCGCCCGGAGCTCGAGCGGGACCGGCGCTCGCGTCGACAAACCTCCCTCATCGAACAGGAAAAACGCCGTATCGCCCCCACTGACCGCGGCCGTGGTGCGGTTGAAGACGCTGCCCTTGTTGCTTACCGTGAACCCTGGCGGCTGAAACATGAACCCCAGCTGCCAGCGAGGGTTGATTCGATAGAGAGCCCCTAGACGGAAGAGGACATCATACGTGGTCACCGAGAGCGCGGTACTCGTCGTCACCGAATCCCCGCCCACGCGGACCCCATTGTCGGTGAACACCCCGCCTCTCGCGAGTCCAATGTCTTCGTCGTAGTTGAAGCGCTGCTGCGAGACGAAGGCGCTCAGCCCGACGGAGACTTTCTGCGCAACTCGCGCCGCGAACGACATGCCGTACCACCTGTTGCGGTACTTTCTATTCAGACGTAGGTCGAGGCTGGACGCGGCCCCGTTTTGGGTCACGCGCTCACCGAAGTGATCGCGCGCGACTTCCAACGTGCTGTACCCCAGCGCGAACTGATGGTCGCCGAATCTCTTGCGCCCCACCTTCACCACCGTGCCGATGAATCGCGGAAGAGTTGTCGTGCTCTTCGACGTGAAGGTTGCCTCGACGTTCGGCGCGTCAAAGGCGTCCTCTACGGTGTTTCTCGTAAACACGAGCGAGGCCAGGCTCCCCAGAAGCTGGAAGCGGCCGCCGGCCATCATGCCCGCGGGATTGTAGTATGTCGCGGAGGGATCGTCTGCGATGCCTGTGAATGCGCCGCCAAGGCCCATCGCGCGCTCGCCGACGGGAATGCTCCTGTAGTAGATCGCCTGAGCGGATGAACGGCTTGCAGCAAAGCTGCACGTGATCAGCATCGCGACGAGAAGCGTCGTGAACGCAATCGGTGTCGAGCTCCACGCTCGGCTCCCTCGGGCCAGCACACGGCGATAGTAGCGGCAGCGCGCCAAGGAGCTAGTCGTCGACCTGGCTCACTCTCCCCCGCGCCTTCTTCTGGTCGCCCCGTCGGCGTTTGTTTTCGAGGCGCTTTCGTTTCGCGGTCCGGCTCGGCTTGGTCGCAACGCGGCGCTTCGGGGGCATGAGGGCTTTGCCGATCAACCTGCTCAACCTGTCGCGAGCGCGCTGCAGATTCTGCCTCTGCGAGCGCTCCGCCTGCGCGTTGATCATCAGCGCCCCCTGGGCATCGATTCGCTTTCCAGCCAGTTTTCGAAGCCGGAGCTTCTGTGCGCGGGTCAGCGCCTCTGTGCCGCGGAGGTCGAATCGAAGTGTCACCTTCGTAGAGACCTTGTTGACGTTCTGCCCGCCGGGACCAGACGCCCGGCTGGCGGTCCAAGACAGATCACCTGCGGGGATGGTCACCCGATCGTTGATGACGAGGTTCTTGCTACTCGCTGGTGAGTCGGCCGGCATCGGAGGTTCCGTCTCTGGGCGGGCGCACACATTCTAGACTCGAGCTAGTACGTCCCGCACGCGATCTTCCCACGGAGTCAGTGGTCCGACGACATTCTCGGTCGCGGAGATGTCGAGCACGCTGTAACCCGGACGAGGCGCCGGGCGCGGTCCACCTGGCACGCAGGGTTGACCACACCGGCAATGAGCGCCGCCAACTCGAACCAGGTGCACTCGCCCCCGTCGGTCACGTGGAAGATGCCGCGGCTTCCCCGCTCCGCGAGTGCAAGACTCACCTCGGCGAGCTTCCGGCTGTCTGTTGGGCGGCCTCGCTGGTCGTTGACGACGCGAAGGTTCGACCGAGCCTTGGCGAGCTCGCGGATCGTCAGAACGAAGTTC
>JAFDAJ010000021.1 GCA_019313915.1 Deltaproteobacteria bacterium
CGAGCGACACGGTCCCCTCACCGTTGCCGATGAGCTGGATCTCATTGTGACGCGTCGTTTCAATGTTGAGCTCGACGAGGATGTTCTTGTTGTCTCCGACGCCGAGCGTCTTCACCTCGCCCAGAATCTCACGCACCATGGGTGGTGCTTGATCGGCGCTGCTGATGATGCGCTGCCCCTTGCCGCCGCCGCCGCCGATCGCCTTGAGACGAATGCGACTGCCCTTCTACTTCTCGAGAATCGAGGCGACTTCGATTTGAATCTGCTCCGCGAGCTCGTCGACGGTGTAGAGGTCGATGCCGGCGTCGTAGGAAGCGCCCAGCACCGCATCCGCAACCGTGTCGAGCTCGAGGTCATGGTCGCCGAGCTCGGCCACGTCGAGGCCATGCTTCTTGGCAAGCTTGGTCAACGCCTTGAGGTCGGAGTGCTTCCGGAGCAGAAGCCGAGCCGTGGCGTTGTTGATGCCCGGCGTGACACTGACGTCGAGCCGCTCTGCGGTGCGTTTCGCCTCGTCCTTGAAACCAGCCGCTTGAACCGTGTGCGAGCAAGGGCCAATGAAGCGAAGGCCGGCCTCTTCGATCGAACGGACGAACCCTTCGTCCTCCGCCATGAAGCCGTAGCCAGCGAAGATGTAGTCGTATCCGTTGTCCTTGGCGATCCCGATGATCATGCGAACGGTTCGCTCCTCTTTGCTTGCGCCAGAGTAGTCAGAGACCGCGTGAACACGCGAAGGATCCAATCGTCGAAGCTCCGGCGCGAGCGCGCGCGGGTACACGATCGAGTCCTTCTCCGAGAGAAGAATCCCCACCTTCGTCATCCCCATCTCGTCGAAGACGTCGAGCGCCTCCCGCCGGATGGGTCCGCGGCACACGATGAGGACTGTCATGTCCTCGCATCCGAAGGAGCGCACCCAGTCGGAGTCGGACTGCCCGAGCCGGCGATCCCGATGAATGAGCGGGTTATGCGTATAGCTGCTGGAAGCCATCAGTGGAACTCACGCTGAACCGCCTGCAACGGTGCCGGGGTGTAGTGGGACAAGTAGAAGTTGAGGTTCTTTGCGAGCGAGGCCCTCACGTCGGTCGGCATGACGATTTCGGAGATCGATCCGAGGCTCAGTGCTTCCTTGGGATTCATGAGCTCCTTCTCGTATCGCGCGTTAAACACCGCCTCCTGCCCCTTGACCCACGCGGCCGTGTCCGCCGCGGCGTCGGTTTTAGATGCACCGGCGTCGAGCGCCTCTTGCATGCGAGCCTTCGCGCGGGCGCGCATCTCGCGCATCTCTTTCTTATAGACGAACTCTTTGCCGGCAGGGCCCATGACGGCGACGCGTGTCGTTGGAAGCGCCATGACGTGGTCGGCGCCAACCGCATAGCAGTTGAATGCCGCATACGCCCCGCCGAACGCATTACGGATGATGAGCAGAAGACGGGGAGTGCGGAGGTCGATGATCGAGTCGAGCATCGCCCGGCCCGCCTGGACGATGCCGCGGCTCTCTTGGTCGCGTCCCGGCAAGAACCCGGTCGTGTCCTCCATGAAGATCACCGGGATGTTGTAAAGATTGCAGAACCGAATGAATCGCGAGTTCTTGAACGCCGCGTCGACGTCGATCTGCCCAGACGCCACCGCGCTGTTGTTGCAGACGAAGCCGACGACGTGTCCCCCGAGACGGCCGAACGCCGTGATCGTGTTGCGCGCTCGTTGCGGCTGAAGCTCGAAGTAATCGCCGTGATCACAAATCTGCTGAAGAAGAATGGTCACGTCGATCGGCGTATTGAACCCCGTAGGCGAGTTGAACGCCTTGCGGAGGAGCGTGTCGATCTCGCCCGTTGGACGCACGATTGGGTCTGAAGTCTCCTGATAAGGAGCGAATTCGTGGTTATTTCCTGGGAGGTAGCTCAAGAGGCGCCGCGCGGTTCGCAAGGCGCCAACTTCGTCACGGACGGTGAGGTCGACGACGCCGCTCTGCCCGTGCACCCCAGGGCCGCCGAGCTCATCGGCGGTCACGTCCTCACCCAGCACCGACTTCACGACGCCGGGACCGGTCAGGCCGAAGAAGGTGTTGGAGGGCTGGATCATGAAGCTGCCCTGCCTCGGCAAGTACGAACCGCCGCCAGCGTTGTAGCCGAACATGCACATGATGCTCGGCACCACGCCGCTGATCTTGCGGAGCGCGGTAAACGCCTCCGCATAGCCGTCGAGGCCGCCGATGCCTGCAGGCACGAACGCCCCAGCGCTATCGTTCATGCCGATCAGCGGCATCCCCTGCCTGCCGGCCAAGCGAATGAGGTTGGCCAACTTCGTGCCGTTGGTCGCGTCCATCGAGCCCGCGCGAAGCGTGAAATCGTGACCGTAAAGAGCAACCTCGCGACCCTCTATCTGGACCACTGCCGTCACTAGCGACGCACCGTCCAAATTCGGACCCCAGTTTTGGTACAGGATCGTCGGCTCGGTTCCGGAATCGCGGACTACGTCCATACGCTCCCAAACCGTCATGCGGCGCTTGGCATGCTGCCTCCCGGTTTGCACGGGACCGGCTGCGGTGCGCGGGCGCGCGCGTAGCTGCTCACCTTCTCGAAGGGCAGCGTCGTATGGGCCTCCGTCTTTTGCGCCTTGGCTGGTGGAGCGAGCCTCGCCATCCAATTCGAATGGATTGCGAAGGCTTGGCGTCACAGTGTCCTTGTCGGGCATAACTACATTTGCCTACATTTGCCAGCGCCCGAACTTCGGGCTTCGCGGCGCACGGCCTTTTACGGGTTTTGGGGTCTAAATGCCAGCGAACACCGCACCGTCGCTGAGATGCCGATGGCGCAGCCCCGGAAATCCGCGAAAATGCAGGACTTCATGGCTATCACAGAGGACGGTCGACGCGCTCTAGAGGTTGCGGAACGCGTGGCGCTGCAAGCAGGTGAGCTCGTGATGAAAGGCTGGCGGTCGGTCGGGAAGATCTCCCGCAAGGGGCGCTTCGACTTGTTGACGGAGTACGATCTCCAGAGCGAACAGCTGATCCGAGAGCATCTCTCACGAGAGTTTCCCGAGCACCGGATCATCGGAGAGGAGAACGCGGAGAGCGGCGAAGGCGAGCTGGTCTGGTACGTCGACCCGATCGACGGGACAACCAACTTCGCCCACGGGCACTTCTTCTTCGGCGTGTCGATCGCGCTCTATCACGGGTCACAGGGGTTGGTGGGTGTCGTCCATGCGCCGGCGCTGGGCGTCACCTGGAAGGCAGCCAAGGGCATCGGCGCATTCCGCAACGATGAGCCCTGCGCGGTGTCGACGCGCGACCAGCTCGAGGAAGCGCTCTGCGCGACGGGCTTTCCCTACGACCGCTGGTCGAACCCCGACAACAACCACGCCGAGCTCGCGCTGTTTCTGCAGCGAGCGAGAGGTATTCGGCGCTGTGGTGCCGCGTCGATCGACCTTTGTTTGGTCGCAGACGGCACCTACGACATCTACTGGGAGCAAGGGCTGAACGCCTGGGACATGTGCGCGGGAGCGCTGCTGGTGCAAGAAGCGGGCGGCCAGCTTTCGACCTACGAGGGCGATGTGGCAGACCCGCGCACCGGAAAGCTAATTGCATCCAATGGGGTGTTGCACGAAGCCGCGGTTCGAACGATTGGTGAGGCACGTAACAAACTTCCTCCCAACGAGTCGTGAATCACGCCCCACGGACCGATAGACTGGGTTTGATGGGGGTCGGACGGGACGAAGAGCAGAACTGGCAGCCGGGATGCGCCCCGTCCGCGGAGACGCTCGCTGCCCACGCACCCCTGAGTGCCGAAGAGCGATGGGTGATGGTGAACACGATCACTGGGCGGCATCTCGTGATCATGATCGTCTGCGCCGGAGTCGCGTACCTCGGGCTATCCGTGGGCCAGTGGTCCCTCGATTTGAGTCAAACCGGACTCAAATTGATGACGATGTACGGGCTCACCGGTGTTGCGCTGCTCGCGCTGGGATGGCGCGGGCATCGGCAAACGCCTCCAGTCATGTGGTCGGTGCACATTGCTGGTGTCGTCTTTCTCGTGGCTACAGCGACCGCCACGCTCGGCTATGCGCTCAGCGGTGAGCCATCCGATTTCTACATCTATCTGTTGATCCAGTTCGCAGCGGCCGCGGTAGTTCACAGTCGGAGGTGGGTGGTTGCTATCATGATTCTCGGCGACCTCGGCTGGGGGACCACCTCACTTTGGGTTGAAGGCGTGAACTGGGTGCAGAGCGCCGGATATATCATCGGTTTCTCCGCTGTCGCGATCGGCATCAACTACGTGCGCGCCCGAACGCTCGTTCGCGCGGAGGAGCTCCGACTCGCGGCCGAACGCGCTTCGCAAGCGAAAACCGAGTTCTTGGCCAACATGAGTCATGAGGTCCGTACGCCGATGAATGGGGTCCTAGGGTTGAGCGCGCTGCTGCTGGACACGAAGCTCGACGGCAAGCAGGAGAAAATGGTCACGGCGATTCGCGAGTCTGCGGACGCTCTGATCGGAATCGTCGACGAGATTCTCGACTTCTCGCAGCTGCAAAAAGGTCAGGTGGAGCTCGATCGTGTGCCGTTCGACATGAGCGTCCTCATTGACGGAGTAGTGGCTCTCATGCACCCGCGAGCGGCCGCCAAAGGGCTTCAGCTCGACTCCGAGATGAAAGGGTTCACGAATCGACGCTTCATCGGAGATGGCGGACGCATCCGGCAGGTCCTCCTCAACTTCGTCAACAACGCGATCAAGTTCACCGAGTCGGGCTCCGTCCTGATCAGCGCGCAAGTCATGGAGACTTCGGACAAGACTCGGGTTCGTCTTTGTGTTCGGGACACGGGCGTTGGGATTTCAGAGGAATCGCTTCCCAGCATCTTTACGCGTTACCACCAGACCGATGCGGGCTCGCATCGCAGCTCCGGCGGGAACGGGTTGGGGCTCGCGATCACCAAGCAACTCGTCGACCTCATGGGCGGAAAGCTCGGGGTGAAAAGCGCGCTCGACGCAGGAACCAGCTTCTGGGCAGAGCTCGATCTCGATCCAGGCCCCGAAGACACGCTGCGCGTCCCCGATTCGACGGGCGCGGGGGATCTGCTGATTCGCGAAGGCGCGCGTGTGCTCGTAGCGGAGGACAATCCGACGAGCCGCATGGTGACCGAAGCGCTGTTGAAGAAGCTATCGTGTCAGGTCGACATCGCCGTCGACGGGCGGGAAGCCCTGCAGAAGGCCAAAGCAAATCGTTACGACGTCGTGTTCATGGATTGCTACATGCCGTTGATGGACGGCTTCCAGGCAACGCTACGAATCCGGAAGTCGCCAGACAACCAGGACGTTCCGGTCATTGCCCTGACAGCGAGCGTCACCGAAGAGGACCGGCGTCGGTGCCTCGAAGCCGGCATGAACGACACGGTTGGCAAGCCAGTGCGAATCTCGATGCTCGCCAAGGCGCTGCAGCGATGGGTTCCTGTGCGCGGCGGGCAATCGACGAAGCCGGTATCGACACTCCCGCCTCCCGCTACGCTCGACCTCCACATGGTGCGCCAGCTGGTGTCGCTCGACGCAAAAGACGACGGTTTCATCCAAGACGTGATGGTGAGCTACGTTGAACAGCTCGATGAATCCACGAAGAAGCTCGCCAAAGCGTTGGACGACGAGGACCTGGAGGCCGTAAGGCTTACCGCGCACTCGATCAAGGGTGCGAGCAAGCAGATCGGCGCAGCCCGGGTCGGCGACCTTCTCGGGGCTATCGAGCGCGAAGACAACGTCGAAGCAGCGAAACAGCTCCTCGAACAGATCCAAGACGAGGTTCCGCGAGTCGCCGAAGCAGTACAAGCCCTACTCCGCCGCTCCCGTCGCGTCGGCTAATTTGGACTTAGTGTGCGGAGATTTTCGCTTGCACACTCGGTTTGAAGCAGACCTAGATATCCAAGTTGGTTACGTTTAGGGCGTTGCTCTCGATGAACGCGCGCCGAGGCTCGACTTGATCGCCCATCAACACGCTGAAAAGCTCCTCCGCCTCTACGGCATCTTCGATGCGCACCTGAAGGAGCGTCCGCGTCTCGGGATCCATGGTGGTTTCCCAGAGCTCTTCCGGGTTCATCTCGCCGAGGCCCTTGTAGCGCTGAATGCCGAGGCCCTTTCGCGCGCGCGCGTCAAATGTCGTCCAGAGCTCAGCGATGTTGGGAACCTCGGAAGGCTCGCCGGCGGGCTGCCCGGCCTTGTCGAGAACGGTCAGCACGAACGGCTGTTCGCCTAGCGCCCGAACGCCCTGGTAGATCTGGCGGAGCTCAGCGATGTTGCCCGCGGAGAGGAAGTCGAAGTCGAGAGTCGTGAAGCGGCTCGTGCCCCCATCGTGCGTCTCGATGATGACCCGCTGCCGGTCGTGCTCTTCGTCCTGCTCTATGGTCGCCTCGAACTCGCCCGGTCGGTTGGCGTGAACGAACTTTGCGAGCACCTCGATTCCAGCCTCGACTTTGCTTCGATCGGCAAGGTCCTCGACCCCGAGGTCGGTTGCAGTCACGAGCCCTTCGACGACCAGCGGGTCTACCCTATGTCCGACGTTCTCGAGAAGCCGGCGGAAACGAGCGACGTCCTTGATCAGGTTGCGCAGGGGCTCCCCAACGAGCTGAGTGCTGCCTTCTTTCATGCTGAGCCGAACGTTGTCGGTTCCGAGCTCTATCAAGTGCCTGCTCATCGCGTTGTCATCCTGCAGGTAGCGAAGCTTTTTGCCCTTCCGCACTTTGTAGAGCGGAGGTTGCGCGATGTAGAGGTAACCCTTGTCGATCAGTTGCGGCATTTGGCGGTAGAAGAACGTCAACAGCAGCGTGCGGATGTGTGAACCGTCGACGTCCGCGTCGGTCATGATGATGACGTGATGGTAGCGGAGCTTTTCGATGTCGAAGTTGTCGCCACCCTCGACGCCGCAGCCTAGCGCGGTGATTAGCGTGCCTATCTCTGCACTCGAAAGCATCTTTTCGAAGCGCGCTCGCTCGACGTTGAGAATCTTTCCTCGCAGAGGAAGAATCGCTTGGTAGCGACGGTCGCGTCCTTGCTTGGCGCTTCCGCCTGCCGAGTCACCCTCGACGATGTAAATCTCGCTCTCACTCGCGTCCTTGCTTTGGCAGTCCGCAAGCTTGCCGGGAAGCGTGCTCGCGTCGAGGACGCCCTTGCGCTGCACCATCTCGCGCGCGCGGCGCGCTGCTTCGCGGGCGCGCGCGGCGAGCACGGTCTTCTCGACGATGCGCTTCCCTGCTTTCGGTTCTTCCTCGAGGTACTGGCTGAGTTTCTCGTTGAGCACACTTTCGACGATGCCCTTGACCTCGCTCGACACCAATTTGTCTTTGGTCTGCGAGGAGAATGACGGGTCTGGATGCTTCACCGAAATGATGGCGGTCAGCCCCTCGCGCACGTCCTCGCCACTCAGCGGGTTCTTGAGGTCTTTGAGGAGCTTCTCGCGCGACCCATACTGGTTGATCACCCGCGTCAGCGCTGTGCGGAGGCCGGTCATGTGGGTGCCCCCGTCACGATTGAAGACGTTGTTCGTGTAGGGAAAAATCGACTCGTTGTAGGAGTCGCTCCACTGCATCGCGATCTCGATATCGACACCGTCTTTGACGGCGTGGAGGTAGATGACCCCATCGTGCAGAGGGGTCTTCTTCTTGTTGAGCTCCTCGACGAACTCGCGAATCCCGCCCTCGAACTTATGGATGACCTTCTTTCCGTCACCCCGCTCGTCCTCGAGTGAAACCTCGAGCCCCGCGTTGAGAAACGAGATCTCGCGAAGGCGGTTGTTCAGCACCTCGAAGCTGAAATCCATCATGGTGAAGATTTCGCGATCGGGCTTGAACGTGACCTTGGTGCCTGTCTTGTTGCTTGCACCGATCGCCTTCAGGGGCGCCTTCGGAACCCCGCGCTCGTACTCCTGGAACCAGAGTTTGCCCTCGCGACGGATCTCCAGCTTGAGCCATTCGCTCACCGCATTGACCGCGCTGACGCCAACGCCGTGCAAGCCAGCGGACACGGAGTAGCTGTCGCTGTTGAACTTCCCGCCCGCATGAAGCTGAGTCATCACGACCTCGGCCGCGCTCACGCCCTTGTCGTGCATGCCAACGGGAATGCCGCGACCATTGTCGACGACGGTGATCGAACCTTCCGAGTGAACGATGACCTGAACCAGGTCGCAGTGGCCCGCCAAGTGCTCGTCGACCGCGTTGTCGACCGCTTCCCAAACCAGGTGATGAAGGCCGGTTCCGTCGTGCGGATCACCGATGTACATGCCCGGCCGCTTCCGCACCGCCTCGAGCCCTTCAAGCACCTGAATGGCGCTTTGATCGTACTCTTGTGCAGACGGGCTCGGTTCCGCGGTCGGGGAGTCAGCCATGGGTGGGTTTCTAGCCTTGAAGGGCGTGCGATGCAAGGCCCGATGCACGCGCTAACTCATTGATCTGACAAATGAATTTCTGGGTGTCGGAGGCTCAGTCGCCGAGGACTCGCAGGCGGGTCAATCGGACGGATAGAAGGGTGCTCGGAATGAGCAAAAGAGCGGTCGATCCGAGCAACCCAATGAGGTGCGTGCCGGGGTTTCCGAGCACCAGAAGACCACGCGCGCACTCCGCGAGTTGATACACGGGATTGAGTTGCATGAGCCCCCACAGCACTGGACTCTGCGGCTCGATGGGGAAGAACGTGTTGCTGACCAGGCTCAGCGGCCAGCCGATCAGGAACACGGGATAGTTCATGTGATCGATCGCCGGGACGATCGCCGTGAAGATCAGCGCAAACGAAGCGAACGCACAACCGGCAATGAATCCGAGCAGAGGCATGAGAACCAGGAACCGAACATTCACATCGACGACACCGAGCAGGTCGAACACCGTGATGACCAACGACACGATCGAGATGTTCACCATCCCGCGCACCGCGCCCCACAAGATCTCGCCCCACACGACGCTCGGTAACTCGACTTGAGTCGCGAGGATGCCGTCCCAAGTCTTCTGGTAGAACATTCGGACGTATGCGGAGTAGAGGGCTTCATAGTAAGGCGTGCCGAATCCCGTGTAGGCGATCAAGCCTGCTGCGACGTACGTCGCGTAGTTGATGTCGACGCCGCGATAAGCGATGTCGTCGATATAGCCGCCAAAGCCGATGCCGAACGCGACGAAGAAGAAGACCGGTTCCATTGCAGGCGGGATGACGGCCGTGCGCCAATTACGCAGAAAAACCAGCGCATTTCGGCGAAACACCGCCCAGGAACGCCAATCGGCTACGGCCGTGAGGCTCCGCAACCCGCTCACTCGAACCTCCCGTTGCGCCGGGCCAAGGCGATAAAGAGGTCGTCGAGATTGGGGGGGCGCACCTGCCAGGTGGCATCGGTGAAACGAGCGCCGAGCTCTACCAGGTCCTCTTTGCTCACCGGGACTCGGAGCTCTCCGAGAACGGTCGCCACCTGCTCTGCGCCTCGGGCGTGCAACCATGCCGCGATCTCTTCGCGCGCGGGCTCGCCACGAGGGACGATGATGACGTGGTCGCCGAGGACGGTGTCGATTACATGATGTGGTTCGCCATGCGCGACGCTGCGGCCTTCGTGAATGACGAGCAGCTCGTCGCTGAGTCGTTCGGCCTCGTCCATGTAGTGCGTCGTCAGCACGATTGCCAAACCCTCTGCGCGCATGCTGTCGATCAACTCCCACACGTCCAGGCGGGCGCTGGGGTCGAGGCCTGTCGTAGGCTCGTCTAAGAACAGGATGCTCGGGCGATGGACGATCGAGCGCGCAATCAGCAACCGCCGGACGAATCCGCCGGAGAGCACACGAGGCGAGGCGTCGGCATACGCGGTCAGGTCGAATCGTTCGAGGAGCTCTGCGACGCGACCTTCGAGGTCCGCGACTCTAGGGCGGAAGTAGCTCGCGTAGATCAGGAGGTTTTGCGCAACGGTGAAATCGTAGTCGAGAGAGTCTTCCTGGGTGCACACCCCAATCGAGCGCTTGATCTCGGCCCGGTTCTCATCGAAGGGCTTGCCTGAGTAGTGAATCGACCCGTCGTCCGGGGGAACGAATCCGTAGAGCATGCGCAAGGTGGTCGTCTTGCCTGCTCCATTCGGGCCGAGAAGCCCGAGCACCGTGCCCCGATGGCAGGAAAGGTCGAGATGATCGACCACGACCTGGTTCCCGTAACTCTTGGTCAGGCCGCGTGCTTCAAGAATTGCCGTCGTCATCGCAAAACCATCCGGGAAGGTGACGGAACATGCGGGAGCATCCTACAATGGCAACTCGATCGCGCACGTTTCGCAAACCGTGGCGATGCGGAGTACGGATGGCCCACCCGCCTAGAGACAACGATGGGAAACCTCGGCACAGCGTCGGACGCGTGCTCGATAGCCGTTGGATGATGGCGTTCTCAGTCCTGGCGGTGCTGGTGGCCATCGCCTGGGCGCTGATTGAGCGTGGCCCTACCGCACAGCCGCCAGAGACGCGGGGAGTCGCAGCGACGATGGCGACCGTCGAGCTGCTCGGCGTGCCGCCGGGAGCGGAAGTCTTGCTCGACGGCAGGAGAATCGACAACACGTTGTTCGGGGTAGCACCCGGCACGCGACATGCCCTCGAAGTGCGAGACGCAAACGGCCGGAGTTGGCGTCAAGTCTTCCTTGCGGAGGGGTCACTATCCATGGTGGTGGAACTCCGCATGCACTTCGTCGAAGTGGAGGTGTCGCCTACCGCTCCGAAGGCAAAAGAGGACTGACGTCGTAGCCGCGAAGCTGCGCGGACACCTCCACTACGCGATCGCTCACGTTCGAGCGCATCGTCGAAACCACCAGGACGGGGCCGACTCCTGGGCAGTACACGGTGCGCACTTCGAGCTCGAGCTTGCCGCCGGTTTCCAAGATCTCCATGCATCGATCGAACGTGCCGGCGGGCGTCTCGACTGTCGTGCCTGTAGAGATCAACAGCGCGGTGCGCCCTCCGCGGCCGGGCCATGTTGCACCCTCGGCTAGCGGTGCACGGACCAGCCATGCATCCGCGGGCGGCACGCGGATGCCCTCGGGAAGCACTTCGTACCGCACGACCGCGCGCCCGGTGTGTACCTCCGCGATGCGCCCATCAAACGCCTCGACGCGGGTGATTCCAAGGGTGGTCGAAGCCTCACCTGTATCGACGTCGTAGGACCACGCGTTGCCTGTTTGTAGCGGGTAGAGATCGCTGGGGTCGATCGCGACGTGGGTCGTAGCCACTGGGCTTTGGCCTGCGCAAGCGACGCTCAAAGCGAGGGTGGCAATAGCCGCACGAACACCGGAGGTCATACGAGGTGAGCGTAGCAGCTCCGATGTAGGCAGTGAGCGCATATTCGCGATGGGCAAACCTCCTGTTAGGATGCAGGAGTGACTGCGAAGAAGACGATCCTGGTTCTCGATGACGATCCCTCGGTCCGGCATATGCTCCAAGTGCTGCTCGAACAAGACGGGCATGGCGTCATCGCTGCCGGGGACGTCCGTTCGGCGCTGGCGCAGTGCGCAGTGCAACTGCCGGACTTGATGGTGGTTGATCTGATGCTTCCCATCGAGGACGGCGAGATGTTCCTGCGCGAGTTCCACCGACGCTGGAGGAACGTCGAAGTGCCCGTCATCCTCCTGAGTGCCAGCACGGCCCGAAACGAAATCGCGCGACGTCTCGGCGTCGAAGCGACGCTCTCCAAGCCGTTTTTCGCAGAGGACGTGCGAGAGCTGGTGACGACCCTCACCCGAGACCGAGAGACGGTCGCGGCTGGCTGACAATCGAATCGTCGTTTCGCAACTCGCGTGGTATGAGCCGCGGCATGGATCGGGTCTATGCGGATGGGTTGTTCTCGGACGAAGTCGTCTTGATCACCGGAGGCGGCACGGGAATTGGTCTCGTTTCGGGAACGGAAATGGGGCTGTTGGGAGCCAAGGTCGCGATTTGCGGCAGGCGTCCTGACCCGTTGAAGAACGCGGTGGCCGAGCTAGAGGCCAAGGGCATCGAGGCATTCGGCGCGCCGTGCGACATCCGGGAGCCCGAGGCGATCGCAGCCTACGTCGACGCCGTGCTCGAGCGTTTTGGGCGCATCGACGTGCTGATCAACAATGCGGGTGGGCAGTTCCCTACGACCGCCGAGGCGCTCTCGCCAAAAGGCTTTGCCGCGGTCATTCGGAACAACCTCATCGGCACCTGGAGCATGACGCACGCGGTGGCCAACAAGGCGATGATCCCTCAGAAACGAGGGCGAATCGTCAACGTCATTGCCCAGATCATCCGAGGGTTTCCGGGCATGGTTCACACCGGCGCTGCGCGCGCGGGCGTCGACAACATGACCAAGACGCTTGCCGTGGAATGGGCGGTCCATGGCATTCGCGTCAATGCGGTGGCTCCCGGTGTGATCGTCACCACCGGCACGAAGCAGTACCCGCCGGAGCTACTCGACACGGCCGAAAAGGCCAACCCGCTCCACCGGCTCGGCACCGCCGAGGAAGTGTCCCATCTAATCACCTACCTCGCGTCACGCTATTCGGACTTCGTGGTGGGACAGACGTTCTACATCGACGGAGGCGCTAGCCTCTGGGGCGAGCAATGGTTCATCCCGGAGGACGTGCCGAAGTTCCCGCCCTACCCGGTACCCGGACGCGGCTAGGGGGAAGGCTTCTTCTGGAAGACGCTGATCAGGTAGGCGCAACCAACTCCGACGAAGTAGAGCAGCACGAGCGGGATCAGCATCATCACCATCGTGTACACGTCCTGAGGCGTGAGCAGCATCGAAATGAACGATGCGCACACGATCCACCAACGCGAGAACTTCAACAGCTGCTGCCAGGTCACGATGCCCGCGCCGGCGAGGAAGGTCACGATGACCGGCACCTCGAAGACAATGCCGAACGCGAGCAGCATCCTGCGGAAAAACGGCATGTAGTCCTTGACGAAGAGCGTTGCGACCAAGGTTTCGTCGCTGAAACCAAGCAAGACGGTAAACGCTTCGGGAAACACGAGCTTGTAGCCGAAAACCGCCCCGCCC
Source organism: Deltaproteobacteria bacterium (assembly GCA_019313915.1). GTDB lineage: Bacteria > Myxococcota_A > Polyangia > Polyangiales > Houyiibacteriaceae > SG8-38. The sequence continues at coordinate 12,990 of JAFDAJ010000021.1, forward strand.
ACGAAACAGAGCGTCGACGCGACGATGAACGGAATCGCGAGGGCCTTCTCTTTCTTGTACAGCCCGGGCGCAATGAACATCCAGAGCTGCCAGAAGATCCACGGGGAAGCGAGGAGCACACCCGCAATGAGGGAGTTCTTCATGTACATCATGAAGGCGTCCGCCGGCCCCGAGAATCGCAACACTGCCTGACCAGGTAATTCGAGCTTTTCCCAAGCCGGCTGAAGGGGTGCAACCAAGAAGTCTTTGATCTCCTTCTTGAAGACCCAACCGATGGCCACGGCCGGAATCAACCCGGCGATCGAGCGCAGCAAACGAGAGCGGAGGTCGCCGAGATGCTGAAAGAACGTCATCTGCGGATCCTCTTCGACGACCGGTGGCAACTGGGGCTCCGGAATCTGGATCTCGTTGGACGTCATGGACGCTTCGCCTCGGGCGGCGCATCTGTTTCAGCGGCGGGCTCGGACTCTTCGGTCGCAGGCGCAGCGGGTGCCGCGCTGGCTGCCTCGGCTGCTTTTGCGATCGGTGGTGGCGGCGGGGTCTCCTCCTTAACCGGAACCGGCCGGGCTCTCGGCGGGCGGATCGGAGGAGCACGAAATGGGTCCCCTTCACGCATGAGGTCGTCGAGCCCGATCGCGTCTTTGAACTCGCGGCTCGCGTTCCGCACCTGACGAAGCCCCTTGCCAACGGTCCGCATGAACGTGGGAAGCTTGTCCGGCCCCACGGCCAACAGGACGATCACGAGGAAAAACGCTAGCTCGGTCGGGCCAATGCCAAACATGAGCCCCTAAGATGAATCGCTCTACCCCCGAAAGGCAACCAGAGCCGCCGGCGCGCAGCTGCCAGGAACAACGGGCCTGTATTGACGCGAGTCACGACCCCAAACGTATCTGACGAAGGCGCTCGACCGCCCGATTCACGGTGCGCACCCGCCTCTCATACTCGCGTGTCAGTTCCTGGATCCGGTTGGCTGCAGCGAGCGTCTGCTCCGAGCTCTCCGAGTGCTTCCGATGAGACTGCTGGAGCTGCATGACCATGTCGGAGATGTTCTCGATCGACCCCGTCATTTGGCGGCCGCCTTCGGCCTGTTCCTGGCTGCTGCGCTCCATTTGTTGGGTGATCAACCGCATGTTGTCTGCGCTCTTCATGATCAGCTCGGACCCTCGCGCCTGCTCGGCGGTTGCCGCAGCGATCTGCTGAACCGTCTCGGCGATACGTCCGATCGCGTCGGTGACTTGCTTCGAGCCCTTCGCCTGCTCGACGGTTGCCCGCGCGATGCCTCGGACCATTGCGGTCGACTGCCTGGACGACCCGAGGATCTTCTTCAGCGCGCTCTCGGCCTCGGCGCTCACTTGCACGCCCCGGTCGACCGTGCTGGCGCCGCGCTCGACTGCTTCGATCGCGTTCTTCGTCTCTTCCTGAATCGTCTTGATCAGCTCGGCGATCTCCTTCGTCGAAGCGCCCGCTCGCTCAGCCAAGTCCTTGATCTCGTCGGCAACGACCGCGAAGCCCTTGCCATGCTCGCCGGCCTGCGCAGCGATGATCGCCGCGTTCAACGCCAGCAAATTGGTCTGCTCGGCCACGTCATCGATGACGTTCAAAATGTCGCCGATCGCTTCGATACGGGCGCCGAGGTTGGAGATCGTGCTCACCGCCTCTAGCGAGGACGACTTGATTCGGTTGATTTCATCGGTGATCTTGTGGATCGACTCGGCACCGGTTTCCGCGTCACTGGCTACCTCTTCGGAGAGGCGCGCAGTCTCGTTGGCGTTGGACTGAACCTGGTCGATCGAGACATCCATCTCATTCATCGAAGAGGACGTCTCCTCCGCGGTCAACGCGAGCCCGTCGACGTTTCGCGCGACCTCTTTGATGCTGTAGGTCATCTCCTCGATCGACGACGCCGTCTCGCGGACGCTCGACCCGAGGTTGCCCATGTTCTCCGCGACCTCTTGGTTCGTCGCCGTCATTTGCAGAATGCTCGAGGAGCTCTCCTCGGTGCTCGACGAAAGGACCTCGACCCGATCACTGATCGCTTGCAACGAGATTGCCATCGATTTCAAGGCGCGAGCCGTCTCTTCGACGGCCACCATTTGCTCACCGAGGCCGCTCGAAAGCGCTCTCACGTTCTCGCCGATGACCTCCTCGACCTCTTCGATCTCCCCATGGATCGCTCGAATCTGTGCGTCGACTTCTTCGATCTCGATCGACGCCGGCAACCCCGACGCGATGATCAGGAGCCCGAGCACACCGAGCACCGCCGCAGCGACGCCAGCAATGGAAGCTGCCTGCGCGCCCACCAACACACCCGAGGCGACCCCGACGGGCCCCACGACGAATGCGAGTGCGAAGCACAAGAAACCGGGAACGAGATAGCGACTCTTGGCAATTGCCCGAAACATGACCCCCCGTTAACGAAGATCAGAGTATCGAACCCAGGGAGTGGCGGGCAAGTTCCCCCGCACCTTGCCCGAAGGCGGATGGGCGAAGCGGGGATCGTCCGTTCAGAGGGGGTTGGTCAGGAGTTGCATCGAGAGCTGAAGCGCCAGGGAATAATCCCCCTCCATTTTGAGCTTGCCGCCCAAGAACAGCTCCTGAACCGTGAGCTCCCGGCGTTGCACCATCTCCAAATCCGAGAATTGCAACTCGGCGGTGAAGCCGGGCTCCTCCGGCACGCCGGGGACGTTGAATCCGATGCGAACCTCGACATCACCAAGGCCAGGGACACCCCGGAGCGTGACGAAACAGGTCAGAGGCTGCCCGGCGAGCGCGTCCTCGAACCGCTTCGAGGCGGTTTGAGCGGCCCCAATCGCAACCTCGTCATCGTCCAAAGCCCCTGTTTTGGCGATTTCCCCGAGCAATAGCGTTGCGGCATCGCCCGGAAGCGAAGCGGTAATCTTAATCGGCACCCCATCGGCAGGGGCATCGCCCGATCTGAGCACACCTGCAGTGGCAGAGAGCACAATTGGCGACTGATCGTCGATCTGAAGGCTGGCTGCCCCGGTCACGCCTTTCACGTCATCCAAGACGCGCTGGGCGCGCTCGTCGCCCCCCGACGCGCGGGTCTCGAGAACTTCCACCCCCCGGGCAAAAAGCTTGGGAAAGCTCTCCCGAAGGAACTCAATCGGTAAAACAGTCATTCGGCGCGGAGTGTAGCCAACAACGCCAACCGCACCAAGCTGGCGAAGCCGGGCAGAATCAGCCACCATCCCGACAATGTCGGATGAGGAGCACCGGCCTACTGTCTTGATGGTGGGCCAGGGCGAGCCGATGCAGACAGCGTTGGGGGAAGCGCTTCGGCGCCATGGGATATCCGTCGCTGGTTGTGCAACGGCTGAGCTCGAACAAGCGGTTCGCGTGTACGCACCGGACTTAGTGGTTCTGATTGGCGATGCGGCCGTCCGCGGAGGCGCGAGCGTCGTGCGACGCATGGCGGCAAATCGAGCGACCGATGTGCTGCCTGTCGCTGTCGTCTCAAACGATGCTGTGCTCAAGCACGAGGGGCAGAACTTCCGATCCGGCGCGGTGGCGATCGTTCCGCGGGGCGCTGGTGCGGACGCCATCGCACGCAGGCTTGCCGAACTCGCCGACGAGGTGCCGGAGCGGCCGGGACTCGCAACCGGCGAGATCAACGAGAAGAACCTGCAAGATGTCGTCGACCTAGTCTCCAACGAGATGAAGACCGGGATCCTGAGCATTCGCTCTCCCAAAGGCGTGCTCAAGGGCATGCCCATGGTCGTCGAGACCGAACGCGCGTCAGCGCACAACACGGAACTGATTCTCGATCGCTTGCGTGAAGCCATGGAGGAATCGGAGTCTCTGCAATACGAGTTCCACGAAACGAGCGGCGGCCGGCTGTCCACGCTGCCGATGGCAACGGAGCCAGAAGACGTCGACCTGTCCGGGCTGCGGGGCGCCCGCGTGGTCATCCTCGATTCGGACGAGCTTCGTGCCGAAAAACTCGCCCACGTCTTGAGCGCCCGCGGCGTCCAGATCGCAGCGGCAGACTTTTCCACCGCGGTGATTCCGAGGATTCGAGAAGTCGACCCGCAGGTCGTGGTGTTGGACTCCAGCGCCGTGGGCGGCCAGGGCATCGACTTCGTGCGAGCGATGCGCAAAGACCCGCAACTTCGCTGGGCGTCGATGTTGGTGGTGCGGTGGGAAGACTTCTGGCCGAACTTCGCATCGAACTCCGAGCCGGACCTTGCGCAACTGGCGAATCGGATTCTGCCGATGATCGACCAAGACGCTGAGATGGCACGCCGGGTCGAAGACGAAGTCGACTTCGACACCAGACTCGAGCTCATTGGCCCGGGGCGTTTGCTTCGCGCCCTGGGTTCGATGCCGGGCGTTCGCCATTTGGCGATCGGCGGACACAAACGGAACGTCGAAATCGACATTGCCGACAATTCAATTGTTGGCGCCTACGCGACGTTGCGCGAGGACACCACGCAGACCCTCCAAGGCATGCCGGCTCTTCTTGCTCTTTGGGGTCTCAACGCGGCCCGCGTGTCGGTGCGCGAGCAAGACCTGCCGTCGGTGGCGAACATCATGATGCCGATCGACGAGGCGCTCGGCGTCGTGTCGCACCAGCTAGGATTCGCAGACGGGCCCGGCAGCATCGAGGTGAACGCCGAAACAATTCCGCCGGTCGAGCCCGAAGTCGAAGAACACGCCACCATTCCGCCGGGGGCGAATCCACCGTCCGAATTAGTAGGCGCGAAAACGATGGCGCCTCCGCGCTTTCGGCATCTCCAAGCAGCCGTCGGTGGGCCTCCGCCGCAAGCGTTTTCCGAGGAAGAAGCGCCGACGAACAAGAGGCCGCAGACTCTCGGCCGCATAGAGACGCAGCAGCAAACCTCTCCGGCAGTGCGGGGGGCGCAAGAGCACAGCGGCAACAACGCCCACATCGACCATGCGGTCACAGGGCTGCCGAAAACCACGCAGCTCGGTTTAGCGCCGGTGTTCGAGACGCTCCGCGAGGAGGGGCTCGAGGGGCAGCGAACCATTCCCGTGTCGCGTAAACCGACTCCTCCTCCGCCTCCACCCGAAAGCCGAAAGTCTGCGCCGAGTCCGATGTTCCAGGCGGAAGATGAGTTCGAGCCGGAGCTGGCACGGATGCTGGAAGGTCCCGCCACTATGGTGGCACCAGCCTCTCAAGGCATGTCCGTATGGATTCAGGTGTTGATGCTGGTGGCCATCGTCGCCGGTCTCGGCGTATTCGGCTGGCAACTCTGGGTACGGAGCGGCACCGGCGTCACGACCTCCATCGAGGCGGCCGAAGGCAAGAAGGGCCCGATCACGGGGCCGGTCAACGGGCTCGAGACGGTCGAGAAGATCGACACCAAGACCGCAAAGGCTCGGAACGCCGCTGACGGCCAGCCAGCGTCAACCGTACGTGGTGCCGCGGAGCCCCCCGCAGAGCAGGAGCCGGTCCCGGTCGAAGCCGAACTCGAGGTGAAAGCGGAAACCAAAGCCAAGCCGGCCTCGACGAAACCCGCCGCCAAGGAGCCGAGGGCCCCCGCGGTTCCGACGCATAACTTGCCTCGGGACCCCGCAAAGGCGTCTGACGTGCTGGTGCACCGCGCCCTGCCGATGATCCGGAGCGGGAGGCTTTCCCTCGCCGAAGCGACCCTCGATCGCGCCTGGGAGCTCGACCCGAAGAACCCGCAGGCCATGGCGGGCTACGCGAGTCTTTTTCTCGCTAAGAAGAATGGCGAACGGGCAGCCAAGTGGGCCAAGAAAGCAGCTCGAAAGCGACCGCGCCGGGCCGAATATCACATCCTGCTGGGAGACGCTTTGCAACTGGAGGGCGATGCCTCCGCAGCCCGCAAGGCATGGCGAAAAGCGTTGTCGGTCGACCCGCAAAACAAGGCAGCTCGAGCGCGCCTGACCAATTAGTTGCGCACTGCGGAGCGTCGGGCCTAGCGTCGGGCCATGGCGAGACGATTCTGGTGGGCGGGTGTGTTGGTCGGGCTCTTTGGTTGCGTGATACAGAACCTCAGCCCGGAGACTCGCTTGCGCGACTCGGTCATCGAGCTCAACGAGGGCGCGCGGTGGGGTCGAATGGACGTTGCAAGCGGTTTCGTTGCGCCCCCGTTCCGGCCGCAGTTCAAGCTCTCCCACATGCGTTGGGGCCGCGACATTCAAATTGCGGATACCGAGATTCTCGGCATGAACCCGCACACCGATGAAGAGGGTGAGGGCGCCTTCTCACGCGTGACCGTGCGTTGGTACGATCAGAACACGATGGTCCTCGCAAGCACCGTGATTCGACAGACGTGGCAGAAGCACAAGCAAACGTTTCTCTTGACGAACGAGTCGATCGAAAGCGGTCATCCGGGTCTGCTCGTCATCCCGGAAGTCGAACAATCTGCTCAACCCGCGAGGAGGCAGGAAGAGTACGAGAACTTCGAGGATGACTCTCAGTGGAGCAGCATCTACTGAGTCAGCCGATGCCGACCGCAGCTCGCACGCGCTGCATCGTGGCGTGCGCGATCTGACGGGCCTGGGCAGCGCCCGCATGAAGGATCGCGTCGAGCTGCTCTTCGTCGGCGCGAATCGATAGATACGCTTCTCGCTTGGGACCGATCTCCGCCTCGATGGCTCGAACGAGCTCCTCCTTGGCATGACCCCAGCCATAGCCTCCTGCGGCGAGTTTCTGCTTCATTTCGGGTGCGTGGTCGGGAGCTACTAACGCGTAGATCTCGTAGACCGTGGACCCTTCGGCAGCCTTGGGGTCCTCAAGACCCTCGGAGGTCGTCTTGATGCCCATGATCGCTTTGCGGAGTTTCTTCGGCGACTCGAACAGCGGGATACCATTGCCTTTGCTCTTACTCATCTTCTCGCCATCGGTGCCAGGGACGAGCGGAGCTTCACTGATCAGCGCCTCGGGGACGATCAAAGTGTCCTCGCCGTAAACGTGGTTCAACCGCATCGCGACGTCGCGCGTGAGCTCGAGATGCTGCTTCTGGTCCTTGCCGATCGGCACGACGTCTGTGTCGTAAAGCAAAATGTCTGCCGCCATGAGCGCCGGATAGTTGAAAAGGCCCGCGCTCGGCGACTCTCCGCGCGCTAGTGCATCCTTGTACGCATGACCGCGCTCGAGCTGACCCGCGGCGAGAAGACAGCTCAGCACCCAGGTGAGCTCGAAGACCTCGGGAACGTCTGACTGCCTGTAGAGCAGCGTGCGCTCGGGGTCGAGACCGCACGCAAGCCAGGTGGCCGCGACATCGCGAATGTAACCGCGCAGCGCGTTCGCATCGCGGACCGTCGTCACTGCGTGGTAGTCGGCGATGAAATAGAGCGTGCGGTACTGGTCGACCAGCGACAGCGCAGGGCGAATCGCGCCCAAGTAGTTCCCCAGGTGCGGAAGGTGCGTGGGCTTGATGCCGGTGAGAGAGGTCTTCACGGGGCGAGAGGTTGTCCCATGTGGACATGCGCGGCAACCGGGGTATGGTCCGACGCTCCAAAAAGAGAAATCATGACAACTCGTCCGTTCAAGGTTTTGGGAATCCAGCAGATTGCGGTCGGCGCGGCCGACAAGAGCGCCCTGCGGCGTCTGTGGGTCGACACGTTGGGCCTGACGCCACACGGGAACTTCAAGAGCGAAAAGGAAAACGTCGACGAGGACATCGTGACGATGGGCGCAGGGGCCTTCACGGTCGAGGTCGACCTGATGCAACCGATCGACCCTGACAAGAAGCCCCGGGTCGACACGCCGCCTCTCAATCACATCGGGCTGTGGGTGGACGACATCGACGCAGCGGTGCAGTGGCTGGGCGACCAGGGCGTGCGGTTCACGCCCGGCGGGGTTCGCGCTGGGGCCGCGGGTCACCGCGTGTGCTTCATCCACCCCAAGGGCAACGAGGCGGCCCCGATCAGCGGTGAAGGCGTGTTGATCGAGCTGGTCGAAGCCCCCGCAGACGTGCGCGAGGCATTCGAGACGATCCGCCTCGCTGCCAAGCAAGCTTGAGGTCTGAGACTTCGATCACGGTTTCGGCTCGTTGGCCTTCCGGTCTTGGAAAAGGAGTTTCCGAGCCATCTCGTATTCGAAGAAGCTCACCATCTTCGTGTCGAGGACACGCTGGAATTGATCACTTGCAGCCTGGCGATCCCCGGCGATGAACAGCCGCGTGCCCTCGTAGTAGAGCGCCTCGGTCTCCTCGCCGAGGCTCGAGGCCACGCTGATGAGCCCGGCGTAGTCGAGGTCGCCGGCGCCGAAGCTCGCGAGCTTGCCCCACCAGTTGGAACCGCCGCCGAGACCGCCAAGACGATGGAGAAGGTCGGTGTGCTCTTGGGCGGGCGGCTGCCCCGCGCGAGCGGTGATGAGCTGGATCCAAAGCGTGAAGTAGACCTTCCACTCAGGAGGCAAGGTGAGGTGCAGCTGCGACCTGCGCCAGACCGACGACGCGAGTGCGAAGTCGGGCGGACCAGAAACCAGATGCGAGAGTATGCTCGCATACACGTCGCGCCATTGGGGCGCATGCGACATCGCGTTTTCAAACGCATCGACCGCTGCTTCATGGCGGCCCAAGTTGTCGAGAAGGACCCCGCGCCGCATCTCGACCAGCGCCGCGGTCGGGCCCTCGACTTGGTCGCGCGCTTCGGTCCACGCCTCGAGCGCGCCCTTGTACCGCGTGGCCATCTCGCGGGTCTTGCCTTGAGCACGCGCCGTGTTACCCAAGTTTTCGAGGAGCTCGGCTCGTTGGAGGTCTTCGGCAAGCGAATCGGATGGCGTGAGCGCCAGTGCGCGACGGAAACGTTGCTCCGCCTCCTGAGGGCGACCCGTACGCTCGAGCAGCAGTCCGAGCTGAGATAACGCGCCCGGATCCTCGTTGTTCTTGAGGCTGTTTTCGAAGCGCTGCTGAGCCTCGTCGGCGTGGCCAGCATTCATCTCCAGCATGCCGATGAGGAACTCGAGCTCGTTGGGCGCGATTGGCGGATCGGAATCTGGCCACCGCTCCTGTCGTTCGGCGAGAATCCTTTCGGCGCCACGCGCAAGCGCACTGGAGCGCTCCGGGTGCGGGTCCGCCAACCGGGTCTTGATGAACTCGTCGAGCCGGCCGAGCGCCTCATCGTAGAGGTCGATCATCTCGGGTGCGAGCTCGATCGCGATCACATACCATGCGGTGGCGTCCGCGAACTGCTCCGAATCGGCCGCGACGCGAGCCATGCAGGTCGGAAATCGATGGTCCTCGGGGAACCGGACGAGCGTCGAGCGGCAAAGACCTGCCGCGACGTCGGGTCGCGCCAGTCGATACCCCTCGACCAACTCGAAAGTGGCTGCCGCGCCCACCTCATCGGAGCTCCGCGCGGTGCGCAGCAGGTCGAGGAGCCGCAGCTGAAGCTCGCCACCTGCACCCATCGATTCGACCTTCGTGATAGCCGACTTGATGTCTCCGTGCGCGAGATACACCGCTGCGACGTTCAAGGGCGCTAGCCTGAGCTGGCGCTCGCCTACGATGCCTAGGCGGTGCCGATTCTCGGCCGACTCTGCGGCGACCGCATCGCGTCCAGCGATGTGCAGCTCGGCGAGCGTGTCGAGAACTTCGGGAGCAGGGGTCAAGTCCGCCTGGTCGGTCCAGACCGCAATGAGGCCGGCATACTGGTCGGACACCGTGTCGAGGTGGGAGCGCGCTTCGCGTCCCCACGTCGCCACGGCGTCGTAGCGACTCTGATAGAGCGCGTCGCCGGTCAACCGTTCGAGAATGAAGTTCGCGGCGAGAACATAACCCTCATCACCGAGCCGTCCCCCTCGATCGACGATGTACTTTGCGATGGGCTCGACGTCCTTCGGAAGAACGCCCTCGGCGTACTCGGATGGAGAAAGGAACATCGTCAGGCGGCTCACCTCGAGGACGACCCCTTCGTAGTCTCCGACATCAGCAAGGCTTTGCGCCTGCGAGAGCACCGACGCGACCAGTCGGTCCCGCAGTTTCTGCCGCTCGGGGTTGTCGACAGGCATCCGCAGGAAGCGCCTCGTCGCGTCCGGATACTCCGCCTGAGGGATCGGCTGTGCACTCTTGACGCGGGCGCCGGTGATAGTCGATTTGGAGTGCGCACACGCGACGGTGAGGCTCAGCAACCCAAGAATGAACAGGAGACGGATCCTCATGCTGTGGACCCGCTATAGCAGGGTCCGCCGATCAGGGCAGGCTCATATCTTGCGCGGGACCCAGGTGATCGTGTCAGGCTACGCGTTGACGTGGGCGGATATCTCAAGGCTCTACTCATCGCATTCGCTGTCCCGGTCCTGAATCATCTGTTCATGGGGCTCGCGGGGTTTCTACAGCTGAGAAGCGTGTCGGTGCCCTGGGGGCAGGCGATTGGGGCCGCTGCCCAGGCGCCACTGAACTACGCGTTGGTCCAAGCCGCAAGCGTCGGGGTGATCTTCATCGTCGCTTTTCCGCACGAGCGACGTGAGGGCGGGCTGATGGAATCCGTACACGTGCGTCCTCTGATCGGAGGAGTCGTCGCCCTGTGCTTCATTGCCGGGGCGCTGATGCAGCTTCCGCTAGCCGAGGTCGGAAACCTCGTTCAAGAGGTTTGGCCGGTCAGTTTCGACGAGCTCGCTCGGCGCCACCGGCTGATCAACCCGACGACCTGGTGGGGCGGAGTCTCGGTCCTTCTCGCGCTCGTCCTGGTTGCGCCGGTCACTGAGGAGCTGATCTTTCGCGGTTGGCTGCTCCAAGACCTGAAGGAACGGTACGGGCAACGTCGGGCACTCGTTTGGAGCTCGCTACTATTCGGGTTGGTTCATATCCAACCCGGGGCCGTCGTGTATGCGGCGCTCGGAGGGCTCGTGCTCGGCGCGGTCGCGTTACGAACGAAATCCACCTTGGCCAGTATTGCGATGCACGCCGGAGTCAACGCCCTGCCCTTGTTGCTGCCTGCAAGGCTGATTCGCATCGAGGGCTTCAACACATTGAGCCAGCAGGTTGAGCACATTGGCTGGTGGCTGTTGTTGGTGTCGGTGGCGGCCGTCGGAGGAGCGTTGACCATCGTGTGGCGTTCGACTGCCGACGAGGGATGACCGGATTGCCGGGGCCCTAGACCCGTTCGACGTCGAGGACGCCCTTCAACTTAGCAACCCCTCGCATGATCTCCCGCAACCGATCGATATCGCCGATCCGAAAGTGGAACATATTCTCCGCGCGGCCATCCCTCGACAGGCACGACGCCTCGCTGATGCTGATGCCATTGGCGGAAAATACGGAAGACACCGACGCGAGGATCCCTGCTCGGTCGTCGGTCATGACACGCAGTGAGACTGGAAGATCGACGTCGATGTCGTCCGCCCAGCTGACCTGGACGCGGCGCTCAGGATCGAGCTCCAGTACGCGAGGGCAACCTCTGCGATGCACCGAAACCCCGCGACCTCGGGTGATCCAGCCGGTCACGGGATCGCCCGGCACGGGAGTGCAGCATTGGGCAAACCGCACCAGCATGTTGTCCATGCCTTGAATGCGGATGCCGGCACTGTCGACGTCGCCTGCAACACGCTGAACCGTTCGCTCGAGGAAGCTGGGACGCAGACTGTCGCGCTCGGTCTCCTCGCTCGGAATGACCTCTTCCATCACGCTCGGCAGCGCGAGCTTGCCGATCCCGATTCGCGCGTAGAGCTCCTCTTCCGTCCCAGCGTGGAACCGCGAGAGGACCTCCTTGGCACGTTTGCTCTTCAAGAACCGCGAAAGCGACATGTTGTTCTTGCGCAGCTCCTTTTCGAGCAGCTCCTTGCCGAGCTTCACCGCATGCTTCCGCTCTTCGGTCCGTAGGTAGACGCGAATGCGCCCGCGAGCGCGGCTAGTGATGACGAACTCCAGCCAGTCTTTGCTCGGGTGATGATTCTTGCTGGTGATGATCTCTACGACGTCGCCGTTCTGAAGCTTGTGACGCAATGGGACGATCGCGCCATTGACGCGAGCGCCCGAGCACCGATGGCCGACCTCGGAGTGAACCGCATAGGCGAAGTCGACAGGCGTGGCGCCGCGCGGGAGCGTCTTGACGTCGCCCTTGGGTGTGAAGACGTACACATCCTCAGGAAAGAGGTCTACCCTCACGCTTTCGTAGAACTCTTCGGGGTCGGCGACGTCTTTCTGGAACTCCAACAGTTGACGGAGCCAGACGAAGCGCGCCGCGTCCTTGGGGTCGATGCCGCCGGTGTGTTCTTTGTATTGCCAGTGCGCCGCGATGCCGTAATCGGCAGTCCGGTGCATCTCATGGGTGCGGATCTGGATCTCCACGCGCCGGCTGGCTGGCCCGATTACCGTCGTGTGAAGCGACTGGTACATGTTGGACTTCGGAAGCGCGATGTAGTCTTTGAAGCGCCCCGGCACGGGCGTCCACTCCGAATGGACGACGCCGAGGGTCGCGTAGCAATCGGCGACGCTCTCCGTAATGACCCGGAACGCGACGAAATCCTGGACCTGCTCGAAACCGATGCCGCTCGACTTCATCTTGCGATGCAGCGAATAGAGATGTTTGCGCCGCCCACTGATCTGCACCGAGAAACCACGAGTCAGCAACATCTTCTTCAGCTTGTTGGTGACGTCCACGATATAGGCGTCGGTGTTCTTGGCAACCGCCTTGACCTGCTCGTCCAAGACGGCGTAGGCATCGGGTTCGAGGTGTTTGAAGCTCAAGTCCTCGAGCTCCGCCTTGAGCCATTGAATCCCCAGGCGGCCGGCAAGCGGCGCGTAGATCTCCAATGTCTCCCGAGCGATCCGCTCCTGTGAGGACGTCGACATGTGTTCGAGCGTCCGCATGTTGTCGAGACGATCCGCGAGCTTGACCAAGAGCACGCGGATGTCCCGCGCCATTGCGACGAGCATCTTGCGAAAGCTCTCCGCCTGACGGTCTTCCCGCGATGCGAAGTTGACCTTACCGAGCTTGGTCACCCCATCGACGAGGAAGGCAACCTCTTCACCGAACACCGTCTTAATGTCGGGGACGCTCGCTTCGCAATCCTCGACGACGTCGTGAAGCAACGCGGCGCACACGCTCGACGCATCGAGCCGCATGTCGGCAATGATGTCCGCCACTGAAACCGGATGGATGAAGTACGCATCACCGGACTTGCGCACCTGGCCGTCATGCATGCGCGAGGCATAAACATAGGCCTTGTTGATTAGATCGGTATCCGCTCGGGGATGGTATCCCTTCACCTTTTCAAGAATATTGGTAAGGCGCACCATGGCGGCGAACTAACAGGCAACCCTCAATTTAACACTGTCTCCAATTGGTGCCAAGGTTGTGGTTCTTCTGGGACTTGGTTGAAAGCCACGCGAATGCGGGACTCGGGATCAAACATAGGGCCATCGTCAACGAAGCGCAGGATTGCGACAGTGGTCGCCCTAATCGGGGTCCTCTTCGTAGGTAATCTGTTGGCGCGGGTGTGGCCTCGGAGTGTGGAGGTTGCCTTCACCCTCGATCCGGGAGTCACCGAGGTCGACATCGATTACCTGCAGGAAGGCGAGGCGGTGGCGAGCGCGAGATTCAAGCAGCCGGGCGGGAAAACTACGGTCGTTCGGCATAGCGTGCGGCTCCAGCCAGGCGTATATCAGGTGCGAATCACGGTGTACCGGAACGAGGGTCCCGGGGTCGAGCACACCAAGATTCTGCTGGTCCCCGCTGAAGGCCTCACCCGCTTCGACCTAAAAGAAGCGACCACCCGGTCAGAATGAGCCGCGACAGCCTGCCAAAGAAACCCATCGCCCTCGGCGCAGCGATCGCCGCGACTGTGGCGATGGCCCTCTGGATGGCCAACCGCGAGCCGTTTTCGTTCGGGCCCCTGTGGGGCACCTTGATCACCCTGGTCGCCACCACCGGCTGGGTCGCCTGGCTCGTTCCGACGCCGCAGGGCGCGACGATGGCATGGCGAGAGACCACGCTCGGCAAACAGCCGAACGAGCGCTTGTCGCCCATGGCTTCGGCAGGGTTGGCGCTGGCGGTCCTCATCGGGGGGACCTCAATCGGAGGATACGAAGGGCTGCCCCTCACCATCCTCCTCGCCTTGCTCTGCTTCGCGCCACCCGCTCTTTCACGGCCGGGGCTGCTGGTGATGCTCAGTATCTGCGCGATCTACCTGCCTCTCTTGGGGACGACCAGTCTGTGGGACCCATGGGAAACGCACTATGGGGAGGTCGCTCGAGAGATCCTGTCGCGGAACGACTGGATCAGCCTGTGGTGGGCACAGGGCAAATGGTTCTGGTCGAAGCCGGCGCTGCTCTTCTGGATGGAGGCGTTGAGCATGGGCTTCTTCGGCGTCGACTTCATGCCCGACGCCAATCCCGCGAACCCCGAGTGGGCGCTGAGGCTCCCTACGCTCTTGATGAGCCTCGCCGCGTTGGCGGTGATCTACGCGACCGTACGCCGCTACTTCGGTCCGCGTGCCGGCGCGCTCGCCACGCTGGTCACGGCCACGATGCCGCAGTTCTTCTTCATTTCGCACCAAGCGATCACCGACTTGCCGTTGGTAGCGTCAATCACGATCGCGGCGTGCTGCCTGGTTGTCGCGATGCAGGAGGACCCAGAGCGCGAGGCGACCGTATTTCAGGTCGGGCGCTGGAAAATCTCGTTCCAGCATGTGGTGTTGTTTGCAATCGTACTTCTGATCCTGCCGCAAGCGGTCTATCTGATCTCCCGCAACATCTCGTGGGTCGAAGGCTACGGCCTCGTCGCACACC
>JAFDAJ010000305.1 GCA_019313915.1 Deltaproteobacteria bacterium
GACCTGGATCCAGCCCAACGCGCAAACGGGCATGGTGTTCGAGGATGGCACGTCGGTGCTGTTGGCGCGCCAGGTGGAGGACGCCAAGGATTCGATCAGCAAGCACTCGTTCAAAGACGCGGTCACCTTCGGCAAGGTGATGCGCGAGTGGAAGCAGATCGTCAAAGAGATCCTTGCGCCGGCGACCTACATCCCGCCGATGGACCCCATCGACATCACGATGGCGATGGAACGCACGCCGCTCGGCCAACGGATGCTGGAGCTCGGGGAAGCGAGCCCGCTCGAGATCATCACCGAGACGTTCGAGAACGACAAGGTGCGGTCGCTAATGCTCTATGCGGCATGCATGTGGGGACTCGACCCCAATGAGACTGGCCTGGGCTTCATGGTTCCGTTGATGATCGATCGCGCGATGAACAAGCGCTACTGCTACGGCGGGTCACACAAGTTTGCCGGTGCGTTGGCGCAGCGCGTGGTCGCCAACGGTGGGCTGATCCTCGAGTCCGCGTGCGTCGACAAGATCCTCATCGAAGACGGGCGGGTTGCGGGCGTTCACTTGGCGTACGAAGACCGCGTTCTTCGGAGCAAGGTGGTGATGTCGACCCTCGATCCGCAGACCACGTTTGTCGACCTGATCGGTGCAGAGAATGTCCCGCCGGAGATCAAGCAAACGGTCGAAAACTGGGAGTGGGACAAGTGGAGCTTCAACACGTTGCACATCGCGGCCGAGGAAGCGCCGAAGTACGCGTGCGATGACCCGTGGATCGACAAGTGTTTTGCCACCGTGTTTGGTCTCGAGAGTGTGGATCAGCTGGTTGCTCACTGGCAGAACGTCAGTGCGGGGAGCATCGACCTGCAGAACTTCGGCGGGCACTCCACCTGCGAGAGTCAGTTCGATCCGACTTTGAGCGACCGGCCCGGAAAGTACGTGTCGATGATGCAGATTCACGCCCCCTATGACATCGAAGGGGGTTGGATCCAGCGACGCGAGGAGATCCAAGAGGCGATGTTTGCGCGCTGGCGCAAGGCGGCGCCAAATCTGACTCCAGACAAGATCCTGGCGACCTCGATGGAGGACCCCGGCCAGATCGAGATCCGTTTTCCGCAGATGCGGCGGGGCTCGATCAAGCACGGCGACTACGGCCCGCTGCAGATGGGTTGCTTCAGACCGAACCAGGAATGCTCGGGCACCGACACGCCGATCGAAGGTCTTTACACCTGTGGCGCCTCGAATTATCCGGGCGGGTTGGTGCTTGGTGGACCCGGTTACCTCGGCGCCAACAAGGTTGCTGACGATCTGGGCGTCCGTCGCTGGTGGAAGCCGACGTCGGAAATGGACCGCTACATCAAGACCTATCTCGAGGAATAGGAAAGCGCGAGGGTACAGATGGCAGACAACTCATACGACGTGATCATCATCTGCGCCGGCTTTGGCGGCAGCTCTTGCGCAGGGCTCTTGGCCAAGCGCGGCTTGAAGGTCTTGCTGTTGGACAAGAATGCCAACGCGGGCGGCAAGGCGATGAGCTTGTCGAAGAACGGCTACACCTATACCGCTTGGGTCGTGATCGGCGCGCCGGTGGAGGGCAATCTCTATCAGCAAGTGCTCGACGAGCTCGAGGTGTCAGACTTGGCCACGCTAGCGATTCCAGGCGCTCAGGGCAGTTTCTACAAGGGTCCCGACGGAACCTACAGCCGGATGCCCGAAGCGGAGACCGATCACCTCGACCCGGAGATCATCTTCAACTGGCTGGGGATCCCCGAGGAGCACCAGGAGCGGACACTGGAGTTCTTCACCAACATGGCCATGATGGAGCCCGAGGACGTCGCCGAGCTGGAAGGCCGGACCTTCGACGATTGGTTGAGCAGCGCCGAGTTACCGCGCTCGCTCTACGCCTTTATCGTGAGCCTGTGCTGCGATGGCATGTTCATGGTGCCTGTCGACAAGCTGGATGCGGCCGAGGCGATCACCTGCCTACAAGGGGTGTTCGTCCGTGGTGGCGGGGTCTTTTGCGAAGGAGGCTTTGGCAAGGTGGCCGAGGCCTACTGCGAGGCCGTGCGACGGTATGGCAGCGACGTGATGATGGGCACTCGGGTGCGTCGGGTGATCGTCGAGGATGGCAAGGTCGCGGGCATCGAAACCGACAAGGGCCGATTCAAGGCGCCGATCGTCATCAGCAATGCGGGTTTGCAGCCCACGGTGCTCAAGCTCGTCGGTGAGGAGCACTTCGATCAGGACTATACGAAACACGTTCGAGAGCTCGTTCCGTCCTATTCGCTGATCGGCTATCGCTACTTTCTCAGCAAGCCGGTGACCGATGCTCCCTTTGGCGTGGTCTTCTCCGATGAAAGTCCATGGACGCAAAAGCGGCTCGATGAAGCGGCTGCGGGCAAGGGCTCGAGAGAGGGTGTGCTGTATTTCGAAGTGCCCTCGAACTACGATCCCAACGCCGCACCGGATGGTAAACAGATGCTGATGACGGGATGTTTCTGTCCGCCGGACCCCGACCTTTCCAAAGAGGAGCTGCAAGCCTGGGCGAGTGCGGGCGAAGAAGCCCTGTTTGGCGTATTCCCCGAGCTCGAGGCGGCGATCGAGAGCAAGGACTTCTACACGACGCGCAACGTTTCCGCCGCTACCCGGGATTCAGTACTGTCGGGGGTGGGCGGAGAAACCATCGGCCTCGGCCAGATCGTTGGCCAGTGCGGTGCGTCAAAACCGTCGATTGAGGCTCCGATCGAGGGCCTGTTCTTCGTGGGTTGTGACGCTGGCGGAGTTGGCGTCGGCACGCCACAGGCGATAGACTC
>JAFDAJ010000003.1 GCA_019313915.1 Deltaproteobacteria bacterium
CATGCCGTTGCCAGATACGGCGCACGAGACTTCGTCGATCTGAGTGCCATCGGTGAGTTCGAGCTGGATCGTTAGATCGCCTGTGTTGCTCGTGTCACCGGCACATCCGGCAAACGCCAGAGCGCCAATAAGCCAGCCGATGAGCCAGCACGTACGGGTCCATATGGGCATCGGGCCTCCTAAGGGGGGGGCGGCGACGGTAACACAACTCATCGCAAGCCAATCGACGTTTTTGGGGGACCGGGAGGGATTGTGAGACGTCTTACACACCGACACCTACACAGGCACAAACACTGGCACTGGCACTGGCGCTGCCACTGTCGCTGTCGCTGTCTCTGCCTACTTCTCCTGCGCTTTCCCCGTCATCGGCACGAACCTCACCGGAATGACCGACTCCTCGCGGAAACCATCCTTGGTTCGAGTCACCCGCAGCAGGCGTTGGTAGTGCTTGCCCACCGGGATCACCAAATGCCCGCCAACCTTGAGTTGCTGCCTCAGCGGCTCTGGAATCTTCGGCGGCGCAGCGGTCACGATGATTGCGTCAAACGGGGCGTGCTCGGGCCAGCCCGCGTAGCCATCGCCGTGCCGAACCTGGACCTTCTTCGCGTACCCCAGCTTCGAAAGGATGGCCTCGGCCCGCTTGGCAAGCGGTTCGATGATCTCGATCGAGAACACCTTCACCCCCATCTCGCCGAGCACGGCGGCCTGGTAACCCGAGCCTGTCCCGACTTCCAGGACCGTGTCGCCGGGCTGTACACCAGCAAGCTCGCTCATGAGCGCCACGATGTACGGTTGGCTGATCGTCTGCTGGTGACCGATGGGAAGGGGCCTATCGTCATACGCCTGCGCGCGTTGAGACTCCGGGACGAAACGATGCCGGGGCACCTTGCGCATCGCTGCGAGGACGCGCGCATCACGGACGCCACGCCCCTCGATCTGCCGGCTCACCATCTGGAGCCGCTCTTGCTCACGCGAGTCTGGATCGGGCGGGACGGCGTGGGCGGGCCCCGACTCGTGGCTACACGCGCCAAACACGAGCAGCGCGACCCATGCAGCTCTTCGCATCGGCCTCAAAATAGCACGGAGCGGGCCCCGACTCGTGGCTACACGCGCCAAACACGAGCAGCGCGACCCATGCAGCTCTTCGCATCGGCCTCAAAATAGCACGGAAGCACGGACCGCGTGGCGGCGGTTGCTCGGCCGAACGTCGCGGCTATCCTTCGGCCCCCAATGAGCCTGGTTGTACAGAAATATGGCGGCACGAGCGTCGGTTCCCTGGACCGAATCCGCATGGTTGCGGAGCGCATCGCGGAGACCTATCGCGAAGGCCATCAGGTCATGAGCGCATCGCGGAGACCTATCGCGAAGGCCATCAGGTCATCGTCGTGGTAAGCGCCATGGCCGGGGAGACCGACAAGCTGCTCAGTATGGGCTGGGAGCTTTCCGACGCGCCTGCGGAGCGCGAAATGGACGTGCTCCTTTCGAGCGGCGAGCAGGTGAGCGCCGCACTGTTGGCGATCCAACTCAATGAGATCGGCGTCCCCGCTCGCTCGATGCTGGGGCACCAGGCACGCATCTTGACCGACAACGTGCACCGCAAGGCCCGTATTCGCACCATCGACGGAGCCGGACTCCGTTCCACTCTCGAGACCGGCCAGGTGCTCGTCGTTGCCGGCTTCCAAGGGACCGACACCTACGGCAACATCACCACCTTGGGTCGCGGTGGATCCGACACATCGGCGGTTGCAATTGCCGCAGCGGTCAAGGCCGACTTTTGCGAAATCTGCACTGATGTCGACGGCGTGTATACGACGGACCCGGGTGTCTGCTCCAACGCGCGCAAGATCAAGCGCATCAGCTACGAGGAGATGCTCGAGCTCTCCTCACTCGGGGCCAAGGTCCTACAGATACGTTCGGTGGAGCTTGCAATGAAGCACCGAATGCCGCTCCATGTGCGCTCGAGTTTCTCGAAAGCGGAGGGAACCATCGTGACCGACGAAGAACACCTGCTCGAAAAAGTCATCGTGGCTGGCGTAGCGGCAGACAAGAACGCCGTGAAGCTGACCGTTCGCGCATTGCCGGACCATCCCGGCGTCGTCGCGAGCGTGTTCGAACCACTCGCCGAAGCCAGCATCTCGGTCGACATGATCATCCAGAACGTCTCCAAGGCAGGTCACACCGACCTGACCTTCACCGTGAGCCGCGAGGATGCGGACCGCGCGGAGAACATCGCGAAGGAGCTCGTCGCGAGCGTCGACGCGCAGGGCGTCGTGCGCGACGACGCGGTGGCGAAAGTCTCCATCGTGGGCGTTGGGATGCGCAATCACGCGGGGATCGCCGCCCGCATGTTCCGGCTTCTGGCGGACAACAGCATCAACATCCAAGCGATCAGCACGAGCGAGATCAAGACCTCATGTCTCATCGAAGTCGACCACGCCGACCGCGCAGTAGCTGTGCTCCATGATGGGTTCGAGCTCGGCAAACCCCCTAGCTAGGCCGACTGGAATCGAAAGGGCAACGACTCGGTGACGTGGCCGATAGTGGGGCGTGGGGACCGCGTCACGCGCCTTGTCGATTCGTGCCGCTGCGTGCGTCGTGCTGGCGATCGCGTGGAGCGCCATCGCGTCGGTTCGGCCCATCCACATCTGGCAGCGGCCGCTAGTGAAGGTCGAAGCGAACACCGACCCGCGCCCCGACCGTCAAAATGAACGGGTCGAGGGGGCTCGCCGCGTTGGTGGCGACCCAGTAGCCGCGAACATCCGCGCCAATGAACCAGCGTTGATCGATCAGATAGTCCACGCCGAGTAGTACGTGGAGGGCGAAGTCTCCCCGCGTCCCGCGGTCCCGCACCGTCAGCAGTCCATCGACGCCAAACCCGATCAACGGCACGAACCGAACGATGTCGAGCGCGTAGACCGTCTCGAGCCCCGCCATGCCGAGATGCAGCGGCCGTTCGTTGGGGAATACGTTGTAACTGAGGAGCCCTTGAATGCTCCAAGCGTCGCCAAGGCCGCCACCAGCGACGAGGCCCACATCGACACCATTTCGGGGAAGCGTCTCCGTTGCGGGCATTCCTGCGTATCCGACCTCCAAGCTGAGAGTCGCTTGCTCCTCGTACGCGGAGGCCGTCGAAGGGAGTGACGCCAGCAAGGTGAGGCTCCCAATGATCCCGACGACGCAACGCACAGCGAGCCCTCTAGCACGGGGGTCGCGCCCGGGGCGAGGCTGCGTTGACTGGACAAGGGCCGCGTGTATAGTGCCGACGCGATTTGCCGGGTTTTCCCGGTCTTTTGGAGGAAGCTTTGGCCAACGACTCTGCCGAAAACGAAAAACAAGCGCCGCTCACCACGGGCCAGCGACTCGCCGCGCAACAGGCGGCCAAGTCGGCTCGCAAAGCCGCCGAACGGGGTCGCGATGCGGACCTCGTCGAGGAGAAGGCGATCGCGCAGGCGGTCGTGGCGAAAGACTGGCTCCAAGACAATCTGAAGCCGCTCGGGCTCATGGCCGGCGGGGTGCTTCTCGTGGCGGCCGTCGGAATCGGTTGGTCGTCCTTCACGCGCGGCCAGAGTGTCGCGGCGGGCGCCGAGCTCGCGGCGGTTCTCGAAGCTGACACGGACGACGCTGCAACACTTGCAAGTGCATACGCCGCGCTTGCCGACGGGCACGCCAAGACCCCTGCCGCCGCGTGGGCACGAATCGGCGAGGGCAGGGCGCTCTACGCACAGGGCCAGTGGGAACAATCCCGAACGGCCTACCAAGCGGCGCTCGACGACAGCGACCAGGAAATGGTCCAATGGGCCGCGCTCGAAGGCATCGCGTACTCGCTCGAGGCGGAGAAGTCGTACGACGAAGCGATCGAACAACTCGAAGCGTTGCGTGTGCTCAACCGCAACATCGCGCCGATCGCGGGCTACCATCAAGGGCGAATCTTGGTCGCTGCAGGCAAGCTCGATGAGGCCAAGTCCAAGTTTGATGGCGTCTTGAATGAGCTCCGGCAGGCGGACGCACCGCTACTTCCGTACACGCAGGACCAGACCGAGGCGCGCTTAGCGCTCATCGATCCGAGTCTCGCACCTGCGGCCGGCTCCGATCCGCGCCGGACGGAGGAGCTGATCCGGCAGCTGAATGAGATGCTCCAACGCCAGCCCCCGCAAGAGTAGGCTTGCGATCGATGCGCATTCGCTTCGCCACCGTCTTGGCCGTCGCCTTCTCGCTGCTTGCGATTCCAGGCTGCGGAGCCGCCGGCACACCGGCTACCAATGCCGACCACTTCGGGTGGGTGGAGCAGGACGATGCGTACGCGCGGCCGGGTGAGGGCGGCTTCAACGTCCGCTGGTCGAAGCAACTGACCGACCGCGCGGAGGCGCGGTACCTGCCGGTCGAGCTCAGCTCGGCGGAGTTCGATAGGAAACGCAAGCGCGTCTACATCGGCACGACCGAGGGGAACTTGTTCGCGTTCGCGTTGAGCGGCGGACGGTTGTTCTTCTACGATACAGGCGCCCCAATCGAATCGAAGCCTGCTGTCGATGCACGCACGGGCGAGGTGTACGTACCGACGGTCGACGGCCACGTGCATACCCTCACCGTCGAGGGCGAGCTCAAGTGGAAGACCAAGCTCATCGGATCGATACGAACCCAGCCCGTCCTTGCTGCCGACGCGGTGTACATCGCGTCCGAGAACGATACGATCACCGCGCTGGCGCGAGACGATGGGCGCATTCTGTGGACGTACGACAAAGAGCCAGTCGAGGAGATCACCATCGCCGGGCACGCCGGGTTGCTGCTCGACGATGGGCGGCTCTACGCCGGATTCACCGACGGGGCTGTGGCGGCGATCAACCCATCGGACGGACGGCTGTTCTGGGAAATCGAAACTTCAGTTGATGTCGAGCTTCGCCCAGGCAACGTCCCGCAATTCCTTGATGTCGACACGACCCCAGTGATGCTTCGGGGCAGGCTTTATGTCGCTTCGTTCACTGCCGGTCTCTACGCGCTGGACGCGGCCAGCGGCTCCGTCGAATGGAGAGACGCCGCGTTTGAGGGCGTGACCGGAATCGCGGCGGCGGGACGGATGCTGGTCATCTCGTCGGCCCGGCAAGGGGTGTCGCTGTTGGACCTACGAACACGTAAGGTCCAGTGGAAGAAGGCCCCCGAGCGCGGCGCGCCGACCCCACCGATCGTGACGGAAACCGGCACGGTGATTTACGGCGAGACGCAGGGGTCGCTCTTTGCCCTCTCGCTCTCCGACGGCCGCGAAGTCGCGCGCGCCGAGGGTGGGGCAGGGTTCTCGGCAACGCCGTCCGCAAGCGGCAGCTACGGCGGAGCGATTTCAAACGGCGGCCGATTCCTCTGCCTACGCCTCAACTAAAAGGGGACAGTCCCCTTTTTCTTGGTTCAAGTTGGTGGCGGTAATGCCAGCGCGTCACTCAGGAAGGTGAGTTGGGCGGCGACGCTCTTGTTGAACCAATCGCCGCTGTACGGGGCGAAGTGGGAGCAGTCGAGCTCGACGAGCTGCCCGTTTGGGATGAGGCCGACGGCCTTGCGCGCAGCCTCAATTGGGATGAGTGAGTCCTGGATGGCGCCGACGAGGAGGGTCGGCACGGTGATCTTCGAAACGTGACGAATGGGGCGGTAAAAAGGAAAGGTCAGCGCGATACGGGCCGCGCACCGGTTATCGAAGGGTGCGCCCGGCGGGAGCAACGTCAGAAAGCCCTCCCATGCATCCTCGGTATTCATGATCGCGATCTCGTCGGGGCGACCCAAAGCTGCGACGTAGTATGGATCCCGCAAGGTCGCGGCGCGAAACGCGTCGCGCACGCCTGCTGCACTGAGCTTCAACAGTTGCACAGGGCCGATCGCGTCCCCAGTCAGGGAAGCCATCGCGTCGACGTGTGGCACGTGTGCAATGACCGCCGCGCACCGAACCCCCCGCGAGGCCATCGTGAGCGCATGCCCGCCTCCCAACGAGGTGCCCCAAAGAACGAGTCGGTTTGGGTCGATCTCGGCGAACAATCGAACGTGCTCGACCGCGGTTTCAAAATCTTGAATGTGTCGGCGCGGGCTTACGACCCTCCGAGGCTCCCCGTCGCTGTCGCCAAACCCCCGGTAGTCGAAGAGGAACGACGCGAAGCCTGCCTCCGAAAATCGCTCGACGAACAAGGGGAGGCCCCAAGACCGCTCCGCGCCAAAGCCGTGACCCATCACGATGACCGGCGGCCGCAAGACGCCATCCGGCAGATAGAGGGTGCCGGCGCATCGTACGCCTCGGCTCGAGAAGTCTCGATCGATGCGGGTCGTCAATCTCCGTCGCCCGCGATCAACGGGTACACCACGCCCGCAAGCGCACCTCCGACGATCGGGGCCACCCAAAAGAGCCATAGTTGTTGGAGCGCCCAGGGCTCGGCGAAGAGGGCCGTAGCGGTGCTGCGGGCGGGGTTGACCGAGAGATTGTCGACCGGGATGCCGATCAAGTGGATCAAGGTCAGTCCGAGACCGATTGCTACCGGAGCAAGAGCGGCGGGCGCGCGTTTGTCGGTCGCGCCGAGAATGATGAATAGGAACATGAACGTCAGAACGATTTCCGCCGTGAGCGCCGCGGCCATCGAGTAACCGCCCGGCGAGTGTTCGCCAAAGCCGTTCGAGGCGAAGCCGCCGGCTGCGAAGCCGTCCTGACCGGAGGCAATGTAGTAGAGGGTGGCGGCCGCCGCGATCCCGCCGAGAACCTGCGCAATGATGTACGGAACCAGCTCGGACGCCGGAAAACGCTTGCCGACGAGGAGGCCAATCGAGACTGCCGGATTGAGGTGACAGCCCGATACGTGCCCGATGGCGTACGCCATCGTCAGCACCGTCAGACCAAACGCAAGCGCAACACCTAGAAACCCGATCCCGAGCTCCGGGTACCCCGCTGCCAGGACTGCGCTCCCGCAACCACCAAACACGAGCCAAAACGTGCCCACAAACTCCGCGGCAACCTTGTTCCCAAGCCCCATGCTTCCTCCTTCGCCCGCTACACCAGGCGAACGGATACTCGCACCGCCAGTCCCACGGTGTAAAGGGGGAGGGAGACGTTCTCTCCTTAGTGCTGGGTTGCGAGCTCCCGGTAGCGGGCTCGAAGAGGGTGTTGGGTGAGGGCGTGGGTTAGCGCTTCGCTGCACCGGGCGCTGTTTGGGTCGCTCTTCATACAGTCGAGCAGATGTCGGATCGCGAGCTCGGGATCCGTCATTTGGTAGCTGCTGTAGAGTAGTAAGTGGCACTCCTCGGCGTCCGTCGCGTGCTGGCGAACACAATCCTTCGCGAGGTCGATGGCGGCGTCGGCTCGTCGTGTTTCGACGAGGGAATAGAGAAGGTGATGGGTGTATCGCGGCGTGTTGGGGGCCAGTTGATGCGCGATCGTCAGAGGAGCGATCGAGTCCTCATGCCGACCTTGCTTTCGGTAGGCGATGCCCAACCAGCCGTAGGCGTGCGGGCCTTCGGGGTTTTGGGTGATGGTCGCGCCGTAGAGGGTCTCCACATCCCGAAAATCCTGGGTCCAGCCTCGTAGGTTCACGCCAAGCACCGCAAGATAGGCGACGGCGGCAACTGCGAGGGCGGGCTTCCATCGCGGGAGCCGTGACAAGACTTCGCGCGTCACCGAAGCGAGCGCAGCGGCCAGACCCACCGATGGCAGGTAGAGATAGCGGCCGAACCCAGGCCAGAGCATGCCGGCGATGAGCGCGGCCGGCGCGAGACAGAGCCCGAACCAAACGAGCCCCCAAGTCACGACCGGCGCGCGTCGGCGGAACCACCACAGGGCGCCGAGTGTCATGAGCAACAGAATCGCAAGCACGGTCAGCTCGGCTGTTCCCAGTGATCCAATCTCATCGCTCAGAAATCGAAGATAGAGCCGCCGTGGCCACAGCGCGCCGAGCAGCCCCTCGAGCTCCACCGGCGCCAAGTGACGGAGCGCCGTTGCGACGTGACCGCCGCCGCCGCTCGCACGGACTCCGCCGAGGACCGCGACCCGCAACATCAGATAGAGACCGGACGCGGCCAGGATAGGGATCGTATGAACGATGCGCTCTCGCACTCGAACTGAAGCGTCTGCGCGCGGCCATAGCCAAAGCGCTGGAACCACCATCAGCAACGTTTCCTTGCTGAGCAGGCCGGCTAGAAACAAGAGTCCTGCAAGCACGTGCAGTCCCGCGCGTTGCCGGGAGGTGTCGGCAACGAGTGCGCGGCGCCAAACGAGGATCGCACCAAGCCCATACGCTGTGCAGAAGAGGTCCGATCTTCCGTTGATCCAGATCTGCGCGGTGTTCGGATGGGGGGACAAAGCGAACCAGGCCGCTCCGAACAGAGCGAACAGCCAAGCCTCGCGGCCGAGGAGCCTCTGAAGCAGCAGGAACACGAGCACCACGCACAGCAGGTGCATCAGCAGATTGGTCAGGTGGTACGCGAAGGGATCGCGGCCGGAGATCGCGCTGTCCCAGAAGAAGCTGATCAGCGTCATGGGCCGATACGTGTCGAACGCCTTCGGGCTGCCGTCTGCAGATGACACGTACATCGCGGGGCGGCGAAACACCTCGAAGACGTTGGCCGGATCGTGGATCACCTGACCGTCCTCGATGACGTCGGTGTCGTCGTAGACGAACCCGTTATCGAAGACGGGAAAAAGCGTCGCCACGGTAACGATGAGGACACCGGCAAGCGCTCCCAGACGGTGCCAAGCGCTATCCATCAGCACCCGAATCGCGCAGAACCACCCAGGTGTCCACTTTCCGTTTCCGGAGACCAGCTGTTTCGAGGGGCTATCAGCCGCGAGACGCTAGCTAAGCCCAAAGGCCGCGACCACCAACAGATAGCTTCATGCCCGTAGAGGCCAGCAAGCGACGTGCCAGCCGAGATCGCATGCTTATTCGCAGCCACTGCGGTGCCGCAGGCCCTTGAACCCGCCCTGATTCTGGGCTGTTGCGACACGTGGGGGGGGGGCGCCTGTTCCATGCTGGGAATTTCGCTGCTTCGATTGGCCCGATCGGCACTCGCATGAATTTCGGCGGTTCCCTGTTCATCGCGCTCCAGTGCGCGGCTGCCACAGGCGGTGGCATCTGCGCATCGGGCGAGGGCTGCATCGTCGATGCGGACTGCGCCACCGCGCCATGCACGTCCACCGCAGACGTAGTCTACCCAACTCAGGACACAGGCCTGATCGCTTTCCCGATCAACTGACTCCGTCTCAGAGGATGCAGCGCTCGGACGAGAGACGAGGCCGATGCGCCCGGCCGTACACTCAGCTCCAGAATTGCGCAGAACGGCTTATCTCTCTACTTTCTCCGACTTGAGACAAGGCGTTTGAATGTACTATCAGCTCCAACGATCGCGATGTTAGAAGAGAGATCGAAAATGACACTCAATACATATCTGATCCTGTTCGTGCTTCTGTCTCTATGGGCATTCGGGTGCGGAGACAGCCAAAGCGGACCGACTGAGCTCGAGATTGCATGCGGCGGCCTCTGTGAGAGCGTGCGGGCGTGCGCCAGCGAAATCGACACCATCGTCGACCTGAACGAATGCGAGGTCGAGTTCTGCGAATCCGATTCGACGTTCGGTGGTGAAGTGCTCACCGACGGCGGGAGCGAAGCCTGCAACACGGCTTCGGCTACGTACATCGACTGCGCCACCAGCATGTCGTGTCAGCAGTACAACGAAACCGGCATCATCGCTCTGTTCGCAGGCGCCAAGGCGATCGGCTGCGAGAACGAAGCCAGCGACTTCCGATTCGCTTGCATCATCAGTCCGTGACGCCGACTTCACTCGCGCCGGCTCATGACAACGAGTCCTGAGTCCATAGGGGGCGGGTAAACCCGACATTTCTATCTGGCACAAACCCGACACTTCTATATTGCGTCTACAGTCGAATTTCGCAGAACGTATATTATGTAAACTTTTTGCTGACGCTCCAAACCGAGCTCGAAGACTCAGCTACCTATTTTGACGGTTTTCTCGATCGCGCCTAGCTTCGGCGGGTCATGCCAAAGAAGTGGCTAGCTCGGGCCGGGCTCGTGGTCGCTTCGATGGGTGTCGTTTTTCTCGTCGCTGAGGCTGCGGTGCGGCTCACTTGGACGGAGCCCTGGTACGAGCGTCTCGAAGAAGAGCAAAGCCGATCCGAGTTCGAGTGGTTTTCCATGGGTCCGCGCCATCTTCCGCTCCGCCAAGCGCCGGACACTACACCGAAGGCGGAAGGAACCAGACGCGTGCTCTTCCTGGGGGACTCCTTCACCTACGGCCTCGGCGTCGCCGAAGACGAATCCTTCGTGTCGATCGTGCGGGAACGCCTCGCCGCGCAGCGAGACGAGCAACTGCAAGCCTTCAACGGCGGGATCCCCGGAAGCATGACGGAGCACTGGCGTCTGCTGTTCGAGAAGATGGGCGCCGAGTACGAACCGGATGTCGTGGTGACCGTGTTCTTCTTGCGCGACGGCGTCAAGGGCCTAACCACTCGAGGTCTGATCGGGCACGTCCGCAAAGAGCTTCAAGAGCGCTCCCGTACCTCCGTGGCGTACCGAATCTCGGCGCTCTATCGACTTGTTGCTGCCGGCTTGGCTCAGCGGCGGCTCTCGGATTGGTATCTGGGGTGGATCGAAACCGGCTATGTCGGTCCACCGGAGCAAACCGCAGAATGGCGGCGCGCTCAAGAAACCCTCTTGGAGCTGCGCGAGCAGACAGAGCGCTCTGGGGGGCGTTTTGTGCTCGTGATCTTCCCGGTGCTGTTCGGCCTCGATCAGGACGAATACCCAGTGCAGGCCGCAGTGGATGCAATCGAAGACTTCGCGCAGCGTCACGACATCCCCGTCCTTTCCTTGCTGCCGACCTACCGCGGAATGCATGCGCCCGATCTCTGGGTATCGGCTCTGGATCAGCATCCGAACGTAGACGCGCATCGGCTGGCGGCGGACGCCATCGTACCCTTCGTGTCCGAACAGCTAGCACCACGCTAGTGGATCTGTGGACCTACGGGGAGTCCTGGGGCGCGAAAACGAATGGGAATGTGAATCGTAGGCTCTTGCCCGTTCGGCGGCGGGGAAAGCGAATCGAGCTCACGACGCGGGCCACGCATCGCTCGACGTTGTCACTGCCGGTGGTGTTCTCGATGACTTGCACGCCTTTGACGTCGCCGTTGCGCACGACTGCGAAACGCACGGAGATCTTGCCGGCGAGCTCGGGTGCGTAGCGAAGCGCTGACTCGTAGCAGCGGTTGATCTTCGGGAGGTCCTTCTTGATCTTCTGGCGAACGACGAACGCGTCGATATGGCCGTAGGAGCCCGCGCGGGTCTCATTGGGCGCGGCCGCGATGGCTAGCACCGCGACAAGCGACAAAACGATCGTTCTCGGCCCGGTCGACACCATCCTGAACCAGATACGCCGAGCCCTCCAAGGACACCAAATAAACGCCATTCTCCCCCAAACGCCCGCCGAACTCCCCCGAATCCATTGAGATGCGCAAGGCCGTGATACAACCAACGCATGCCCCGCGAGCCCTCAGGAATGTCCTGCCTTCAGCGCACACGCAAGCAGTTCCGACGTCACGCCAATAGGATCATTGGCGAAGGTTTCTTCGGGGGTCTCTCTCGCCTCGGTCGCCTCCATCCGCTCTCAGATCCGGCCAAGCATGGTGTACGGGTGATCAGAGACATCGAGTACCTACCCACGGGCAACTCACGGCACACGCTCGACGTCTACCGTCCCGGCAAACTCACCGGCAAGCTCCCCATCGTCATCTACATCCACGGTGGCGGCTTCAACCTGTTGTCAAAGAACACCCATTGGCTCATGGGTCTGGCGTTCGCGCGCGCGGGTTACCTGGTGTTCAATATCGACTACCGGCTCGCCCCCAAGAACCCGTTTCCGGCGGCCGTCTCGGACATCTGCGCTGCGCTCGAATGGGTGTCGGAAAACGCGAGCGCCTACGATGGAGACTTGGGCCGCTTGGTGTTTGCTGGAGAGTCAGCGGGCGGAAACCTCGCCACCGCGCTCGCGATCTGTTGCTGCTACAGGCGTCCCGAACCGTTCGCACAACGAGCCTTTGCAACAGGCGTGGTGCCAACCGCGGTAGTCCCGGCGTGCGCGCCACTTCAGGTGACCAACCCCGCGCGCCTGAACCGCAAGCGAAAGCTGCCCCGGTGGGTCAACGACATCCTCGAGGGCATGAACGAGGCCTATATCGGAAACCTTCATGTCCCCGCCCCCGGCGAGCTCGACCTGGCGGACCCGCTTCACGTTTTCGAGCGCCGCGAACATCCGGACCGCGCCCTGCCCGCTTTCTTCGTGCCCATCGGTACGCGCGACCCGTTGCTCGACGACACGCGACGCCTCGACCGCGCGCTCAAAGCAATGGGGGTCGAATGCGAGGCGCGCTACTACGAAGGCGAGCTCCACGCGTTTCACGCATTCATATGGCGACGCCAAGCGCGCCGATGCTGGCGAGAACAACTCGCGTTCCTGGGCCGCGCGCTCCAGCATCCACGCGAACCGCGTCACGAGTTCGTCGCGCAGGCCTAGACGCGAGTTTCGGTGCTCGCTGGAAGCGCTCCAGCCGAGCGCCTGAAGGTCCTTCGGCGCGCCACCCCAAGCTCCCTACTGAAATGGGCGAAGAGTGCCGACCAGCTTCCTAGGCCGAGCTGCGGCTCTCGCCCTTCACTCAGCGCGACGATCTGATGATAGAACCAAGCAAGCTCGGCTTGTCCGTTGAGGGTGCGGATGCCGTGAATCGGGCTCGTCGACCCTAGAAACCCGGCGCCGAGCCGCAAGTGCTTCTCCGGCGAAGGAAGGCTATCGACCTCGCCGCTCAGCACCCGTAAGGGAAGGTCCGGCATGACGCAAAACGGCCTAGCAATCCCCACGACATCCACCTCACCCGATTCGACCGCGGCGCGCATTGGCGCAATGGAACGAAAACCGCCAGTTACCATCAAAGGAAGCTCTGGCGCTGCATCTCGAATGAGGCGCGCGTACTCGAGGAAGTAGGCCTCACGCCGACGCGTGCTCTCCCGCTTCCCTTTTTCGTCTGAATCGAGCCTACCGATCACTGCCATCTGCTCGTAGTTACCGCCCGAGATCTCCAACAGGTCGACACCGAGCTCGGCGAGCCACCGTGCTACCTGCGCGGACTCCTCGTTGGTAAATCCCCCTTTTTGGAAATCGGCCGAGTTGAGCTTGACCCCAATCGCAAACTCGGAGCCAACGGCATCGCGTACGGACGCCACGACGTCGCGCAACAGCCGAGCGCGGTTCTCCAGCGGACCACCCCACTCGTCGGTTCGTTGGTTGGTCCGCGGTGAAAGGAACTGGCTGAGCAGATAACCGTGCGCCGCGTGCAACTGGACGCCGTTGAAGCCCGCGTCTCTAGCCGCCGTTGCGACATGGACGAATCTGTGAATGACGTCTCGGATCTCGCTTGCCTCGAGGGCGCGCGGGGCTGCCATGAGTCCCACCATGCCCCGCATCTTCACGGCGGACGCGGAGACGGGGCGACTGCTCGACATCCGAGTGCATTGGCGCCCAGGGTGGCTAATCTGCATCCAGAGGTGGTTTCCTCCGCAGGTGCCGGCCGCGACCCAAGTCCGGAGCTCTTCGAGACCGCCGTTGCCATCGCACACGACGTTGCCCGGCCGCTCGAGGTACCGGCGGTCAACTTGCACATTGCCGGTGAGCAGAAGACCGGCGCCTCCTTCTGACCAACGCCGGTAAAGCGTTTCGTGACGCTCGGTGGCCCGGTCGTCGGCGTCCGCCAGGCCTTCGGTCATCGCGGACTTGCAGAATCGGTTGGGAAGCGATGCGCCACAGGGGAGCGCGAGTGGTTGGGCGAGGGGCTCCATGGGACAGGAGCCTAACCGATCCCGGCAACACGCACGCGGTATCAACTCCGGTCTGAGCCGCCGAGAAGCACCTTCATCAACGGACTGCCGTCGACCTTGGCGTCCTTCACGAGGGCGTCGAGCAGCTGCTTTCCGAGTCGGGCGAGGTCCAGAAGCTCGCGAATGCGTTGCTCTTGGAACTGTGCCCTCGCCCGCTCTTCTGGCGCGTTTGCCTTGTCCTTCAAGAACCCGATCGCGTCTTCCATGATGTCGATCGCGTCGAGGACCTCGACCCGTTCACGCTCGTTGAACACGCGGGAGATCATCTTCCAGAAGTTGCCTTCGGCGGCGTAGTGATCGCGGCGCTCACCTTGAATCCAAACCTTCTTGACGACTCCCCAGCGCGTCAGCTCGTTCAGCGTCATCGAAACGGCGCCGCTGCTGAGTTGGAGCCGGGCTTGGATCTCAGGAGCGCTGAGCGGCCGGTCGGACAGATACAAAATCGCCCACAGCCGCCCCATGTTGCGCTTGAACCCCCAGAACTCGATCAGGCGGCCGATCGAATCGCTGACCAGGACCTCGCTTTGCCAGAGCTCCTCTTCGCCGCGCGCCACGCTAGCGCCCTACCCCGAACCCCAACACTTGACCAGCCGCCCGCTCGCATCAAAGCTGCGGCGCATGGAACGACCTACGTTCGAGGCCATGCTCGAAGCAGCACCTGGCATGGAGCGCGACGGTAGCGAATACACCGTCGCGGAGGACTACAACTTGTCCTTGTACATCGGCAAGCCGGGTCAAGCGATGGAGGTATCGGAGGTCGCGGGGCTGAGGCTCGATGAGGCGTTCTGCGAAGCGACGTCCCGCGAGCACGGCACGGTCTACTACGTGGAGTACAGCAGCCTACACGGGCTCTGCGTGCGGCCACCGAGCGGAGGCGGCGGGCGGCGGACAGGTTTCTCATGATCCTGTAAGTCTCGTGGCCGGCTGGGGGTTTTGACGTAGGATGTAGGTCGGGGTTTACGGAACGTGTCCGCACGCATTCTTGTCTGTGACGACGAAGCCAGTTTGCGCGAGATGCTGCAGATCTTGCTGCGGCGTGAGGGCTATCGCGTCGACGTGGTAGACGGCGTGCACGCAGCGCGCGACCAACTCGGCAGCTGTGACCCTTACGACGTGGTCATCACCGACCTGGTGATGCCGGATGGCACAGGCATGGACGTGCTCGACGCAGTTCGGGCGCGCTCGGCCAACACGCAGACTCTGATGGTCACGGCTTTCGCGACCACCGAGCAGGCGGTCGAGGCGATGCGCAAAGGCGCGTACGACTACGTCCAAAAGCCGTTCAAGAATCACGAACTGCTGGCGACGCTCGAAAAGGCGCTCGAGAAGCGGGCGATCGTGGCGGAAAACGAGACACTGCGCGCAGAGGTCAAGGCGCGTTGGACCGAAGGTCAGCTGATCGGCAAGAGCCCAGCGATGGACCGGCTTCGCGACCTGATCAAGCGCGTGGCGAACGCAACGACGAGTGTCCTGATCACCGGCGAAAGCGGCACCGGCAAAGAGATGGTCGCCCGCGCCCTGCACTTCCAAAGCCCCCGAGCCGAGGAGCCCTTCGTGGTGCTGAACTGCGGCGCAATCCCGGAGAACCTCATCGAGAGCGAGCTCTTCGGTCATGTCAAGGGCGCGTTCACCGGCGCCATCGCCGCGAAGCAAGGACTCTTTCGGGCAGCCAACGGCGGTACGCTTTTCCTCGACGAGGTAGGCGAGCTTCCGCCGCCGCTGCAGGTGAAGCTGCTGCGTGTGCTTCAGGACCGAAAAGTCCGCCCGGTCGGTGGCAGCGCCGAGGTCGAGGTGGACGTTCGGGTCGTCGCGGCCACCAATCGCGACGTCGAGTCTGAAGTCGACGCAGGCACATTCCGCGAAGACCTCTTCTACCGCCTGAACGTCATCCGAATCGAGGTTCCAACGCTGCGGGAGCGGCCCGAGGATATCCCGGTGCTCGCCGGATACTTCCTCCAGAAGCACATGGCCCTGCAAGGCCGCCGGCTCGAGTTTTCGCCCGAGGCGATTCGCTGGCTGGCCCAGCAGTCGTACGCGGGCAACGTTCGTGAGCTCGAGAACATGGTCGAGCGCGGCGTGACGCTGGCGCCCGACAACACGGTGAACCGCGAGGACCTCGGTGACACCCATCCTTCGAAAAAGGCCCTCAATCTCTCCCGGATCCCTGAGGAAAACTTCGAGCTGGACGACTACCTCACCCAGGTTGAGAGGGAGCTTCTGCTTCGCGCACTCGATCAGGCCGGGGGCGTCCGCAAGAAGGCCGCCGAGCTGCTGGGCATGAGCTTCCGGCAGTTCCGATATCGTTTGGCAAAGCACATTGCGCCCGAAGTGGGCGACGCGGCCAACGATTGATATACTGAGACTTGGAGGTTCTTCCTTGTTGCGTCATCCGCGGAGCGCTGGCTTCACCACGATTGAATTGCTGATTGGCGTCGCCATCGTTGGCATCCTGGCGGCCATCGCCGTCCCGACGTTCAAGAGCTACGTCTATCGAAGCCGGGTGACCGAAGCAGTGACCATCCTCAACGAGATCAAGACCCGGCAAGAGGCCTATCGAAGCCGATTCGGCAACTACGCGGCGGTCAACGGCACTGATTGGGGCGCATACACGCCGGCCGACATTCCGGGGGCTCAAGCGGTCGCATGGCCGAGCTCCCCGGCATGGGAGGCGCTCGGGCTCAGCTCGCCTGGTCAAGTCCGGTTTCGTTACGCGACGGTCGCAGGTCAGCCGGGCACGGCAACGCCAGCCAATAGCAATCTCGACCCGGACAAATTCTGGTATGCCGCGCAGGCCGAAGGTGACCTCAACGAGGACGGCACCACGTTCTTCCTCGAGGTCTACTCGGATTCGCGGATCATGTTCAACAGCGCCTCGGGCACCGGAGGATGGGAATGAAGAAGAACCAAGGCTTTACCGTGACCGAGCTGATGATCGCGGTGGTAATCATCGGTGTCTTGGCGACCTTGGCCATCCCGAGCTTCACCGGTTACATCTACAAGGCCCGCGTGACGGAAGCGTCGAATTTCTTGGGCGAGATCAAACAGCGTCAAGAGTCGTACCGGAGCGAGTTTGGGCAGTACTGCGCCATCGACGGAGATGACTGGGGCACCTACAACCCTTCGGGGGCTCCAGGCATCGACCCGGTCGCGTGGACCACGACCGCCGAGTGGCAGCAGCTCGGGGCGAGCCCCGACGGGCCAATTCGCTTCCGGTACGCGACGGTGGCGGGGTTTCCAGGGGTGGACCCACCGAGCGGAACCAATCTCGACAAAGATGACCACTGGTTCGCAGCGCGGGCCCTGGGAGACCTAGACGAAGACGGCACGACCTTCTTCCTCGAAATCTACTCCCAAGCGAACCACATCTATAACAGTGCCACTGCACAAGGCGGCTGGGAGTGACAATTTTCGTCACCTTCGGGTGACAAGATCTGTCGCTCGGCGCCATTCATTGGCAGGCCGAGACCCGGATTTGTCAATAATTTCCGGTTAGCCGGGGGGTCCAGGAGAATCGGCACGGCAGTTGCAGTGTCTTAGGGCAACTCAGAATTAAGCGGGCAGTGGGCCCGGGGGAAAGGTAACTAAGAAATGAACAAGCTACTGTCGAAGAAAGAGGGATTTACCCTCATCGAGCTGATGATCGTCGTCGCTATCATCGGCATTCTCGCCGCGATCGCGATTCCGGCATTCATCAACTACGTGAAGCGTTCGAAGACCTCGGAAGCGGGCGCGAACCTCAAGTCGATGTTCCAGGGCGCAGCCGCGTACTACGAGGCTGAGGGCCTCGACGCACTGCACGGTCGACGACGCGTTCCAGGACGGTGCTCCGTCCGACGCCAAGCGCACCATTAACTGGCAGGGTGAGACCAACGCGGCAGCATTCACCGCCGTCAACTTCGCACCGGCTGACCCGCTTTACTACGACTACAACATGGACGCGACGCCGAACGCCAGCGCCTGCGGAAACGGACCAAGCGACACGACTGTCTACACGTTCAGCGCAGTCGGCGATCTCGATGGCGATGGCACGACGTCGACCTTCCGTCTCGAAGCTGGCACCAACCCGGACAACTCGCTGTATCGCGCGCCGGGCATCAACAGCGTCCGACCGCTCGAGTAATCGACCACGGCTAACAACTGGAAAGGCCGCGACATTTGTCGCGGCTTTTTCCGTTTAAGGGGCACCGTGCGCATTTGCGATATACTGCCGCTGTGCGGGTTCGGATCACTGCCATCGTGGTCATCATTGGAGTCGTGGCTGGGACCAGCTCGCTTCGCGGACGGGCGATGGACCACTACCTCGCGATGCAGGCCTACGAGGACATCTACTACCTGCCGCCGCCCGAGTGGTTGCAGGTGATGAGCCTGGGCCATCGACATGCGCTCGCGGACCTGATTTGGCTTCGCGCCCTCATCTATTTCGGCGAGGAGTTCGAGCACAGGGGCGCCGTCAAGCATGTCTTCAACTACGGCGAATCCATGCTGGCCCTCGACCCCGACTTCCAGCGTGTGTATCGGTGGATCGGCGTGGCAGGTGTCTACACGCCCACGGGCAGCCCGCGTGAGTTCATCGAGCGAGCGATCGCCGTGCTGCGCCGCGGCGTGGAGCGCTTTCCGGATGACGGCGACATGGCGTGGGACGCCGGCGCGACGATCACCTACGAGCTGCTGCCCAACCTGCCTACAGATGACCCGGATCGCGAGCGCCTCCAAGCCGAGGGCAATGACTACATGATGGCAGCGGCTCGCCTCGGCGCGGGTCCGGCATGGCTCGTCCTCACCAACGCAACCTCGCTCCGGAAACTCGGAAAGAGGGATCGCGAGCTCCGACACCTCGAAGAGATGTATGCGGTGATCCGCAACCCGAAGGTGAAGGCGCAAATCGAAATCCGGCTGACCCAGCTTCGCAACCGCGCGTACGCAGAAGCCTTTCGGAGCGCGAACGAGGAGTTCGAGCTACGTCGAGTGGAAGAGTTTCCCTACATGCCGTCGACCCTCTATTTCTTCGTAGCCGACCCGATCGAAAGCATGATCGGCCTCGACGACGCCGGCTAGAGCTCTTGCAGACCTCTTGCCAAACCGATTGGAGCCCCGCACATTCCCGCGGCCTTGCCTCGCGGTCGTCCGAGATTGAGCTTGATCGAAGCGGCGCTTCTGCTGTGCCTCACCGGCATCGTGCTTGCGGTGTTCGTCCCGACGTTTCTAAGCCGAGTCCGCACCAACAAGGTGAATGAGGCTGCGGAGCTTCTCCAGGAGATGAGCGACCGCGCGGCTGCCTACTACGCAACCTCGTGGGACACGGGCAAGCGCCACTGTCTGCCTCCGAGCGCCGGCCCGACGCCTGCGACGCCTACGGTCGAGTTGGCGGAGGTCGATTTCTTCGCGGACGGGCAGTCCGGCCACGCATCTTGGGAAGCGCTCGGCTTCCAGCCCGGCCGGCCGGTTCGCTTCAGTTACAGCTACACGCCTAGTCACGATGGTTGCGAGCTGATCGGCGGCGACGAGTTGGTCTCTGTCACGTTTCGCGCTGAAGGCGATCTCGACGGTGACCTCGTACCGTCGACCTTCGAGCGACGAGCGACGCTCGACGCCGAGGGACTGAAACCGGCCGATGCTTTGCACGTGCACCAACGGACCGAATGATCGCAGCGTTGCGAACCTAGTCTGCTCGTCCGGACGCGATGCGCGCCTCGGCATCGACGAGCGCAGTCACGATCTCCCCTGATGCTCGGCGAAGCGCCGGCGGCGCACGCTCTCCAAAGCGGTCCGGGTGAAGGTCTCGGACCAGCTTGCGAAGCGCGATTCGGGCGTCACGTCCTCCGGCGCCTTCCGGCAAGTCGAGGAGCGCATGTGCAGAGACCTGCTTGCGCATCTGTCGACGCTTTCGAAGCAGTAGCGGATAGGAGCCGCCCGCTTTCGGGGAGGCCGCACCCAACAACTTGAGCATCCACACGAAGCGATACCCTGCGAGGCCGCACCCAGGGAGCGTCAACAGGTCCTCGGCCGGCACGCCGCGCCTCAACCAGAACAACACAGCCGTCTCCTCGGGTCGTAGCTCCGTGCCACGAAAGAGCGACTCCCCCGCTTCGGTGAGGTGATACGTGGTGTTTCCGAGCCCGGATCGCACGCTTGCCGTATCCACCCCCTTGACCGCGGCCCGCATGGTTTGGAGCGCGACGGTGCGCGCCGGAACCGGCTCGGCTAGCTTCCACCAGGTCGCTGCAGCGGGCGCCTGCACGAGGCGCAGGATGAGCCCTTCCCATGTGCACATCTGCAACACGTTCTCGAACACGTGCCGATGCGAGGTCGCGACACGTCGGTCGATGTTGGCGCCCACGATCTGGCTCGACTCGAGCGAAATCGTCGCACGGCGTCCTTCGCCGTGAACGTGCAACGTGCCGCTAGCGCCCGCTCGGTCGAGACCGATCAGAACGCGGCAAACGGTCGTAGCGCTGGGAAGCGCGCGCATGACCCCCGGATATGCGATTCGCGGAGCGGTGGCTAGTTTTCAGCGTGACGCTGCGTAGCGAGGATCGCCGGGACGCAGAGCGAGGGCATTTCGGATTTGGGCGAACCGCGCGGACACCGACGTCGGTGCGACGCCATACCGCCGAGCGACCTCGGCCTGCGTGCAACCCGGGCGCTGTTCCACGACCGCAATCGCATATTCGAGCGCAGCGGCCAACACCTCGGGCTTGGTGACGCGAAGCTCGCAGTGCGCCTGCATGTCGGACCACAGCTGCGTCGCTCGTTCGATCTCGGCGCGGGAAAACCCTGCTTCGCCCATCTTGAGCTGAACGGTCTCTGCCACGCGGTCCCCCGAAGGTCGGCGGACGGTGGCGATTGCCGCAGGCGCGTCGGTTGCACCGCCCTCAATCCATTCGACGAGCGCGCGATGGTCCGGATTGCACGGGCCCTTCTCTTGCGCGAGCTCGGCGAGTTGACGCGCTAGGTCGACGTCGCCGAGACGCGCAACGCAATGGGCCAGTGAGCCGATGATCTCGTCGTGCTCAGGCTCGAGCTCATACGCACGGCGAAGGTGAGGCTCAGCGCCAACCGGGTCGTCGAGCGCGATATCCATGAGGTGGCCCAGGTTGTGGTGGTACCAAGGCGTCTGCGGAGCGAGAGCAGATGCTTCTCGATACGAACGGACCGCCACTCGGTAATTGCCGAGAAGCGCGTGGCATAGCCCCATGAGCGCGTGAAGGATGTCGTCCTCGGCACAGTGGCCCAACACACGCCGCAGGTGTAACGCTGCCCTCCAAGGGTGGTCTTCGAGGAGAAGCTCAGCTAAGTGGCGGTGCGCAAACAGCGAGGCGTCGCTGCCCTCCTCCGCGACCAACGCCAACTGCGTCAGCAGACCCTCGGCGCGCTTGGACGACGCTTCGAGCGCTTCCTCAGCGCGCTCCCAAAGCTCTTCGACCGTGCTCGCCCGTTGATCCATTTGTATTCGTATAGTCGCTCACTTTTTTGAACGCAAGACTCGTCCGTCTGGTGCCCATGCGGAGAACTGCGACGCCGCGTCCCGTGTCGGCACGCGCAGTCGTCCACTCGGACTCCACGAAACTGCACTTGGACCGGGCTTGAGGTATGCTTCGGGCACTTGACCCTCCGCGGGTCGAGGGATAGCGAAAGCATGATGCCTGAAGAATTCGACGAAAAGGGTTCCGGCGACCCCGATCGAGGGGAGCGAGAGCGGCGTTGGTCCGAAGGTGTCTTGCGCGACACGCTTCGAAAAGCCGTCGAGAAAGGCATCGAAGCTGGCGTGGGAACGCTCCGAAGCGCGGACAGCGCGCTTCGCGGGGTCACTCAAGACGGCAAGCTCCCCAAGGAACTGATCGGTTACGTCTTTGCCTCGGTTGACGAAACCAAGAACGCCCTGGTTCGCGTGGTCGCCAAGGAAGTCCGCGACTTCCTCGAGGCCACTGATATTGCGGGCGAATTCTACAAAGCTCTGACTTCGCTGTCGTTCGAAGTGAAAACAGAGGTGCGTTTCATCCCCAATGATGCGGGCGGGGTTCGACCCCAGGTGAGAGCGCGCGCAGTGAGAAAGACCAAGCGGCGCAAAGGCGTAGTCGAGACCGAACAGATCATCCCGCCGGACGATACGGGCGAGACCTGAGCGCTATGACCTCACCCGGCAAAGTGTACCTGGTGGGTGCCGGCCCGGGCGATCCAGAGCTGATCACAGCGCGCGGGCTCCGGCGCTTACGCGAGGCGGACGTCGTTTTGTACGACGCGCTCGTGCATCCCGATCAATTGAGCGCGGCAAGGCCCGACGCAGAGCTCGTGTTCGTGGGCAAGCGCGCGGGCCGAGCCAGCGAGCGGCAGACCGAGATCAACCGCCAGCTCGCTCAGGCAGCGCGCGCGGGCAAGACCGTCGTACGGCTCAAGGGAGGCGATCCTTACCTCTTTGGTCGCGGCTCCGAAGAAGCCGAGCTCCTAGCCTCCGAAGGGATCCCGTTCGAGGTGGTCCCCGGTGTGCCCTCTCCGCTTGCCGCCACCGCGTACGCGGGCCTGTCACTGACGCATCGCGAGCTCGCGTCGAGCGTCGCGTACGTCACAGCGACGGAGTCCGTCGAGAAGGACCGCACCGGCCACGACTGGTCGAAGCTCGCCACCGCCACACAGACGCTGGTCATCTTCATGGGGATGCGCAAGCTCGACTCGCTCATGAAGCTCCTGATCGAGCACGGGCGACCTGCCGACACGCCCGTGGCTGTCGTCCAGTGGGCGTCGCTGCCGAAGCAGCGCACGGTCACGGGGACGCTCTCCGACATCCACCAGCGGGCGTCGGAAGCAGGGCTCGGCTTGCCCGCGCTCACGATCGTCGGCGACGTCGTGCGTTTGCGCGACCACCTGCGTTGGTTCGACACCAAGCCCCTTTTCGGGAAGCGCATTCTCGTGACGCGCGCAGCTCACCAATCTGGGTCACTTGCCGCGCTGCTTCGCGACGAAGGCGCGCAGCCGATCTTGGCGCCGACCATCCGCATCGCGCCACCACTGGATTCCGGGCCGCTACGCGACGCGGTCACCCATCTGGATTGCTACGACTGGATTCTTTTCACGAGTGGCAATTCCGTCGACGCAGTCTTCTCCTCGATCAGCGACGCCGGTCTCGACGTGAGGGCTTTGGCCGGAACGAAGGTGTGCGCCATTGGCGTCAAGACGCAACAAGCCCTGACGTCGCGCGGTATTCAAGCGGACCTGGTACCCGATGACGCCCGCGCCGAGGGGGTGGTCGCGGCGATGGTGCCGCTCCTCGCGGAGCGAACTCGCATCCTCCTCCCACGCGCTGAAGTGGCACGCGAAATTCTGCCGGAGTCTCTTCGTGAAGCGGGAGCGGAGGTCGATGTCGTCCCTGCCTATCAGAACCTTCCGCCTGAACACCAGGAGGCCGAACGCATCCGGCGCCTCGTCGACCCGGCCGAATGCGAGGCCATTCTGTTCACATCCTCTTCGACGGTGCAGAACTTGGTCGACGTGCTGGGCCAGGACGGCGCCGACCGCCTGAACGCGTTGGACCTCTTTTCCATTGGCCCCATCACGACCCATACGGCCGAACGCCTAGGCCTTCGCGTCGCAGCCACATCGCCCGAGCAGGCGATCGAATCCCTGGTCGCGACGGTACGTGCGTACTATGCCCCCCCGGGAGATGCCGATGCGTAGGTTTTCATGGTTGTGTGCCCTCTCGCTCCTTGGCCTCCTCGGCACAGCTTGCGGCGATCCCTGCGGCGACCCGGAGGACCGGCTGGTGCCTCTGAGCGAGCTTCCATGCAACATGACGAACGCCGAGGGCGTGTGGGAGTCGCACCCGTTCCCGCCACTGGTGACCGAAGCCTGCAACTGGCTCGAGTTCCGAGGCTGCAGCACCTACGAAATCGAGCACCCGCTCGGCAGGATCCCGAGCGACATCATTGGGTATATCTCGTTCGAAAAGGACGGCCGCCTCTCCACGCTGGGCTCGGGCAATAGCTTCGTCATTGAGGAAGCCGGCGACTCGACGGTGATCATCCGGAACACCCAGAACCAGTTGTTCTACCTCAGGCTCGTGCTCCAGTGACCCCCTAGCGGATCGCGGCGGCCGGCCTTAGGTTGCGTAGATGCCAGGTTCACACCGGGCTGGGCGGGGTCACAGAAAGCGCTAGAATGGACTATGGCCGAGAGGTTCGAGAACGATGCCGGGACCACCACTGAGGTCAAACCGGAGAAAAAGCTCAAACGTCCACGGCTCTACCGGGTTCTTCTGCACAATGATGATTACACTACCAGGGAGTTTGTCGTTCAGGTTTTACACACCGTCTTTCACCGGGGCGAGCAAGATGCCATCCGCATCATGCTCCACGTTCACCACAACGGCGTGGGCGTTGCCGGGGTGTTCACCCGTGAGGTCGCAGAAACCAAGGTGCAACGGGTCGAACACCTGGCGCGAGAGCATGAGTTCCCGCTCCGTCTGACGATGGAGCCCGAAGAGGAGGAAGACGCGTAAACATGGCCGGTCCTGTCATCCATAAAGAGCTCCAGGCGACCCTCCGCAAGGCATTCGACCAGGCGGAGTTGATGCGGCACGAATACGTGACGCTCGAGCACCTGCTCCTGGCCCTCATCGAAGACCCGAATGCCGCAAAGGCGCTACGGGTGTGTGGCGCCGACCTTCGCCGCCTGAGAAAGCAGCTCGAAGACTTCATGCGGGACCGCCTGTCACGCGTGCCTGAGGACGTCACCATCGAGCCCCGTCAAACGCTGGCGGTCGAGCGGGTCCTTCAGCGCGCCGCCATTCATGCGATTTCATCCGAGATGAAGACCATCGACGGCAGCAACGTGCTCGTGCAGGTCCTCAAAGAAGAGGAATCGTACGCAGCGTTCGTGCTCCAAGAAGAGGGCGTGGGGCCATTCGATCTCAAGCGCTACATTTCACACGGGGTCGGAACCGACATCGTCCCTGGCGAAAGCGACGCCTACACCGAGACGGACTTCGACGAAGAGCAGGACGAATCGTCCGCAGGGCGTGACCCGCTCGAAGCGTTCGCGACCGATCTAATTGCCGAGGCGGCCGAGGGGCGCATCGACCCGTTGATCGGCCGCGACGAAGAGCTCGACCGCACCATTCAGGTCTTGTGCCGCCGGCGCAAGAACAACCCCGTCTTCGTCGGCGAGCCGGGCGTGGGCAAGACGGCCATCGCCGAAGGGCTCGCGCGCCGGGTCCACGAGGGGCGCGTCCCAAAGGTACTCGAAGACGCCCAGATCTACTCGCTCGACATGGGCGCCCTACTCGCGGGGACCAAATTCCGCGGACAATTCGAGGAACGCCTCAAGGCGATCATGAAGCGCCTCCAGGAGCTGGACAATGCAGTCCTGTTCATCGATGAGATCCACACGATCGTTGGCGCCGGCGCTACGACGGGAAGCTCGATGGATGCGTCGAATATCCTCAAGCCTGCGCTGGCTTCCGGCAAGCTCCGCTGCCTCGGGTCGACGACCTACACCGACTTCAAGCACCTCGATCGCGACCGGGCCCTGGCCCGCCGGTTCCAGAAGATCGATATCCACGAGCCTACCGTCGAAGACACCATCGAGATCCTCAAAGGCCTCCGGCAGTACTACGAGGAACACCACGACGTGAAGTACGACGACGAGGCACTCGAGGCGGCTGCACATCTCGCACAGAAGCACATTCTCGAACGGTTCTTACCGGACAAGGCGATCGACGTGATTGACGAGGCTGGCTCGCTCGAGCGCATGCGTCCCGAGGGCGAGCGCACGCATCAGATCACCGTCAGGGAAATCGAACGGGTCGTCAGCAAGATGGCGCGGGTTCCGGTCGAGTCCGTGAGCGCCAAGGAGCGCGACCAGCTCAAGGAGCTCGGCCCCGAGCTTCGCAAGGTCATCTTCGGCCAGGACGCCGCGATTGAAAAAGTCGTGAGCGCGATCACGCTGGCGCGGGCCGGGCTACGCGCCGATCACAAGCCAATCGGCTCTTTCTTGTTTGCTGGGCCCACCGGCGTCGGCAAGACGGAGCTAGCTCGACAGCTCGCCCGCGTGATGGGCGTCGAGCTCCTGCGATTCGACATGAGCGAGTACGGCGAGCGCCATTCGGTGTCGCGGTTGATCGGCGCCCCTCCGGGGTATGTCGGCTTCGACCAGGGCGGCCTGCTCACGGACGCAGTCCGCAAGCACCCGCACGCGGTGGTGATTCTCGACGAGATCGAAAAAGCCCATGGAGATCTCTTCAATATCCTCTTGCAGGTGATGGACCATGCCAAGCTCACCGACAACAATGGGCGCGAAGCCGACTTCCGCAACATCGTGCTCGTCATGACGACCAACGCGGGCGCATTCGAGGCGACCGAGAAAGTCGTCGGCTTTGGCGGCGGCGACGAGCCCGCGGACTTCGCAACGGGTCGCACGCGACAGGCGATCGAGCGCATCTTCACTCCGGAGTTCCGAAACCGTCTCGACGCGTCGGTGTACTTCAGCGGGCTCGGCAGGGGGGTGATCCGCATGGTGGTCGACAAGGAAGTCGCCTTGCTCAGCGAGATGCTCGCCGAGAAGCAAGTCCGCCTGCAGCTCAGCGACGCGGCGTGCGATTGGCTGGCCAAGCACGGCTACGATCCGCAGATGGGCGCGCGGCCGATGGCGCGCCTGGTCGAGCAAAAGCTCAAGAAGCCGCTCGCCGAGGCGATGGTCTTTGGCAGCCTGGCAGAAGGCGGGACAGCGTTGGCCGACGTCGATGACGGCGACATCGTTCTGACCTTCCACGAGACCAACGGCCCCCCGGCCGAGGCCTGAGAGCAGAGTATCGCCACCCTGGCCTGCGTTGCGCTAGCCTACAGCGTCCCCTGATGCCTGTGTACCTACTCGACGAGGAGCATTCGTTCCCAGCTCCCGAAGATGCCAACGAGGAAGGCATCGTGGCCGTCGGCGGCGACGTATCGCCCGAACGACTTCTCGTCGCATACCGCAACGGGATCTTCCCGTGGCCTGCTCGAGGATATCCGCTGCTCTGGTTCTCCCCGGATCCGCGGTTCGCGCTGACGCCTTCGCGTGCTCACGTGTCGCGCTCGTTGCGAAAAGTGATCCGCAAGGAGCAGCTTCGTGTGACGGCGGACACCGCCTTCGATGATGTGATCACCGCATGCGCCGCCGTGCCTCGCCCGCACCAACATGGAACTTGGATTACGCGCGAGCTTCAGGATGGTTATCGCGGCCTGCACGAGCTGGGATATGCACACAGCATCGAAGCGTGGCGCGACGATGAGCTGGTCGGCGGCCTCTACGGCGTGGCGCTCGGGGGGACTTTCGCCGGAGAGTCGATGTTCGCCTCGGAACCCGACGCGTCGAAGGTCGCGTTCACCACCTTGCTCGGGCATCTGGCGATGTGGGGGTTCCGAATCGTCGACTGCCAGGTGCACACAGAGCACCTCGCCCGGTTCGGCGCGACGATGTGGCCCCGGCAGCGCTTCCTCTCCGAATGGCGCGCAGCCGTCCGCATGCCCAACGT
Organism: Deltaproteobacteria bacterium; assembly: GCA_019313915.1. Classification (GTDB taxonomy): domain Bacteria; phylum Myxococcota_A; class Polyangia; order Polyangiales; family Houyiibacteriaceae; genus SG8-38. The sequence continues at coordinate 27,394 of JAFDAJ010000003.1, forward strand.
CATGGCTCCATGGCAGCTAACGCTGTCCCCTCGCGAGGCGCTGACACAGCTACAACCTGGTGTATGATGTAGGGTGAGATGAAGGCGAAGTTATTCTCGATTTGGGTGCTCACGCTGCTGGTTTGCGGGCTCGCGACGACACTCTCCGCCTTCGCCCAGGCCGAGCCCGCGGGCGGAAACGATGCTGGGACCGACGCCGGGACCGAGAACGAGACCGGAGGGCACACAGAGGCTGACGCGGACGCCGGCAGCGAAGAGCCGCCCGTTGAGGCTGCCTCCGACGCCAAGCGCATCGTGCGCATCCGCCAAGTCATCGAGAGCGACAATCAGCATCTGCGCTGGCTTCGAAGCGAGCTCCGGTCCCGGACCGAGTGGCACAAGGGACTGGCGGCGGAAATGGGCGACGTCGCCGAGGAGGGCAACGAGAAAAAGGAACAGCTCGAAGCGCTCGACGCGGATCCAGAGTCAGACCCGGCAGAGGTCAGCGCGCTGCGGGCCGAGCTCCAGGAGCTCGAGGAGGACTACGACCTCTTCGACACGCAGACCGACCTCGCGCTCACGGGCGAGAAGACTGTCCGCGAGCAAATCGAGGCCCTGGAAGAAAAGATCGCGAAGGAGGAACGTGCGCTCGGCGAGTTGACCGGCGAAATCGAAATCGAGCTGCCCGCGGCAGCTGCGCCAATCGCCGAGGCCAAGCCGGCGGAAGCAGGAAAGCCTCCCCCTGTTCCAATACCGTTCCCAGTGCCGATTCCCGCCGCGCAGCCCTCGCGCGAGGAGACGAAGAGCTCGTCCTCGATGACTGCCGCGCAGCTCGAGGCGCACGAGGCGCTCGAGCAGGAAGAGCGGCAAGTCCAGATCGCGAAGATCGCGCTTTCTGAGTTCGTCGAAAGGAAGCGTGCACTCGAGGAGCAGATCGAGTTCGAGGAGGGCCTCGCGGAGACCCACGTCAAAGAGCTCGACAACTTGAAGCGCGCACTCGCGGCGTTCGAAGCTCGCCTGCAGAAATATCGCGAGACCGACGCGCCAAGCGAGAAGATCGAGCGGCTGGAGCGCGGGATCCGCCGGATCAGCGGGATCCTCGAGGAATCGCACGACGGCGAGGACGCGCGCGCCGCGTATATCAAGTCGCTACACGAGCGGCACGCCCGCCTCGACGAAGAGCAACTGAGTGTCACGGCGGATGTCGATGAACAGGAGCAAGCGGCCGAGAAGGCGCGCCGGCGCATTTTCTGGCTCGAGAGCCCGGTGCACCCCCGAAACGTCGCGTATTGGGCCAAGGACCGCGGTCCGCGCATGCTGCTCGTCATCGTCGCGGCTCTCTTTCTGCTCCTGGTCGTACGGTTTAGCGCGCGGGGAATCTCGCGGGCGCTGGTCGGCAGACGCCGCGGCGCTCGGAGCGGCGGCACGGGACGCGCGGACACGTTGGCCTTCAGCTTCCAAAGCGTGCTTCGCGTCATCATCGTGGCGCTCGCGGTGATGCTCGTGTTGCAGGAGGCCGGCGTCGACATCGCGACCGTGCTCGGCGGAGCGGCGATCCTCGGCGTTGCGCTCGCCTTTGGCGCGCAGGACATGATGAAGGACTACTTCTCGGGCTTCTTGATTCTGCTCGAGGACCAATACCAGCTCGGTGACCTCATCACCGTTAGCGGCATCACGGGAACCGTCGAATCGGTCAACATGCGAGTGACCGTGTTGCGTGATCTCGAGGGCCGCGTGCACTTCGTTCCCAACGGCAGCATCGATCAGGTCACCAACCGAACCTACGGCTGGGGCCGTCCGGTCTTCGAGGTTCCCGTCGGGTACACCGAAGACGTCGATAGAGTGATAGAGACGCTCGTCGACATCGCCAAGGAGCTCAGTCAGGACCCGGACTGGGAGGGCTCGATCATCGGGGACCCGGACATGCTCGGCGTCGACAAGCTCACCGACTACGGAGTGGTCATCAAGTTCATGGTGAAGACCCAGCCCGACAAGCTGTTCGCGGTGCGGCGAGAAATGCTGCGTCGGATCGTCAAGCGGTTCAACGAGCTGGGGATTCAGATCACGGTGCCGCAGCGGATGTTGGTGCGCGGCAACGACCCCCCGCAAGGCTAACCGGTCATTCAGCAAGCCGGATTCACGGACAGCGGGTTTCGAGATCGCGCGCGATGGCCACGACCCAGGGATCGCGAGCGCTCTCGTCGTGCTCCAGCAGTCGCGCAATGTGAGCCTTGGCGGCGACGCGTGCGGACTCGTCGCCGGTTCGCAACGCGAGCTCGATCGCGACCAACGAAGTGTCGCGAGTCTCCTCGGCGTACGCCGCCCAGTCGAGCGCTTCGCGGGCCTCGGGCTCGTCGCATGCCGCCATCGCAGCCATCGCGCGGTAGAGTTCGATCGAAGTGAAGCCCGGATAGATCTCTGCCGCCTCGGATAACAACCGATACGCTCGCCGGGCCGCCTCGCGTTCGTCATCGGTCCTGCACATGCGAACGCCGGCGCGCGCGCCGTCTCGAACGAGTGGGCGAAGCAATCGAAGGCCTTGGATCCAGCCTTGAATCGCCTTGGAGTTCTGGTGATGGCCGACTCGACGTGCTTCGAGGTCGATGTCCTCGTCCGAAACGCCCGGGTCGAGCAGGCGGCCGATTCGGTAACCGGGCCCTATGACTCGGAGCGGCTGCAATGAGGGTGCAATCCCCTGGTGCAGGAACAGCGACTGGCGGTCTTGGACCTGGCCGAGCCGCCATTGCGGAGAGCGCCACAGGAACTCGACGGCAGCACTTTGACCGGCTCGGGTGTGATCGACCACGACAGTGTCGACCTCGTAGGTCTGAAGGATCTCGTTCAGGGCCATCGGGTCGCTGAAGCTGTTCGTCACCTTGCGAATGAACTCGGGCCCGTAGAACGGCACACGGCCGTCGACGAGGAAGCGGCCGCCGGGGACCGCAAACATCAGGGGCCAACTGTCTTGAATCGGCGCGAGGATCCGAGGTTGCTCTACGTTCTCGTTGATGACATCGGCAGCGGCGAAGGCGTGCCCGAGCCTTGGCTCGCTGAACCCGAACGGCACGAACGGCTCGAGGCGGGGGGACACCAGCATCGCCCAGACAAAGGAGAGGCCAGCAACCACGGTCACGGCACGACGCGAACCTCGAATCCACTCGAGTTGCGCCAAACCGGCCGCAATGAACGGCGCGGTGAACAGTAGCTGATGCGCAACGAAGCGTATCGAGCGAAACGCCATGATGCTGACCACGACGCAGAACACGCCATACGCGAGACCAAAGCGGCCGGAGCGGGTGACCGGGCGCATGGTGGCCAAGACGAGGAGAATCGCCACCACGGGTCCGATCAGCAGGTAGAGTGGGTGCGAGGGCGACCAAGGCCCCCACTCGGTGACGACGTCGCGGTACTCGGGGCGGAGCACATGGGCCACTGCGTCGGTGACGATGTCGATGCCGAAAGGGGTGCAGGCCGTCGCGAGCATTTGCAGGGCAAGCAGAGCCACCATGGAGGTAAATGCGGCCGTGCGAATCGAGAACGCCAGAAACAACACGGTGACGAGCAGGCCCAGCAAATGTGATCCGTGCATGTTGACCCACACGACGTGCATGAGGCCGAGCCCAAAGACGACCCACCGCTTGGCGCGGGGCGAGGCACGCTCCGAGTACAAGACACTGATCCCCAGCAACAAGACAGCAGGAAGCACCAGACCGACGATCTGCGGACGCACCGTGAACCGAATCCGCGCCAGCGGCGCGAAGAAGATCAAGACCGCGGCCGCGACGGGCGCTGCCAGCGCTGCGCCCTGTGCCAGCCGGTGTGCGAGAACGACGAGGACGTAGCCAAGCGCCGCGAGCAACAGGCACTTGATTAGGATGAGCGCGATCGGGCCAAAGTGATCGTAGATGAGCCACGTGACGATGTCGTAGCCCCACTCGTAGTTGCTCCACGGCTGGGGTGTCGGCTTCCAGAAGGAGAACAGGTCGACGGCCGGGACGCGGCCAAGCTCCGCAATCTGGCGCCCCTGGGCGAGATGCCCGTAGGCGTCGACGTTGTAGAGCGGAAACGCGCCAACGAGGAAAAAGGCGGCCGCACAGCCCCACGCACTCCAAGCCAGAACCGTCCGCGACACCACGCTAGTGTTGGTCAGACCCGGGCGCGGGGTCAAACTTCACTCAGGTGTGCGAAAAATGATCATCCCGACGTCCGGGCCGAGCAGCTCGAGCGGAAACACGCCGTAGACCTGGAGCTCCCCCTGAAGACGCACTTTCGCGGTGTAGCCGGTGGGCGAGGCGGCAAGCGCCTTGGCGCGGGCGATGGGGTCTCGAACCAGGGCATCGATCTCCGGGGGCGTGTCCCAGTGGAAGAGGCGCTTTCCCTTGTAGGCGTACACCCAGACCGGGGCGCCTTCCTTCTGTTCGACCCGAAACTGGCGACTCAGGCGCTGAGCCAGGCGCGACAACGGGATGCCCGCAAGAACGGCTCCAACCACCCGGTCATCCCGAACGGACGGCGCGGCGAACAGGATCGACCAAGAGGACGGTGCGTTGGGATCCTTCGCATAGAACTCCCCGAGCCCGGTGGTGGTGGTCCCTCCGAGGGCTTCCCGGACTACGTCGAAGCGCGTTTTGAAATCCTGCCCCTTCATCCGATCCGGCTCCCGATCCCGGGCAATGACCAGCCCATCGACCCCGACAGCTGCCAAGAACGACATCGGAGACGCAACGAATTCGTCAATACCTTTCCTAGGTTGCTGGAGAATTCTCAAAGCGGATCGCACTTGTGATTCCCGCGCGGCCGGGTCGGTGACCGCGAAGCCCGGAGCGAGCTTCTGCGCAGCCTTCACGACGCCCGCCTGATGCTGCGCGAGGTCCTGCTCAACCAGCGCCTGAACCCGCGGACGGTCGACATCCTGGATTTGTCGCTCGGTGCGCTCCACGGCAGCGGTGTTTTCGCAAGCCGCGAGCGCCGTGATGCTCAGTAGAACGATCCCCCAGCGCATGAGGCCAGTGTAACAGCGTCACCCCGTAAAGCGACTACGTCGCCACGGGGCTAGGCGCCAGCGTCGGTGCCCGAAGCGCCACACACCACTTAGCAACAGCAACGCCAGTACCCATCCGACCTGCCCCCGCCCGTGCCCTGGCCCGCGGACGGAGCACCCGCTACTCCCGCTCGACGTTTGCGCCTGCTGGTCGAACTGCCCAGTCGGATTCCGTCGCTTGTTCACGGCCTCATAGCGCTCCTGCAGCGCCGCAGCGCGCTCCTCCGGCGTCACCGAAGGATGCCCGTCCGGTAGATTCGCCCCGATGTCATCGAATGCGACCAGCTTCACCGTCGGCTTGTCCGGATGCCGGCCCTCCGACGGGCTCTGCCAGCGCATGAAGATTCCCCCGTCCGGATGGCCGGAGATGTCGAGCCAGTTCGGCACGCCGGGGTCCCGGTGTGCCAGCACGTATCGAATGATGCCGTCGTCGTCGGGCGTCGATTGGAACCAGTTGAGCGAGGTCTGGCGGGTTTGATAGTCGATTGACTCGACCCAGAGGTTCCCGAGCTGAATCCCTCCGTGAATGACCGAGGGCTCCGGCGTCTCGATGATCAGCGCCTCGTCTTCATCGAGCGAGTACCGCCCTGCACTACTCACCGCGCTTGGCACTCCGGCCCCCGGGATACCGAACGCACCTGGATCCGGTTCGTTGACGTCGTTGAGCGGCCAACCGTCGCGGGATGCCTGCATCCTGGCCGGAATGGTAGAGAGGCGAAGCGCGAGCCCCGCCATGTCCGACACAAACTCGTCGGGGGTGAGGTGCGGCACCGGCCCGCTCATTGGGCCTGCGATGACTTCGACCTGCACGCTGGCTTCGGTCTCGTTGTTCCAATCATAGAACCCGTTACGTAGGATGAAGCGCTGCGCGCCCGGCTTGAGCTCCATCCAATTGCCCTCCTGCGGCGTCGCGCTGAGGATAATCTCGTAGCTCCCGTCGGCCTCGACGATCAGGTCTTCCGAAGTCATGAAGGCCTCACCACCAAACGGGTTGTCAAACACTTGCATGCTGACGTAAGGCACCGTCCCCCGCTTGCCATAAATCCGGTACGTGTACTCCGCGCTGATTGGCGCCACGTTGATGTACGTGAAGTCGGGATTGTCGAAGCCCACCTTGCACGCGACGCTTGGACAACGCGAGACATGCGGATTCGCTTCGTTGTGATCGTCGGTCGCCGGCGCGTTCTGCATCTCAATCAGACGAATGATGTGCCGGAACCCCTCCGCCCGATCGGTGCCGTCCTCCGAGGTCCGGTTGAGCACGAGCTCGCGCGAAGTCTGAAGGGCGTCGAGAAAGCCCTGGAACGCAGCGTCGCTGTCCTGGGCGCGGGCGATGGGGGAAGAGAGGAGGCACGCCAACGCGGCCACGGCCAGGAAACAAGAAAAGCGATTCATGAAGACCTCCTGGAGGGAGTTCTAGCGGGAGGCCCGCCGAAACGCGAATCGCCCAACCTAACAGCCGAACCTTCCCCCGTGCGAATCGGGGAGCCGTCTCCCATTTTCGCCCAGGACCGCTCCTCTTCGAGAAACTGAAGCGGGTCCATCTCCGGTTTCACTTTCTCGTAGATGGTCGGAAACGCGCCGTCCGCCGCGTACCTCTCCCGCATCTCGCGCCAAAGGGCATGGTCGAACATCTCCGTGAACTCCGCTTCGGTGCTGAAGACGTCGCAGTACGTGTGAAGAAACCCGCCGAGCGACCGCGCCTTCTGCTCGAGCGCGCGAACCCTGGTCACAGCGGGGAATCGCGCATCGCCTTCTCTCACACGCTGAGGAAATCCGTAGATCCCGATGTCGAGGAAGGCCGTGGTTTCGGCCTTGCCCGAGTAGCCTTTGCCGAGATTGCCGGGGAGCCTCACGAGCCCACCGTGGTCGATGACCTTGCATGGATACGCGAGCAGCGGATAGATCTCGAAAGCGTCGTGCACGTGCCTGACCATCTCGGCAAAGTGCTCCGCCGGGAAAGCATACTCCTGCCAGACTTGCTGACGAATCGTATTCTCTCGCTCCGCCTCCGGCCGCGTGCCTTTGAGGAAGGTCGTATTGGGCGGCAGCATCCACCCCATCGTGTACCGAAACCAAGGTTCGTTCGCTGTCGGAAGGATCTGCGCCAGGCACATGCACATGCTGCGGTCGTGGCGCATCAGATAGTGGTACATGGGCACCAGCTCTTCGTGGTGCCGGCCCTCCCCGAGCTCGAGCATCCCTTCGACATGCTTGTAAAAGAGAGGCTTGTAGTAGCGGCCGACCGCGTTAACCGGAAGCTTCCCGGCTCGCACCTCATCCAAGGTCGCTAGGTGCCCCTCCATGATGACCGCACGGTCCTTGCCGAAGATGAGGGTCTCGACGAAGTGGGGCGGCTCCTCTTCGGTGACCAGGCGGCGATACTCTTCGGCATAGGCGTCGAGCGAGTAGAACGGACGATACACCAGCCGAACGTGCGAGGGAGCGGGGATTACGCGCACCTCGAGCGCCACGAGGAGCCCAAGCGTCCCATGGCTCCATGGGAGCGCCCTAAAGAGGTCCGCGTGCTCGTTATCCGCAGTAGCCCGCACGAGCTCGCCCTCGGCCGTCACGATCTCGTACGCCGTCACCGTATCGTGCACGAGCCCGCACACGTGGGAGTGGGTCGTCATGCCGAGCGCCATCACGAGGCCCCCGAGGGTTGCGTCCTTCATCTCGATGGTAGCCTCGAGCTGGAGTCCCATCTGATCGAGGTGCCACGCGACGTCTCCCACGGTGGCGAACGGCTCGAGTCTCACGACGCCCCGGCTTTCATCTACCTCGAGGATCGCGGTGAGATCGTGCATACGAATGGTTTGGGAGTGCGACTTGTCGGCGACGCGAGTGTTGAGTGAAGCGGCGCCCTTGCGGTCGGTTCGAAGCGGCTTCTGCGCCCAGCTCTCACCGCGCTTTCGTGCCACAGCGTAGCGCTTCACATCAGACATCACGCGGGTGACGCGCCGGTCATGGTCGTCCGGCGCGCTCGGCTTCGTGACGAGTGCCCTTGCTTTATCCACCGCGGTAGCCAGCGTGCCCAATGGAAGGGCGACACCGATGATAACCAGCTCGCGGTGCTCGTCGGCCCAGCGTTTTGCCGCTTCGATTGGTCTTTTTAGGTTCACTAGAGCTCTCCTTAGTGATCGTGCTGCTACCTGATGGCCAACCCACAGGCCAGTAGCATCCCACACGCGGGCCGCCAGCGGGGCCGAAGCCCAGTGGCGACGGAGTCGCTCTACGTGGGTGGACAACCCTCTGCCCTGGCCTTACCCGTGTCCATAGGAGGCATGACGATGTCCGAGCACGTGCGCGAAATCCGCCCCGCCGCTTCAACGCAACCAACGATCACCGCGCTCGACCTCCGCATGATGTCGCGAGATGAGGTGGTGGCTCTCTATCATCGGCTCGAAGCACCGGCCTTCGAAGAGATGCACGGCGAGTTTGCGGCGTCATTGCTCGACCAGGGGACCGCCCGTGGCTACTTACTCAGCGCGTTTGCGGTGCACGCGAGGGGTCGCTGGCTTTGCAAAGCGTTCGAGCCCACCGGACCGAAGCAGGGTCACGGCTACAACAGCTTCATGACCCCGCGCGGAGCGCGACGCTCGGCGAGGATGCGAACTCACCTCGGACCTTCCAAGTTGCCCAACGACACGAACGACGCGTTCCATCTCGAGTACGCGGATTTCAACGACTTCCAACGTGGCGGCCCCGGAGGGGCACTCTTGCACACGATGTTCGACGAGGTCCGCAAGGTGGGCCCGGGCCTCTACCTCGGCATTGGTCGCGTGGGTTTCACCAAGAAGGCACGCACGGACCTCCACCCCTTCATCCTAGAAGGCCCAGTTGCCCCGTTCATGAGCGCAAAGCTCTAACCCCCTGAGCAGAAGTGCTCGTAGTCGATGTAATCGGTGATCGTGGGGTGATCGCCGCAGACCGGGCAGTCCTTGTTGCGTCGCAGCTTGAATGTACGGAACTCCATTTGCAGCGAGTCGTACTGTAGAAGCCGACCGACCAAGGGGTCGCCGCGTTCGAGAACGATTTTCACCGCCTCGGTTGCCTGGAGGGTGCCGATGGCGCCGGGGAGGACGCCGAGGACGCCAGCCTCTGCGCATGACGGCGCGAGATGCGGCGGTGGCGGCTCAGGATACAAGCAGCGGTAGCATGGACCCTGGCGCGGCCAGAACGTCGTGACTTGGCCGTCGAAGCGGAAGATCGACCCGTGCACGACGGGAATGTCCTTCCACACGCTGGCGTCGTTGACGAGGTAGCGCGTCGCGAAATTGTCGAGGCCGTCGACGATGACGTCCCAGTCTTGATCGAAGATACGATCGACGTTCTGGCGCGTGAGGCGCTCGTCGAATGCGATGACATTCACGTCGGGGTTGAGGTTCTCGATCGTGCGTTTTCCGCTCAGGACCTTCGACTGGCCCACGCGATCGAGACCATGCAGGATCTGGCGCTGCAGGTTGGACTCATCCACCGTGTCGCCGTCGATGATGCCGATGGTGCCTACGCCCGCAGCGGCGAGGTAGAGCGCCGCCGGTGAGCCGAGCCCCCCGGCGCCGAGCAACAGCACCCGGCCTTGCAGCAACTTCGCCTGGCCCTGCTCGCCCACTTCAGGCAGCAATAGATGCCGCGAGTAGCGGTTCAGCTGCGCGTCAGTGAATGCAAACGGCTGCGTCGTTGGGAAGCCTTGGTCCTTCCACTGATTGAAACCCGGGTTTGCCGACTCGACGTTGGTGTAGCCGAGGTCTTGCAGAACCTTGGCCGCAAACGCGGAGCGGATCCCCGCGGCACAAATCGTGACGATCTTCACGTCCTTGTCGGGCAGCCTCGAGCCGGCCTGCATCTCGAGAAAGCCTCGCGGAATGTGAATCGCGCCCGGAATGTGACCCTGCCGCCACTCATCCTTTTCGCGCACATCGACGAGAATCGAATCGTCGCCCGCGTCGAGACGGTCCTTCAGGTCCTCGAGGGAGACCTGCCGAATGGCGGCCTTCACCTCTTGGAGCAAGTCAGCATATGTCTTTGCCATGCACGCCAATATGTAACTTTGGGCTTTTTCGTCAAGGCTAACGGGGCTTTAGCTCATATACCGCGGTTTTCACATCGGTTTTGTCGGGTACTCTGTCCGGAGCTCAAAAGCTAGGCCGCCGGCCGGAGGACGCCCTGGTCGAGGGCGTACCCTTCGAGAGCCCTTCGGAGCCGCGTCCGGCCGCGGTGGAGGCGGGACATCACGGTGCCCACGGGGCACTCCAACTGGTCTGCGGCGTCCTGGTACGAGAGATCGTGGACGTCCACCATCTCGACGGCTTCACGAAACTCTGGCCGGAGGCCGCGCAAGGCGGCAACCACTTCGTCGCCAAATCCATCGTGCGGGGCGCGCGTGCTCACACGGCTCGCACTTCGCAGCTCGTCGAGCGCCTCCCGCTCCCGCTTCTTCTTCCGATAGTGGTTGATGTACGTATTGAACAGAATACGGTGTGTCCATGCCCGCGCGTTGGTGCCCGGGCGGAAGCTCGCGCGCGCTTGCCACGCGCGAATCAGGGTTTCCTGAACGAGGTCGTCGGCAAGGGCGGTGCCTCGAGCCAACCGAAGGGCGCTCCGGGAAAGCTCGGGCACGCACGGTAGGATTTCTTCGTTGTAGTGTTCTTGGTTCTGCATCGAGATGGTCTCCACCCCGACTCCAATGCAACGGCAATGCCAGCCCGGAAAACCCAAGAATTTCGTGCCTGGCTCGAACGGCGCGGCGCCACCTTGTCGCCCGGGTGACACGGTGTCGTGTCAAGCTGTCGCCTGGCCGTCCGCTCAGTGGCCCTGCTGGCGGGCCAGCACGACGGGCACCGCATCCGCCACTTCGGACGCGATTAGACCGCGGTCACCGACCGAAGCTTCGACGCCGGCAAGGGCATGCAAGAGTGCGCCAGCAATCGCCGCATCGATGGGCGCAAGGGTCATCCCAAGTGCGCCAACCACCCCGCTCAGGACGTCGCCCGTCCCTGCAACACCAAGCGCCGGGGTTCCCTCTGCGCACACCCGAAGGTCGTCCGCTCCCGCAACGATGCTGCGAGCGCCCTTCAAAATGACGACTTGCCCCGACTCGTTCGCTAGCGCTTCGGCGACCGCGTAGCGGTTGGCTTGCACGTCGGCAGTCGATTGGCCCAGCAGACGCCCCGCTTCACCCGGATGTGGTGTGAGGATTCGCGGCGCGGCGGCCGCTTTCAAGGACGAGAGACCGTCCTCCGCGACATGGGTAAGACCGTCAGCGTCGATGACGGTGGGAACTGGCGCATGCAGCGCGAAGGCGCGCGCTCACGTACGTCCGAGGTCGTCCAGTCCCATCCCCGGTCCCAATACGACTGCGCGCTTCCCCTCGCACAGAGACTCGACGGCGGCTTGGTCCGCTTGGTCGGGAAGCGCGATCGTCATCAACTCGATCACCTTCTCTTCGAGCGCAGCCCGCGCATCGGAGCGAGCACCGATCGTGACGAGCCCCGCGCCAGCCCGAAACGCGGCCCGGCCGGCAAGGACCGCCGCGCCAGTCTTTCCCGGCGCGCCGCCAATGACGAGCAAGTGTCCGTTGGTCCCCTTGTGTGCATCGCCAGCACGCGGCGCGATGAGCGCACCAAGGTCGTCTCTCGTCCACATGCTCGCCGCCGGAGAGCTTTCGATGGGGATGCCGATGTCGGCCACCCTCACTTCACCTGCATACTCCACGCCGGGATACTGATGAAGGCCGCGCTTGTGGCCTGCGAAAGTGACCGTCAACGCGGCGTGTGGCGCGACGCCGAAGATCGCGCCGGTGTCTGCGTCGAGCCCGCTGGGCAGATCCAATGCCACTAGAGGAGCCGCCGCACCGTCCATCGCAGCAATGACATCCGCGTAGCCACCCGTGATCGGCCGGTCGAGCCCCGTCCCAAAGAGGCCGTCGACGACGAGCGTTGCATTCGCCAGATGCTTACCGATCGACGCGGCGTCGTCCGGGGAGATCTCCGCGGTCTCGATACCGAGCTCGCCAAGAAGCGCCCAGTTGGTTTGCGCGTCGCCGCCCAAACGGGACACGTCCCCAACCAGAACCGCCACCGGCCGGTGTCCGAGCAATGTGAGGCGCCTCGCAATCACCCACGCGTCGCCGCCGTTTTGGCCGGGCCCACCAATGAGGACGACGCGGCCGAGTCGCTCGCCAAACAGCTGGCAAATCGCATGGGTTGCACCGCGCCCGGCGTTCTCCATCAACACCAGGCCGAGCACGCCGAACTCATCCATGGCCGCGCGATCGACATCGCGCGACTCCTCGCGTGTAAAAAGCCGCTGCACCATCGGATTATGCCTTTAAACCGGCTTGGGCACACCTTATGCTCCGCCCATGGACGCAAAGGCCCCCTCCGAGTCCTTCACCGAAATGACCGAGCTGGTTCTGCCGCAACACACCAATGCGATCGGCACGGCATTCGGCGGCGTGATCATGAGTTGGATCGACATTTGCTGCTCGATCGCCGCGATGCGACATTGCGGGCGCGTGTCCGTCACCGCGCGCATCGACGCGCTGGAGTTCAAGGCGCCGATCAAAGTCGGCGACGTGGTTCGGTTGACCGCGCGCCTCAACGCCGCGTTTACGAGCTCGATGGAAATCGGCGTCCGGGTGGAGCACGAGCACACGAAAACCGGCAAGCGCTCGCTGTGCGCCAATGCTCGCGCGACCTTCGTCAACCTCGGAGAAGACGGAAAGCCCTGCCCCGTCCCGTCCCTTCTCGCTGAAACCGACGAAGATCGCCGCCTGGCGGCCGAGGCTGCCGAGCGACGCAACGAACGGCGTTCGGCGGGGTGACATCGATGCCCCGTCTCCCAAGAGCCCACCTGTTTGAGTTCAATGATCGTGATTGGGTTCCCGAGAGCTTGCGCGACACGATTATCGAGACGCTGAGCCGTTCGCTCGATTGGGGTGGTTTCCTTCGGCCATTGGCGCCCATCATCGATGGCTTCCTTTCTGAGTCTGGGACGCACGACGTGCTCGACCTTTGCGCGGGGGCGGGCGGGCCTGCGGTCATCCTGAGTCACGAAGCGGAGCGCTTAGGGCTCCACCCTCCCCGCTTCCTGATTACCGATCTGTTTCCCCGGATCCCCATGTGGACACGCGCCAAGCAAGAGCGACCAGACAGCATCGACTTCATCGGAGAGCCGGTGGACGCAACCAGCATTCCGGCATCCCTGTCCGAGGGTCGCGCGCGCATCATCGTCAACGCCTTTCATCATTTTCGGCCGGCTCTTGCGGGCGCCATTCTCCGCGACGCGGTCGTCAATCGAGCACCGGTCTTCATCTCTGAATCGTTCGAACGTGACCCAAGGGGCGCGCTTCCCCTCATCCCGATCGGAATCCCTTCGCTCCTTGCCACCCCACTGCTCTCGCCCCGAGACCGGCTTGCAAAGGCGGTGTGGACCTGGCTGACTCCCATCGGCCTTGCAGCCGGAACGTGGGACGCGCTGGTCAGCACGCTGCGTGTTTACTCCGAACGAGACCTGCGCGAGCTCATCGCTCCCTTTGGCGAGGGTTACGAATGGACCTACGGAACCTACGACTACCCGTTCGGAGGCCGAGGATGCTACTTCCATGGCCTTCCCTCGAGTGAGGATCGGACCTAGTTACCCGGCGGCAGGTGCAAATGGACGAAGAACGGACGAACTCAGAGGGGCTCGAAGGCCTCCAACTCGACGCCGAATCGATACCTTCCGCTCAGGAGGTCAACGCCAGGCGAAGCGAAGCGACGGCAGAGCTTCAGGACGAAGTGAATTCGCTCGAACAGCAGCTTGGCCCCGAGGCAGACCCTCTGAGCGGCGAGGCCATGAAGAAGAGGGCGCTCCGTCGATACGTTCGCGAAGAAGCGCTCAAGCCCTATCAAGCCGAGTTGATCAAGATGCAGCAGCATCTCGAGAAGAGCGGCACTCGGATGGTGATCTTGTTCGAGGGACGTGACGCGGCTGGCAAGGGCGGAACCATTCGACGGGTGACGCGGTACATGAACGAGAAGCACTACCGTGTGGTCGCCCTCGGCAAGCCCACCGAGCACGAACGGACTCAATGGTTCTTCCAGAAGTACATCCAACACTTTCCGCGTGCAGGCGAGGTCGTCCTCTTCGATCGCAGCTGGTACAACCGAGCGATGGTGGAACCGGTGTTCGAGTTCTGTTCCGACAAGGAATACAAGAACTTCATGCGAGGCGTCACCGGATTCGAGAAGGATCTCGTGCGCCAGGGAACGGTCCTGATCAAGCTCTACTTCAGCGTCACGAAGGAGGAGCAGAATCGGCGTTTCGAGCGTCGCAAGGCGGACCCGCTTCGCCAGTGGAAGCTGAGTGAGGTGGATGTGCAGGCCCAAGAGCGCTGGGACGACTTCACCAACGTGAAGTACGAAATGCTCAAACGGACCCACACGACGCATGCGCCATGGAAGATCATTCGCTCGAACGACAAGCATCTGGCGCGAATCAACGCGATCAAGATCATCCTGAACTCGGTTGCCTACGAGCGGCTCGACGACACGCTCGACTTCGTCCCCGACCCGAACGTTGTGATTTCGGGTTCGAGGGAGCTCGAGATGATGGAGGCTCAACGCCTCGGCAGCGGGAAATTCCTGGCGTAGCAGTCTCCGCTCGAATCCCTACGGCGTATACCAGATCGGCGATGTCCACGCGCGCTCTTGAATCGTCAGCTCCACCGGCGGCAGGCAGCAGCGCGCCTCGTGCTCCGTCAGCAGGTCGGTGTTTTCACATGCGACGTCGGCACAGGCTGTGCGGTTCAGGCCGACCACGGGATCGCAACAATCACTGTCCAAGTTCGTAGTGGGGTTCTCGCAGTCGTATCCGTTCTCCAAACACTGCCGTACGCTCCACCTGCAAGTCGGGTTCTCCAGGACCCGTAGGTAGTAGTAAGCGCGCTGAGAGGGGTCAAAGTCCTCGTCGACCCAGCGGTGGCACAACGAAGCGTGCCCGGTGCCCTGTGACTCACAGGTCGCGAGGTCTACCCCGGCACCGTTGTCGGCGTCGGGCGTCACGTCAGTGACACGGGTTTGCACCTCTCCGCCGTCATCCAACCATCCTTTGATGATCTGCACGCGCTGCAGCGGCGTGCCCGGACGCCCCTCCGTCCCCGGGTCCTGTCGCGCGAATGCTACGAAGATGGGAACTGCGGAGGCTTCGGGCTGCGAGGGAAGCTCTCTGCCCATCGGCACCCCACTCTCATAGCCCTCGCTCTCGAGTGACGCGCGGTCGCAGATGTCCTCAGGATAGCTCCAGCCTGCGAAAAACCGAGGAACGATCCGGGGCCCGCTAGTTCCAAACGTCTCTTTGCGCACCACGGCGTCAAAGATCGCTTCGCGAGAGTTTTCCTCGGCCCACACCCCGGCCAAGCCTCCTGATCCAAAGTAGGGATCGTCGACGAGGCCCTGTTCCAACGGATCTGCAGACACTTGGACCCGCGACACCGCATCGCCGTTGCCCGGATGGTCGTATTCTGCCACCGCGCCGGGGTTCGCCATGTGTGCGTCCGTCCCGGCGATGACGGCGTACCGGAATGGGTTCACACCGAAGTCTCGTTCGAGCTCCATGCCGCGCCCGAAGGCGTCTCGCGCAAAGCCTCCTGCAACGGGAGCGCCGATGACGTCGAGCGACAGCGCGGTGAAGTTCGGGTACGGAAACTCCTCGAACCCACAAAACTCGTCTGGCGCGCCCAAGCTCCTGGCGCACTCCGAGGAACCTTTCTGCTGATAGATCTCGATCGCAGGCTCCATCACGGCGCGCTCACGCAAATACTCGGCATCGAGCGGAAGGTCCTCTTTTCCGCTCCGTTGGAAGTACGTTCCGGCCGAAAGGTTCGTGTTGTGCGCGAGGGTGATGACATCACATCCAGTGCCCGCATCGATGCAATCGTCGCGAAGCATCTGCCACATGGCCTCTGGCCTCTTGGCGTTGAATGGGTCCGGCGGAACGCTAGGCACGGTAGCGCTACGAAAAACGACGTTCCGATGCATGTTGTTGCCACCCGGGCTGGCCGTCCACTCGAACGCGACGAAGCTGGTGAAGTTACACGCCGGACTCTGATCGTTCGCCTCGTTGGCTGCCGCCTGTACGTCAAGCCACACTTCCTTGCCAGCCTCGATGCAGTCTTCGCCGGCGTCGCCGCACAAGGCCGGATGATCCCCACTGAAGGTAAAGGGCAGAACGAGCGTCAGGAACGCGCCTTCTGGGTCCGTGCGAAACTGCTGGCACTCCGGGTGCGCGTACGCGACCGAATCTGGATCTCGACACAAGGCGACTGACCCAAAGTGTGCGGAGTGGTCTGTTGCCGCGGCGAAATCGAGTGGGCGCTCTAGTTGCAACGTGCGAAGGGCGTTTCCGTCTTCGTCATACGGCGTAATGTCGATCCGATTGCCCCGAGCGAACTCGTAGGCCGTACGAGGCCCGAGCCGCGTTCCCGAAAGATTCGCGTCGTAGGAAAGAGACGTGTGGACATGCAGATCACCGAACAACGGCTGGCGGAGAGCGTCGAAGTCGTCGCAGTGCCCAACGCCAGGTGGTCGAACCCCGGCATCACCGTTAGAGCAAGCTGCGAATATCGTCGAGAAGAGTAAGGCGCAAGACGCCGTGCGTGTCGTTCCTGCCTTCATCAGTTTGGTCACTCGCGATACCGGGCGTCGACTAGGGCTCCGAGGGCGACCTTTGCGCTGGAGCGTTCGTACCCATAGACGCCGACCAGGACCTGCAGCGCCTGTTGCGCCGCTTCCCGCTGGTCTTCGTCGAGCGTGTCGTCGTCCTCCAACATGGCGACGATCGCTTGGCCGATTTCGCCAACCTGGCCGCGCCGATCGTCGAAGTAGGCCTGCCGTAACTGCTCGATGTACCGCGGAAATAGCGCTTCGTAGTCAACGTCCTGCTCAGGATGGTCGATCGCCCATGCGGCGATGCCGCTAAGTAGCTCGTTGCGGAACCCTTGCGCGTCGTCGGCGCCCAACTTCTCTTCGACGCTTTTCATCAGGTCGACATCCGCATCTTCGTCCTGGCCTGTGACGGGGTTGAAGAGCCGTTCCTTCTTCACCCAGTGCGAGACGTGCGTCACGTAGCGTTCGAAGAGCCCGAGATGGCTACGCTCGTCGATCAATCCGCTAGCCGCGCGGAGCTCGCTCTCGACGATGTCGAGCCATCGTTCTTTGACGACGTCCACGAACGCGCGGTGGTCGCGGTAGGCGCCGTCGGGCTGCTCCTTCAGGAACTCGTAGTCATCGCGATCGCAGAAGTACCCGAGACGACTCAAGAACGTCACCGGCGAAACGCACGGCTCGTCGAAGTCGGCTGCCGCGTCGAGAAGGAGCATTCGGATCTCTCGTGGCGAGGCCCCGTTGATGCCTTCGTAGTCCGAGGACATCGAGCCTTGCAGCTCGACCTGTTCGATACCGCCAGCAAGGATCTTCCCTTGGTCGGCGTCGAATCGCGCCGGCACCAGACCGTCGGCCAGAAGATCCGCTTTTTCCAGCGGCGTTAGCGATGCGGCGACCGTCCCGAGGTCGCTGTCCGCAAACTGTGACGCGTCCGGCTTCCGGAGGCGCGTGAGCACTGACCAAAGTGCGGCGACGTACGTCGTGTGAGGCGCGACGTGCTTTGGAATCTGCGGAATGATCTGACCATCGTAGATTTCGCGCTCGCGATGGACGTCGAGGAGATACGGCATGCGAATCCGAACCATACGGCCGCGGAAGGAATTATACTCGGGGTGCTGGCGAAACGCGCTCAAGTGAAGCTCGTTCGAGCTTCCGAGCATCACGGCATTGATCGGCAGATTCGACATCTCCAGCGAGACCTCGCCGTTCTCGATCGCCAGGAGCAGGTACTTCCATGCCTCGATAGGGCGCTTGAGCAAATCGCTGAACTCGACGATGCCCCCGGACGCGTCCACCAGCTCGCCATAGGGCTCGAACAGCGTCAGCGCGCTCAGCGATGCGGGCAGGGAGTCGATTGACCGGTCCGCGGTGATCTGACGCTCCGACGCATCGACCGACATCTGCGGCCCGATGGTCACCGCCCCGACGCGGTAGCGCCGCGAAATGTAAAAGCGCTCGACCTGAATGTGCGCGAGGACCCGCTCGAGGTCGCCGCGGTACGTAGTGAGGAGAGCCTGGAATATCTGTTGGTTCTTGCGGCCGAGCTGGCCGGTCCAAACCCAGTCCGGCGCCGCCTCCGAAAGACTCGCCCCTTCGTAGACGGTCGCGATCAGACGCTGCCGCACATCCCGAGGCAACAACAGCATCGGATGCTCTCGAACCGAGCTCTGGAGCTTGGCGATGATCCGTTCGTCGGGAAGGTGCGCAAAGGAGTCGCCCTGGCCGAGCTCGTCGGCCGACGTCGCGAACCCGATCCCTGCCCCCTCACGCACGCGAGGGAAGATCCACGAAAACCGATAGAGCGCGCCGTCCTCGGTGTCTGAATAGGCCTCGAGCCCCCGCATCAAACAGGCAACGAATGTCGATTTCGCACTGCCGTTGGGCCCGTGCAGCATGACCAGGCGGTTCGCACGCCCTTCCCGCTCGAACCCGTCGAGGATCCGATAGAACGCCTCCTGCGCCGCTTCGTTACCCGCGAGCCGATCGCGAAGCTTCAGCTCGGCTTGATGTCCGCTGTTGTCGAGCCCGAACTCGAGGTCGAAGAGTTTCCAGCGCTTGATCTTCCCCGTGGACCGCTCGACTTCGTACGAGCCGAAGAAGTCCATGCAGTCTTTGAGGTACCTTCCCGCGTCTCGAGTGTACCGGCGCGGATTGCCTTGAACGAGGTCCAAGTACTCGCCGAACGAAAGCACTCGCTTCTGGGCCTCGAACCGCGCTTTGATCTCCCCACGAATCGTCTCTAGCGCAGTCTTGAGTCCCCCCTCGCTCATCTCATTCCACCTTGAGTTGCATCGTCACCGTTCGCTTCTCGAGGATACAGTTTTCTTCTGTGCACATGGCAAAGGAAACGTCACAGGTCACTTCGTGGTCGCCTGCCGCCGAAGGCTCGAGCGCCGCAAGGAAGCGAACCTTGTCCTCGCCGAACTCCTTTGCGTCGTCTTTGACGAGTTCGTTCTTCTTCAGCGCCACCCCGGGAGCCGCCTTCAGGTCGACCCGGATCGGGTATTCCTGGTTGACGTGCCAATCACCGCGTCCCTCTAGGGCGATCTCCACCTCGCCCGTCTTGCCGATCGTGTACCCGGGTTGGGTTGGCGTGACCGCAAGCAGGAACGAGCCGGTTTCGATCGTCGGTCCCGCAGGCTCGTCGGACTTTTCTGCGTCGGCTGGGACTTTAGCCGCCGCATGCTCGTGCTGGTGCTTGGTGTGGTCGTGTTCATTGGCCTTGGGCGCCGGCGCACCACGCTCGCAACCCACTAGGGCGACGGTGAACCAAAGGATCGAAAGTAGGGGCCAAATACGCATCTGCATCACTCCTTATTTAGTCTACGCTGTGGGCCAAGGTTACGTCGAAATCCAAGCTAGGGCTCGACCACCTCGACCTCGGTGTGGGAGTCCCTCGCCGGCCGGCGAAGGAAAAACTGGATCTTGTCGCGAACCGCACCCGAATCTGGCGAGAAGTGCCAGTGGGCGGTGGGCTCCGGCAGCTCCGGGCTGGCCTCCCATTTGATGAACGCGACGAACGGGTTGTGCAGGATTCGATCCTCGTTGACGCGGACGCTCTGGTGCCCCGGCTCGTCATCCCGGACACGCAGCACGATTTCCTTCGAGGAGCTTCCTTTGAGCCACTCCTCGACCCTGACGGTGAGCCGATAGGCCGATCGCCGTTTGACGAGGTCCGAGCTCAGCGATTCGACGCGCACGACCACGATGAGGTCCGCCCTCCCCACACGCCGCTCGAAGGCCCCGCTCCACTCCCCCTCGACGATGACGGGGGCTTCGACGAGATCCACCGCATTGTCGAACAGCGAGGCGTCCGACGCCTGATAGTCGGTCGTGGGCGCATTGGATGACGCGCCGGCACAGCCAACTCCCCAGCAAATGATAGCTGCGATCAGCACACGCACGGCACCGATTCTAGCACGCCCGCGCAGACGCCAACGCCGCCTCGTCGAGGGCCTCGCCCCAGAGCCGGACGAGGTCATCGGCGAGCGGCGCCCTCAGCGTCATGGGCTCGTGTTGGGTGGGGTGCATGAACTCCAGCTCGTAGGCATGGAGAGCGTGGCGGTCGTGACCGAGCCGTTGGCGAAGCTCGTCGGTCATCCCGGTCTCGATGTAGTCGAGGAAGGGCTGAGAGCCCTCCGGGCCGTAGAGTTTGTCGCCAATGATCGGAAAGCCGATCGCGCTCAAGTGTACCCGCAGTTGGTGCTGTCGGCCGCTCTCCGGGGCCAGTGACACCAAGGTGGCGTCGTCCCGGCGCGCGACGACCCGATAGCGCGTGACCGATGGATAGCCCTCTCCCTTGGGGGTCACCTCCATCAAGATGTGTAGCCCCTCCTTGGCCCGATCCAGTGGGAGATCGATCCTGCCTTCGTCATCGGGCATGACCCCGCGCACGATGGCGAGGTACCGCTTGCTCACCCGGCGGTTCTCAAAACCGATCTTGAGATCGCGCTCGGCGGCGCGGGTACGGCCGCACAGCAGCAGCCCGCTGGTCTCGCGGTCGAGTCGATGGGCGATCTGCGGGGCGTCCGGCCCAAACCTCTGCCGGAGGAGGTAGGTAAGCGTATTCTTGTGATAGGTGGCCGACGGATGCACGGGAAGGCCCGAGGGCTTGTCGACTGCCAAAACGGCCTCGTCCTCGTATATGACGTCGAAGTAGAGCGGAACATGGGGCTCCTCGAAAGGAGGTCGCACCAACACGACGTGCTCGCCGGCCCGCACACGTTCACTTGGGCGCCGGCGCGTGCCGTCCGCTCGATAGGCGCAGGATCGCACGACTTCCTGGGCGCGCGTCCGCGAAAGCCTCGGGATCCGATGCTGGATGAATCGGTCCAGGCGCTGGCCCGCATGCTCGGGCGCGACAGGAAACGTCAGGATGATCGAAGCCGGATCGCAACCCGGTGGGAGCGGAGCCTGTGGGCGTCTAGGCGGCCTTGACAACCTTACCCGAGCGGATGCAGCGCGTACACGCAGAGACGCGGCGGACCTGGCCATCGATCACCGCTCGAATCGACTGCAGGTTGGGCTGCTGCCACTTCCTGGTCTTGATGTTCGAGTGGCTCACCTTGTGAGCTTTGTGGCGGTTCTTACCGCAGAAATCACATGTCTGTGCCATGGCCGGTTTCCGAGTTCTGAAGGAGTCGCGATGTAGCATTGCTCTTGGGGCGTCGCAACAATGCCGCCTCGCCCCAGGCGGCGATCAACGATAAAACCAAGCTGGATGCGAGCGGCGGGCGCAATCACTGGGCTTTTGGTGCTCGGGACTTTTGTAATTCCGGGTACCTACGGCGCAAAAACGGAGCTCATCTCAGAAGCTCAGTGGGCCACTGGTGTTCGCTCGGTCTCCCCTGGAGAGCTCGATGCGGGATCGGCAACGCTGGCCGGGCGGATCTACGATGAAGGGGGTCGTCCCCTCGCAGGAGCGACCGTATCCCTCGCGGGGAGCGGGTTCTGGCCGGCACGCTCGGTTCGAAGCGGGGCGGACGGGCGCTTCTATTGGCCTCAGATCCCGGCGGGCATCTATGAGCTTCGGGCCTCCAAGGGTAG
Organism: Deltaproteobacteria bacterium; assembly: GCA_019313915.1. Taxonomy (GTDB): domain Bacteria; phylum Myxococcota_A; class Polyangia; order Polyangiales; family Houyiibacteriaceae; genus SG8-38. The sequence continues at coordinate 49,105 of JAFDAJ010000003.1, forward strand.
GCTCGTCGCCCCACCGGTCGAGGGGCTGATCCTGGATGCGGGGGCTCGGCGCGCGTTCGGGATACAGCTCGGCAGAGGGTGGACCCTGGCCGGACGGGTCGTGGATGCGCACAGCGGCCGCGCGATCCGTGACGCCGAAGTGACAATAGCCACGGGCGTGCTCGGGCTGCACACGCGGCGGACTCGGAGCGACGACGGCGGACAATTCGAGCTCACAGGGATCGTCGGTGACGAGCATAGCTTGTACGTCGGAGCGGACGGATACGTCGCAGCCGGTCCCTTGCGGCATAGTGAAACGGAGCCGCCTATGACGGTGCGGCTCGAACGCGCGTCTACCATCGAAGGTCGCGTCGTCGACGAGCGAGGGTGGGCGCTCGAGGGTGTGCTCATCCGCGCCTTTGGTGAGGGAGACCTGCGCGCCGCGTCCCCTGGTGCGACCGACTCGCTCGGGGTCACCTCCGGGCCAGTCCCGCCGATCTCGGCCGGGGGAAGCGGAGCGCTCGCGTTCGTTCAGCAGGTGACCACCAGCCGAGACGGAGCGTTCGTCTTGTCGAGTCTTCGTCCTGGCCCGTACACGATCACAGCGAGCCATGACGACTTTGCACCAGCCGAGTCCGAACGTCTGCAGGTGGGTCCGGGCAGGACGCGCGCGGGCGTCGATATCGTCATGCGCTCGGGCGCTGAGCTTGCAGGCCGCGTGGTGGACGAGCGCGGCAACGGCCTCGAAGGGATCCCGGTCGAGCTTCGAGCGTCCACAGAGCGCGTGCCGCGGATGTCGGTGACCGCGTCCGATGGCTCGTTTTCGTTTCGTGGCGTGCGCGGTGGCGTAAGCGTCACGGCCCTGCCCTACGATCTGCCTCCGGCCCGTGAGTCGCTCGATGTCGGAGATGAGGAGCTCGTCACCATCGAGCTCGCATTATCGAGAGCGCTCTACACGCTGCGCGGGAGGGTCGTCGACGAAGGCGGGTTCGGGGTGGGCGGCGCGCTGCTCACCGTCTCGGCCAAGAGCCCTCAGACGCCGATTCGGCGGACCGCCAAGTCGGATGCCGATGGGAGCTTCTCTGTCCCTGCCCTGCCCGAGCCACCGTTCGACCTCAGCGCCGAGCACCCAGGGTTCAGCCAGGCGATCCTCGCCGACATCGACAGCATGGACGACGTCCGCGTCGTGATGTCGGCTGGAGTCACGTTCCTCGGTGAGGTGCTCGACGACTGGACCGGCGACGCGCTGGGAAGCGTGCAAGTGCGCCTCGACGGACCCGCCAAGCGAGACACCATGACCCGAAGCGACGGCACCTTCGTGTTCCGGCGCACACCAACCGGCACGTACGACATCTCCTTCTCGCACCCGAGCTACGAGCCGCAGAGTCGCCGGGTCGTGCTCGAGCCCCCGCACTACGTTGACCGCCCGCAGGAGCTCGCCACGGTCCGCTTGGGGCCCGGTGGCACCGTCGTGGGCGAGGTTCTGGACGCGCTGAGCGACCCCGTCTCGAACGCGGAGGTGACGTGGGGCGACCCGCCGAGGTGGGAGCGTGCCACGCTCAGCGACGCTCACGGCGAATTTCGATTGCGCGGCGTCCCGGCGGGATCGGTCTGGATCACCGCGCGACACCCGGTCGCCGGTGAGGATTGGACGGTGGACCCCATCACCGTGAGGCCGCTCGAAACATCGCCCGGGGCAGTCGTACGCTTGCCCAATTCGATCGATGAGTGACGAAACCCTCGCTGCGCCGTACGCTGAGATGAGATGGCGGACTCCTGGATTCGAAACCTGCGCGATGCCGGCGACATCCTGAAGCGCGCGCGCAGTCCCGTGGAGCTCGCCAAAGCGCTGGTTCCCAATCAGTGGTTGGCGCGCAAAGTGCTCAACGACGAGGCCCCGGCGGCATCCAGCGCCTCCCCCACCGAAATCGCCCAAGCCCTGCGCAAGCTCCGGAACCAGTTGAAGACCGAGGCCCTCGACGAAGACGGTCAGGTTGACTACGCAAAGCTTCGAAGCTCGCCGACATTCGCCGAGATGAAGAGGACCAGCGGGCTACTGCAAGCGATCGATCCCGGCGAGATGACCGACGACGCCACGCGCACTGCGTTTTGGATCAACCTCTACAACGTGCTCGCCATCCACGGCGTGCTCGCGCTTGGGATTAGGGCGTCGGTCATGGAGGTCCCCTCTTTCTTCGGCGTGGTCGCGTATCGCGTGGGCGACCTCGTGCTCACCCTCGACGAAATCGAGAATGGCGTTCTCCGGCGCAATGCGCCCCACCCAGCGACCAGCTCGCGTTTGTTCGACGACGACGACCCACGGCTCGCGCTGTGTCCGTCCTACGTCGATCCGCGGATTCATGCCGCGCTGGTGTGCGCATCGACGAGCTGTCCACCGGTGGCTTTCTACGAGGCCTCAAAGCTAGACGCCCAGCTCGAGCTCGCGGCGCTCAATTACGTCGCAACCGACGTCGAGGTCGACGACGCGAATCGGATGGTCCGGATCCCGATCACGTTTCGCTACTACGAGAGTGACTTCGGTCGAGCTGCTGGAGTGCGCTTGTTTCTCGTCGAGCACGCGCGGGGGGCCCAGCGGGAGGCATTGGAGGCCGCGTTCGAAGACGGCTACGAGCTCGACTATCATCGATATGATTGGTCGCTTAATTCGATGGCTTGAAGCGCATCTGAATCGGCCTTCCGTCTTCAAGGCCGCTAAACACGGTCAGGTTGTTAGGCTGCATCTTCGTACAAGCCGTTGTTACGCGCACCCGATGCGTGCCCACGCCCAACAACGCAGAACCTGCGCGCTGGCGCCTGAGATTCCTCTGCAAGATCGGCATTCCGCCTGGCACGCCTGATGCATAGGTAGGTAACCCCACCTAGTCGGGCACTGAGCTGGAGCGGGAGGTGATCATGCGGTACTTCGTTGGCTTTGCGTGTGTCGTCGTCGTGCTGGTAGCGTCGCCTCTGAGCGCTAGCGCACAAGCCGGTGAGGAAGGCACGGCGGCTGAGCCTAGTGCGGAACAGTCCGTGCAATCGACTCAGCCGACCCGATCGCGGCTCGAGCGCTGGCACCCCGAAGCCTTCGTTGACCCAGCGTTACAACTGGGGGTCGATTCTGCCGGTCTGGAGGTGACGCCAACTGGGCCGCTGACCGCCGAAGAGCTCCAGCGCCAGGAGGAGGAGGCGGCGGCGCGTAAGAGGCGAGTGGGCATCGGGGTCGGCGTCTCCGTTGCGCTTGTCCTGGCTGCCCTTCTTGCGGGCTTTGTCGTGGCGGTGGGGTCGATGTAGCCTGGCAGGAGCGCTGCGGGAATCGTGTTCTGAAGGGGGTATGTCCCCGCAGCGGGTTCAGTGGGACCTGGCACAATCGCGACTCGTGTTCTGAGCAATGTGCGAGGCGGGGTCGTTCGGGGTGCTAACAACCTGACTCACGTTGACGTGCCGCGCCTGCCCGCCCACGACTACGCGGAAACGAAAAAGAATAAACCTTCTTCTCGATTCTGCTTGACAGTTTTTGCGGACGGCTCGGTTCGCTTCTCAGATCCTCGCCCAAGGGCGGATCGCTGGGGCGCACAGTGGGGCGGATCCTTCCTTGCGAGTTCTTTGATTCAAACTTCAGATCTAGTTCGTCCTTGACCGCAAATCGGCTGCTAGGGGATCGAACTCCGGTTTTGGACCCTCGTGGTAGCGTGCTGTTCATGATGAATGCGTCCTCACTTCAGCTCATCAACAAGCACCAACTCGTCCGCGACTTCTCATCGTTGGTCGACAAGGACCGGCGCGACACCGCCACGATGCTCGTCTACGTCGCGGAGATCGATCGGCGAAAGTTATACCTCGAGCATGCGTGCCCCTCGATGTTTGCCTTCTGTACGAAGCGCTTTCACATGTCGGAAGCGGTTGCGGCGAGACGGATCCGAGCAGGTCGCGCGACCTGTCGTTTTCCCTGCATTTTTGACATGATTGCGCGAGGTGAGTTGCACTTGAGCGGTGTTCATCAGCTGGCCGGACATCTCACCGAGGACAATCACCAGGAGGTCCTTCAACGCGCCAAGCACAGGAGCATGCGTGAGATCGAGAAACTGATCGCGGAGATTTCACCGAAGCCTGATGTGCCTGCGTCGGTTCGCGCTCTGCCCATCCGGCGAGTTCAATCTACCCCAAAAATGTTGGAGGACATCCCCGCCGCCCACCCGATCGCGGGACAGAGACCTGCGATCGAAAGGCTGGGTGTGAGCTCTGCTCCCTCTCAGGGCAGCAAGTTGGCCGCTGGCGGGTCGAAGCCAAACTCTCGAGTCACTCCCCTTTCTCCGCGGCGCTACAAAATTCAAGTCACGATCGGACAGGAGGGCCGGGACAAGCTCTCCGAGCTTCAGGATCTGCTGAGTCATCAGATTCCAGACGGCGACCTGGCGGCGATCCTCGATCGAGCGTTGGACGCGTTACTGGTCGAAACGCGGAAGAAGAAGGCCTCCTTCACGGAGAACCCGCGTTCCGTTCGCAAAAGAAGCAACCGCAAGGGTCGCGCGATTCCCGCACAGATTCGACGCGAGGTGTTTGAGCGGGACCAGGGCCGATGTGTCTTCGTTGACGCGTGTGGTCGGCGATGCCTGTCGGGGTGGCAGGTTGAGTTCCATCATGTCGTGCCGTACGCGAGGGGCGGGTCGCACGGCGCGGACAACATCGAGCTTCGCTGTAGGGCTCACAATCAATATGAAGCGGAGCTCGAGTACGGGGCGAGGTTCATGGCGTCGCGACGGAATTGAGCGTCGGGGCTAGTCTCCGCGAAGGCTCCAGGAGGCTCTGACTCGGTGGCTATGAAGGACTGACGCGAGAGGGTACGCTCCGTGGGTATGTATGCTTATCTATCCCTAGCTTTGCTGGGGTGTGCGCTCTTGGCGTTTGCGCCCAGCGCGTTGGCCCATGAACCGGCGACTTCGGCGGTGTCTCTCCAATACCAAACTGCCCCTGAGCCAACCCAAAGCAAGGAGCGGAGAGCGCACGCCGGGATGGCTTCGAGCTCTGTTGGAATCCTGCTCAGCACCGTGGGAATCATCGTGGGCGCGGCGTTGGTGAGCCTCCCGGATTGTCGCTGGGTTGGGGGGGACTACTGCAGGCCGGTGCAAGGTGCCGAAAAGAAAAGAACGGCAGGCAAGGCATTGCTGGTCATCAGCCCCCTTGCCCTCGGCGCATCCATCTACGGCCTCGTTCGCTCCAGGCGCACCCGTGACGAGGGCAACCCCCAAATGCAGGAGCCGCGCAAGCGGGCGTCCTGGCGGTGACTCTGAATCCGCCGGCGGCGCACGGCGCTGAGGAGAAGAACTTCGACGACTTGGCTTGCGCTAACGATGGCGGAGCAGCTGACGGTCGGTTCTGGCGTCTATGGCGTAGAGCACTCGTGTGACCGCCTTGTATGCTGCGTAGCGCAAGGGCTCGGGAGGCCACGACCATGCTCTCCTGGCGAGAGCGCTCTCGCACTCGTGGGCGCAACCGAGGACTCGATCGGACAGCATCGCGCCGATCAGAGTCGCCTGCGCGACGCCATGCCCCGCATACCCGAAACCGTAGTGGATGTTCTCCTGGTCGCCGGTCACGCCGATCATCGGTAAGAAGTCCAGCCCGAGCCCAATCCAGCCACCCCAAAAACGCTCCACGGAAACCCCTTCGAGCTGGGGAAACCTCTGCCTGAAGGCGGTCTCGATGGTCTCGAATGCTGCCGGATCGTAGCCCGGTGCGAGCTTGCTGCCGTACGCGTAACGAACGACTCTCGAACCCCCGATGATCGTGTTGCGCGCGCTGAGCCGGTAGCTCTCGAGCACTTCGTGGGACGTATAGATTCCCTCCCGGCCGTTCCAGTCGACAGCGGCGAGCTGGCTGGCGCTGAGTGGCTCGGTTTCGAATAGGGAGACGCGCAGGGGCACAACCTTGCGCGGCATGACCTCGATGGACCGGGAGTAGGCATTCGTCGCAACGACCGCGGAATCTGCGATGACCACACCGCCTTCGGATCGCACGCGAACCGGCTTGCCCTCGTCGATCGATTGAACGGGGGAGTGCTCGTGAAGTCGAACCCCGGCGTCGATTGCAGCTTGGCGAAGCCCGGTCACGTATTGGCCTGGGTCCAGCACCCCACCTCGCTGTTCGAGCACCCCGCAGTGAAAGGCCCGGGGCAACCCGCGCTCACGCATCTCATCGCCGCAGAGGAACCGGACGTGACCCCCAAGACGCGACGCCGTAGCAGCTGCCTCGCGCAGCCGTTTCTCGTGCTTGGGATGCACGGCGGCGAGGATGTTGCCGTTGGGTTCGTAGCCGCACTCGATGCCTAGATGCTCGACGACGTGCTCGGTGTACTCGACCGCTTGGTCCGCGAACTGCACCAGCGCTTGCGCCCGTTGCTCCCCGAACATCCGCAACAACGTCGGCAGGTCTTTGCCGATCGTCGGCGTGAGATGACCAGCGTTGCAACCGCTCGCGCCCGCGCCAGCGAAGTCTTGCTCGAGCACGAGGACGTCAACACCTTGCTCGCGGAGCGACAGCGCCGCTGAAAGACCCGTGTAACCAGCACCGATGACGACGACATCCGCACGCTGCTCTCCTTGAAGCGGAGGACAGGGCTCATCCGGCTCACGAATCCAGGCACCGATCTCCTCGAATGGAAAGGTCATCTCATCCGCAAGCGACCATACAACATCAGATGAAGCAAGCTCGCTCGCTCGCTGGGCGTCAGTGACAGCGTCGCGCTGCCGGCACCGAACAGAAGAGCACCCTCGGGCCTCGGGGCCCGGGGTGTAGATCTCAGGCCCGGGGCCCGAGACCCGGGGCCCGAGGCCCGAGGTGTAGAGTTCAGGCCCGAGACCCGGGGCCCGAGGTGTAGAACTCAGGCGTAACGCGTCGGCAGTGCTGGGGTCAGTGAGCGGCCGGCGCCCAGCACTCCCCCTCTTTGACCACGCGCCCTTCTCTCTCGAGCTTGATCAGGTGCGCCTCGAGCGAGAGAAGAGCCAGAGGCCACAGGGCCTTGGGAGTGTCGTCGTACGCGCTCGCGACCAAGTGCCGCGGCCTCGACGCCTTCCCGCGCGCGTCGAGGGCATCGAGCACTTTGCGCTCGCGCATCAAACGGTGCTCGATGTAGAAGTTCAGGATCGCTTGCGGCTCTTCGATCAAGTCGCCGTGTGCCGGCAGCAGGCCGGCGGGTTCGAGCGCGGACATCTTTCTAAGCGACTCGAGGTAGAGGAGCATGTCCCCATCTGTCGGCTCTACGACGATGGTACCGACTGAGGCGACCATATCGCCCGCGATCATGATGCTCGTCGCCTCGTCGATGAAGCACAGATGCCCGGGCGCATGACCCGGGGTGTGAAGCGCAGTCAAGGCTGTCGGAGTCGGTCCTTCGAGCTGGATGCGTTCGCCGTCTTGAATCGAGCGGTCGATCTCGACGATGCCGTCGAGGCGCTGTGCCGTCATGGCGTGGGCCCAAAGGGGCAGCTGTAGGCGTTCCCGGAGCGCCATCGCGCCGCCGACGTGATCGGGATGATGGTGGGTTGCGAGTATCGCCACGGGCTCGATGCCCCGCAAACGGGCGGCCTGGACCCACTGGACCATGGCGTCCTGCTCTTCGCGATAGGGGGTGGCTGGCTCGACGATCACCGCCTCTTTCGTGCCGACCAGGAAGGTATTGGTCTGGGTGGCCGGAGGCAACGTCGGCGTACGCACGGGGAGCATTTGAATCGTCGGCGCAACGTTCCGTACGCGATCAGCGACGGACTCTGGGCCGGACGGTTTCATCCGCCTAGCCACTCACGAGTTCGAGATCGTCGAGCTCCAACTCTTGCTCAGGCGCGATCGCGTGGATCATCGAGACGGGGCCACTCGGATAGAAGCGGGCACGAGGCTCTTCGAGCAAGCACTCCACCCGACCTTCGCTTCGCAGACTCGGATCACCGAGTTGATGCATGCACACGCGAACGATCGACTTCACCGTTTCGAAGACACCCCAGCCGTCGCGGGCTGAAGAGACCAGCTCGGGAATGCCTTCGGGCACGCCGAGGCGCTCGCTGAGCTCCCCGACGTCTAGGATGCCCGCCAGGTCGCGCTTGTTGTATTGAACGACCATTGGGATTCGGTCCGGGTCGGTCCCGTCCTGCCGAAGGTTGTAGTCGAGGTTACGAATCGCGTAGTTGTTTCCCTCGATCGCGTCGGCTTGGCTGTCGATGACGAGCACGACGCCGTCGACGTTCCGGAGCACCATTTGGCGCGTCGAGTCCTGAGCGATTTGCCCGGGGACGGAGATCAGATGAAGACGCACGGTGTACCCGCGGAACTCGCCGAGGTGCAGCGGCAGAAAGTCCAGGAAGAGCGTTCGCTCTGCCTCGGTGTTCACCGATACGAGCTTGCCCCGCGACTCCGGCCGTGCCTGCGCGTGGATGGTCTCGAGATTGGTGGTCTTGCCCCCGAGCCCGACGCCGTAGTAGACGATCTTGAGCGTGATTTCACGCTGCGCGTGGTGAACCAGCGGCATGATTTGGGACTACCTGGGTGCCCGCCAAGCGTCAAGAAGCCGGCAAATACGCAGCGGCTTCATCCAGCATCTTCGCGGACGGCCGCATTGCGTTCCCAGCGCTCTACGGCGGCGCGTGCAGGCGCGTGCTCCGGCGCGGATAGATCCGGATCCACCCCAATAATACGATCTGCCAGATCGCCGGCGCGCTTAAGGAGGGCCCGATCCCGGGCGGGATTCGCGAACTGTAGGCCGCTCGCCCCAGACTGGCGATACCCAAAAAGGTGACCAGGGCCTCGAAGCTCGAAATCCCGCTCTGCCAGGCGGAAGCCATCGTCGGTGTCGCACAGCACTTGAAGACGCGCCTCCGCTTCGGTGGACAGCGGCTCGCCGAACGTGAGCAAGCAAGCGCTTCGCTGACCTGCACGCCCGACGCGCCCCCGAAGCTGATGAAGCTGAGCGAGCCCAAAGCGCTCGGCCTGCTCGACGACGATGATGTTCGCGGCCGGGACGTCGACGCCGACTTCCAACACGGTGGTTCCGACCAGCACCTGGAGCTCGCCCTCTCGAAACGCCTGCATCAGCGCGCGACGCTCTTCACCGGGAAGCCGCCCGTGAATCTGTCCTACGCGGCCGCCTCCAAACTGCGCCGTCATTTCGTCGAACACTCGGTCGACGCCCACGAGTTCGTCCGAAGAAGAGATCGCGGGACACACTACGAATGCTCTGCCCTCCGCTTCGAGCGCCCGTTCGATCTGGCGAAACACCGTGGCGCGTTGGGCACGCGAAATCATCTTAGTCGTGGCCGGCACTCGCCCGGGCGGCTTGGCGTCGATCGTCGTGAGTTCGAGCCCCGCGTAGAGAACCAGAGCAAGGCTTCGGGGAATCGGTGTTGCTGTCATGACGAGAAGATGTGGCCGCCGGGTCGATCCGCGGGTGCCGAGGCGGAGGCGCTGTGCGACGCCAAAGCGGTGCTGTTCATCGACGATGACCAACCCGAGGTCGGCAAAGCGAACCTCTCCGCTCAGAAGCGCGTGCGTGCCCAGGATGACATCGACGGCTCCAGTGGCCATGCGGTCGAGCATCGAACGGCGCTGATCTTTGCTCAACGCGCCGGTGAAAACGCCGAGACGGAGACCGAGCTCCTCGGCCGTGGGCCTCAGTGTGTCCGCGTGCTGGTCGGCGAGGAGCTCGGTGGGAGCCAAGAACACGGTCTGTGCGGCACCGGCCGCGACCTGCGCGCAGGCCACCATCGCGACCGCGGTCTTGCCACATCCGACGTCGCCCTGCAGCAAACGGCGCATCGGTGTTTCGCTCGTCAGCGCGCCGCTCACCTCGGTAACGGCCCTTTGCTGTGCTTCGGTCAGCTCAAAAGGGAAAGCACCGCATGCCGACTGCACCGCGGGCTCGATTTCGAATGGCCGAGCCACACCGCCGCGCTCCGAAGCCCGGCGAGACCGTAGCGCTAGCTCCCACAGTACGAGCTCTTCGAGCGCCAGCCTTCCGTGTGCCGGTGTGGGCTGCTCCGCTTCGGACTCTTCGTCGAACGTCGCAGGGTCAGGAACGTGAATGGCAGCAAGCGCCTCTCCTACGGCGCCCACGCCAACCTCCGCGCGCAGCGCAGGCGGAATCAGATCGGGGACCTCCGCAACGGCGCGGTCGACCGCCTTGCGCACCGCGCGCCGGAGGGTCTTGCGACGAACACCCGGAATCTCCGGATAGCGGGGCTCGATCGCCCCCGGCGTGTCAGCAGCAAGCGTCTCGGGGTGCGCGATTGTCGCCGTGCCGCGATAGTCGTGGACCCGTCCCGCGACTCGAACGGTCTCCCCTTCCACGAAGCGCCTCGCAAGCCCAGGGATCGACTGAAACCAAACCAGTTTCAGCTCGCGGTAACCATCGTGCTCGGATGTCTCGTCCATCGGCTCGAGCCGGGCCTCAAACCCCATGCGGCCGCCGCGCGGAAAGGAACGCGCCCTTCGAACCACACCTTCGACGACCACATAGTCGCCGTCCTGCAGCGTATGGATCGGCGCCGGTCGACGTTGATCGTCGTACCCTCGTGGCAACAGCCATAAAAGGTCCCCGACGGACTCGTACCCTCGTTTGCGGAGATGGGCGCCCGTCGCGGGTCCGATCCCGGGCAAGGTTTCGATAGGATGATCGAGCAGTGTGGGCACCGATGCTCGCTCCCCGGGGTTGAGGCTCCCGTCAATCCCAGCGGACGTCACTGACTTCGTAAGTGCGAACGCCGCCCGGAGTTTGGACTCGCACCTCATCGCCGACTTCCTTGCCGACGATAGCGCGCGCCACGGGAGAGGTGATCGAGATCTTGCCCTGCTGGATGTCTGACTCGTCAGCACCGACCAACCGGTATGTAACGATCTTGCCGTTGTCCATGTCTTCGAGCTCGACGAAGGCGCCGAACTTCACCCTGTCGCCACCGAGCGTCGAAGGATCGATGACGTCCGCGCGCGAGAGCCTGTCTTCGATCTCCGCGATGCGCGCCTCGCACATTCCCTGCTTGTCTTTGGCAGCGTGGTACTCGGCGTTCTCCTTGAGATCACCGTGATCGCGGGCGATCCCGATCTCCTGGGAGATCTGCGGCCGCTCCGCTTTGAGCGCGGCGAGCTCGACGGTGAGAGCAGCGTGCCCATCGGGGGTCATCGGAACCCGGTCCATCCTACCCTCGTAAACTGTGCCCGGAAAGTTGGCAACCCAAAGCTACCGATTGGGCGGTCGAAGCGTGGCAAGCTCGTCGGTTCGCGCGTGGTACTCTTGGATCGAGCAGACAGAAGGCGGCCTGAAGCGCCTGGCTTCAACGGCGTCAACCGCGGCAACGGCTGCTGCGATCGTGGTGAAATACGGCACGTCGCTCATCACGGTTTGGCGGCGCATCGAACGGCTGTCTCGAATCGCCTTCGCGCCCTCTGTCGTATTGAACACCAGGGCGATGTCACCGTTCTGCAGAAGGTCGACGATGTGCGGCCGGCCCTCGCCCACCTTGTGGACGTTCTCCGCTTCGACCCCGGCACGCTCGAGCATCTCCCGGGTCCCCTTTGTCGCGATGATATCGAAACCCAGATCGCTCAGGCGCCGCGCGAGGTCGGCCGCGGCGGGCTTGTCGTTCTCCTTCACACTGATGAAGACGTTCCCTTCGTCGGGAAGCTCCAAGTAGGCGGACAGCAAGGCCTTGTAGAACGCGTCGGGGAAATTGTCGGCAATACCCATCACCTCGCCGGTGGAGCGCATCTCGGGGCTGAGGATCGTGTCGACGCCGGGGAACTTGGTGAATGGGAACACCGACTCTTTGACGGCAACGTGGTTCGTGACGATTTCGCGCGTGTAGCCGAGCTCGCGAAGTGTTGCACCCGCCATCACCTTGGCGGCGATCTTGGCGAGCGGTACGCCGATGGCCTTGCTGATGAAGGGAATCGTTCGCGATGCGCGCGGATTGACCTCGATGACGAAGACCGCGGTTCCGCGCACCGCGAACTGGACGTTCATCAGGCCGACGACACCGAGCTCCAAGGCGAGCGCTCGCGTCGATGAGCGCAGCGTGGCGAGAACGTCTGGTGGAAGCGCGTGGGCGGGAAGCGCCATGGACGAATCGCCGGAGTGAATCCCCGCCTCCTCGATGTGCTGCAGCAGCCCGCCGATGACCACTTGCTTGCCGTCGGAAATGCAATCGACGTCGACCTCGATTGCGTCTTTCAAGAACTCATCGACGAGGATGGTCTGGGTCCCGGCGTCGGCAACCGCTTCGAGGGCGACGGTCATGTATCGCGCCAGCTCCTCTTGAGAATGGACGATTTCCATCGCGCGCCCACCCAGCACGTAGCTCGGCCGCACCACCACCGGGAATCCGATTCGCTCCGCAACCGCAAAGGCGTCCTTCGTGCCCTTGGCGATGCCTCCGCGCGGACGATCGAGGTTGAGCTTGGTGAGCAGATCCTCGAAGCGCTCCCGGTCCTCCGCGCGGTCAATCGCGTCGGCGGAGGTGCCCAGGATGGGGACGCCCTCTTGCGAGAGCGGCACGGCGAGCTTTAGCGGCGTCTGGCCGCCGAACTGTACGATGATGCCGTCCGGCTTTTCCATCTCGACGATGTGCATCACATCCTCGAACGTCAGCGGCTCGAAGTAGAGTTTGTCCGAGGTGTCATAATCCGTGGACACCGTCTCGGGGTTGCAGTTCACCATGATGGTCTCGAAACCCATCTCTTTAAGGGCGAACGAGGCGTGCACGCAGCAGTAGTCGAACTCGATGCCTTGGCCGATGCGGTTGGGGCCGCCACCGAGGATCATGACCTTCTTTTTGTCGCCGCCGACACGGGCCTCGCTCTGCAAACCCCATGTCGAATACATGTACGGGGTGAGCGCCGGGAACTCTGCGGCGCAAGTGTCGACACGTGAGTAGACCGGCTCGACTCCGTGCGTGGCCCGTTGCGCGCGAACGTCTTTGGCCCCCTCTCCTCGGAGGGACGCAATCTGGCCATCGCTGAATCCGAGCTCCTTGGCCTTGCGCAGAACCTCTTCGGACAGCGGCTCGTCGGCCGACCCTTTCAGCGTCTTCTCGAACGCGAGAATTTGGCGCATCTGTTCGAGGAACCAGATGTCGATGTCGGTGGCCCCATGGATGTCTTCGACTGTGAGCCCGACGCGAAGACCATCCGCGATATACCAGAGCCGGTCTGACAGCGGAGTGCGGATGAGGTCGAGAATCGATTCTCGGAGCTCCTCTTCGGTGGGGTCCGGCAAGTCCGCCAGCATGGGCTTCCCGGTGTTGATCGCCTCGCCGGTCTCGATGAGCCGCCGCACCTGGGCCGCAAGGTCGCGGTAGTCGACCTTCGCAAGGAGCGAAGTGAGGCCGTCCCTCCCCGTCTCCAGCGACCGCGCTGCCTTCTGGAGCGACTCCTTGAAGGTGCGGCCGATCGCCATGGCTTCGCCGACCGATTTCATTTGCGTGGTTAGGCGCGGGTCGGCGCCGGCAAATTTTTCGAACGCAAAGCGGGGAATCTTCGTGACGACGTAGTCGATGGTAGGTTCGAACGCGGCGCTCGTCCCGGTGATGTCGTTCTGAAGCTCGTCGAGGCGGTACCCCACGGCGAGCTTGGCGGCGATTTTTGCGATCGGGTAGCCCGTCGCTTTCGACGCGAGCGCGCTCGAACGCGAGACGCGCGGGTTCATCTCAATCACGATCACCCTTCCGTCGGCGGGGTTGACGGAGAACTGGATGTTGGAGCCGCCCGTATCGACGCCGATCTCGGTGATGATGGCGCGGGCGGCGTTACGAAGGCGCTGATACTCGCGGTCGGTGAGCGTCATGGCGGGCGCCACCGTGATCGAATCACCGGTGTGAACGCCCATCGGGTCGAAGTTCTCGATCGTGCAGATGACGGCAAAGTTGTCGGCGTTGTCCCGAATGACCTCGAGCTCGTATTCCTTCCAACCGATCAGGCTCTCTTCGACCAGGCACTCGTGAACCGGGCTGCATTGGAAGGCCCAACGGATCGCCTCGTCGAACTCGGCCTTGTTATAGGCCACGCCGCCGCCGGAGCCTCCCATCGTCAGGGAGGGACGCAGGATGATGGGGTACCCGATGCGCTCCGCGATCTCGTGGGCATCCTCGACCGTGCGGGCTACGTCGCCGCGCGCACTGCCAAGGCCGATCTTGTCCATGGCGGCCTTGAAGAGCTCCCGTTCCTCGGCCTTGCGGATGGCGTCGACGTTCGCACCGATCAGCTCGACACCGTGCTTCTCGAGGATGCCCCGATCTGCGAGTGCCAACGCGAGGTTCAGGGCGGTCTGTCCACCGAGCGTCGGGAGAACCGCATCGGGCTTCTCCCGCTCGATGATCGCTTCCAATATCTCCGGAGTAAGCGGCTCGACGTAAGTCCGATCCGCGAACTCTGGATCCGTCATGATCGTCGCCGGGTTGGAGTTGACCAGAATGAGTCGGTAACCCTCCTCTTTGAGTGCCTTAGCGCCCTGCGTGCCGGAGTAGTCGAACTCACAGGCTTGCCCGATCACGATCGGCCCCGACCCAATCAGAAGGATGCTTTCAATATCATCGCGGCGGGGCATCGAATCAGTTCAACCTGGACGTTCGCGCGGGCTTACCAGAGCCCCCAGGGACCCGCAACCGGGAACGGCTCACCTCGGAGATCAGCGGCCGAGGGCACCGATGATCGCATCACCGCGGGCGCCCTGCGGACGCAATCTAGCCCGTCGGCCGACCTCGGACACGATCTCCAGCTCCACCCACAGAACCGTCCGGCTCGACATCCAGGGAAACTTGCGGCCCCACTCGACGAAGAGCACTGCTCCCTCTTCGATCAGCTCATCGACGCCCAGCTCCTCGAGCTCTGCCTCGCCGGCAAGCCTGTAGAAGTCCGCATGGGCGACCCGAAGGCGTCCTTCGTACTGGTGCACCAGCGCGAACGTCGGACTGGTCACGGCCCTCTCCTCCGTCACCCCGAGCCCATGAACGGCGCCACGTATGAAGGTCGTCTTACCGGCACCTAGCCCGCCCTCGAGCCCAATCACGTCGCCACCCTCGAGTACGGCCGCAAGGGACCGCGCGAGGGCGAGCGTATCGGCTTCGCTCTGCAGCTCGATCTCCAACATGCACAAGCCCTGTCACATGACAGGGCCCCACGCACGCTCGCCCAACTGAGAACCGGCTCAGACCTTGATCTGGATACCGAGCTGCTCGCGGAGGCGGAAGTAGCTCTCCGAGATACTGTAGATC
Organism: Deltaproteobacteria bacterium; assembly: GCA_019313915.1. GTDB lineage: Bacteria > Myxococcota_A > Polyangia > Polyangiales > Houyiibacteriaceae > SG8-38. The sequence goes on from JAFDAJ010000003.1 coordinate 64,326, forward strand.
ACGATCTCCCTGACCTTGTCGCGCGGAGCGAGGTCGGCCGTGGACTCGGATGCGATTTGCTGCGTCATGCGAACAGCCGTATCGACGTCGTCGCACAGAAGCAGACCGGCCCGAAGTGCGGTGACCTCTGTCGCCTGCATCCATCGCTTGATGTCCGCCCGACCACCTGCATCGACGAACTTGCGAACGACCTGCTTGAGCACGTCGAGGCGCGCCTGGTCCATGTGCTTTGCCAACTGCTTTGCAGTGGACTCCACGCTGGCGTCGCCGCCTCCCATGCCGACGACGCGCATGGCTGCCAGCAGGAGCGTCCTAAGCTCGGTGTGCGAGCTGTACATCGTGCGGATGAAGTGCTCGCCGCGATAGTACGTCAGGTGACGTCCGCACACGAACGCGAGGTCGACCGGACGGTAGCCCGACAGCAGCGTGTAGCCGGTGATGATCGCCGGTGGGTTACTGCGTGACTCGTCTCGGAGCGCACCCGACAGCTCCTTCTGAATGAAGAGGCGTACCGGGATGGACACGTTGAGCACGTCCTGTGCCAGCTTGAACTGCCGCGCGAGCGCGAGGCTCGGGTTGGCGAGGTCTTCGGGCTTACGCTTGTGCAGGTTGAGCTTCCTGTCCGTCAGCGCCTGCGATGCTCGAACCGCCGGGGCAATCACCTCCATGATCTTGGAGATGTAGATGTCCTGGTCAGAGTGCATCAGGTCCTTGACCCAGTTCTCGTTGCTGAGCCGTGTCTTCGGCTGGATCTCGCGATCCTGCCTGTACTGCTGGTAGAATTTCTGCTGCTCCTCGTCCGCCTTCTGGAAATAGGTCAGCGTCCGCGCGATACACCACGCCTTGTCGTAGGCGCGCGCGTCGAAGTACAGCTTGTACAGAGCCCGATACGAGTCGAGCCGGTTCGGGTCGGCTGCGAGAAGCCACTGGTGCTCCGCGATGGCCTCCTCCGTCTTGTCCGGCATCGTCGCGTAGAGCTCTGCAAGAATCTCGTGCTCGACGGCGTTATCCGGCTTGAGCCCAGCGGCCATCTGGAACGACTCCGCCGCAGCGTCGAAGTTCCGCTGACGGTCGCGATAGATGATCCCGAGCGTGTGCCAGAGGTTGTGCTCGAGGTCCGTGTTGCCCTGGTTGATGATGCGGTGAAGCATCTTGCGGTACGCCCGCTCGAGCGCCTTCCAATCTTTGCGCTCGTTGAGCAGCTTGTTGACCGCCTCGAAAGGCTTTAGTTGCGTGCTGTCGAGGTCGAGGGCTTCATTGAACCGCTCGAGGGCCGCATCTTCGTCCTCGAGCTTGTCGCGAAGGACGACGCCGATGGTGTAGGTGTACTTGGCCTTGGCTGCGTCGCGCTCCTCGAGCCCGCAGACGCGCTCGATGATGTCGATGGCCTCGGACCAGCGCTCCGCAGCTTGGTAGGCCACCAAGAGCTTGTGAAGCACCACGTGGTTGTCGGGTTCGAGGTCGAGCGACTCGGTGAACGCCTCGGCGGCGGCATCGGAATCCTTGAGTTTCTCGTGCCAGAGATCACCGAGCTCGACCAGAAGCGCTGCCCGAACCGACGGCTCGTCGGCCACATCGAGGATCCGCTTCTTGTATTGAACCACCGAGTCCCAGTCGCCCTCTGCCGTCTGCAGCGCAACCATCGCTTCGAGAGCGGGCACGAAGTGCGTGTCCTCCTCGAGCGACTTGTCGAACATGTTGCGCGCCTTCTTGTCCTCACCCTGCTCCCGCTTGACGACACCAAGCCGATAGAAGACCTCCGTGATCTCGTCGCGACCGAGCGCATCACGATGTTGGACTAGCAGCAACTGGTGGTACTTGAACGCGTCATCCCATTGCTCCGCTCGGAAGTAGCTTCCAGCCAAACCCTTGAGCGTGTGCGAATCGTCGTTGTCGAGCTCGTAGGCCCGCTCGTAAGCGCTGACCGCTGCAGCGGCGTGACCGAGCTTGGTCGCCGTCTCACCCAGCATCGACGCGAGTCGATGTTGCTCGTCGCTGTCGCGTTTGTCCGACCGCTGAACCAAAAGCTGAAGCAGCGGGAACGCATCCGCATGCCGGTCATGTGCAACGTACGAATCGACAAGCGGCAACAAGGCCTCCTCGTTGTCCGGATCGGCAGCAGACGCCGCCTCGAAGGCCTGAACGGAGCCCGCCTCGTCGTCGAGCCTCTCGGCGCGAATGCGGCCGAGCTCGACGAGACGGGCGCCCCGAATCCGGTCGTTCTCGGTGTGTTCGATCTCGAGACCGAGTATGCGAGCAGCCGCCACCCAGTCGCCCGAATCGACGTGTATGCTCCGCATGGCCTCGAGCGACGGCAGATGCGCCGCGTCCAAGTCGATCGCCGCCTGGAACTGCTCCAACGCCGAGACGCGATCCCCGAGCTCTCGGTCGAGGATACGGCCCATGCGGTGCTTGAGCGCCACCTGATCGGCCGGGTCGTCGAGGACCACGGCGAGTTGACCCATCATGTCCAGCGCCGCGGAGTAGTCGCCCTTGCGCTCGTACAACTTCGTCAGCGCCTGCAGGCTAAACACATCTTGCTCGTTGAGATTGAGCGCGTTTAGGTAGCTGTCGATCGCCTGCTCGACGTCGTCTTTGTGCGCGGCATACAGCTGGCCGAGCTCCCGAAAAATGCGAGCCCGTTCCTCGTTGTCCGAAGTCGCGTTCGCGTGGCGGTCGTAGGTGCGCACCAGGTCGTCCCAGCGCTGCATCGTCCGGTAGAGTTGCTCGAGCTGACACAACGCTTCGTCGTGCAGCGGGTCGATATCCAAGACCTGCTCCAGACGCTCCGCCGCATTCTCCGGCTTGTGGAACTCCTGCTCCCACATCTGGGCGAGACGCGTCAGAATCTCGATTCGCTCGCGCTCGGTCGCGACGATTTCATACTCCCGCTCGAGGATGCCAATCAAATCCTGATAGCGGCCATCCTGAGCGTACAAACGCTCCAAACCTCGAAGTGCGCTGAGGTCCGACGGCGCTAGCGCGGCCGCCTTCTCGTAATTCTCGACGGCGGCCTTCGGGTCGTTGAAGCGCTCCTCGTAGGCCTCCGCGACCTGCAGCAGCGCTGACACGACGCTGTCCGTATCCTCGACGGCCTCTGCTTTGCGTTCGAGGATATTCAGCAGCTTGTTGGAGCGGCCGTCCTCGCGGTAGATGCGTTCCAGGGCTTGCAAGGCACCGACGTGCTTTGCCTGCAGGTGCAATGCCCGGCGGTAATAGTCCTCCGCCTCTTGCCGCATCGCGAAGCGGTCGTCGGCCAGGTCGCCCATGCGGACGTACGTATCGGCTTTGACCTCGTCATCACTGCTGAGCTCTACGAGCTTTGCGAGCGCCTGGGCGAGCTTGTCCCACTGCTGGGTGGTTTCGTACAAATCGCCGAGCTGCCACCAAGCCTTGGCGTTGCCTGGGTCGAGCGCTCGAATTTGCTCGTAGTAGGGAATTGCGTACTCGGGATGTCCGAGATCCTGCCCGTACCACTTCGCGCAGCAGAGGCAGATGGCGATCTGGGTTTCCGGCTCGTGCCCCTCTTGCAACACCTGATTGGCGGACGTGAGAAGCTCGTTCCACTTGTCGTGCGCCGCGGTCACGCGTTCGAGGTCCACAGCCGTGTTCTTGTTCCCGAAGTCCTCGGTCCAAGCGATGTAGAGCGTGTGGTACGCCTGCTCGCCGTCTCCCAGCTGCTCCTCGTACACCCTGGCAGCCGCGCGCAAGAGCTCGATGCGCTCGTCACGATCGTCAGTGCTTTCGATGCGGGTGACGTACAGGTCGATCAGCTCGTCCCATCGCTCCGCCTCTTTGTGCAGTGCCTGCAACTCGGAGAATGCGTACTCGTGCATCGGGTCGACATCGAGGATGCGGCCGAATGCGGCCGCGGCGCCGTCCTTGTTACCGACCTCGCTCTCCCACAGCTCGGTAACCGAGACGAGCTGGCGAATCTTCTCCTGCGGATCCACGAGCGCTTGCGCACGCTGCTCCATGACATCGATCGCGTCCTCCCATGCGTTCTCATCACGATGGATGAGCTCGAGCGAGTCCAGCGCTTCGAAGAAGGCAGGATCGACGGTCAGAACGTTACGATATGCCTCGACCGCCTCGCCCGGCTGCTGAAGCTCGCTCCCGTAGATGTGCCCTAGCTGCATGTAGACCGTGACGAGATCGGCGTCCTCGAGGGTCGCCGCGCCGACGTCGATGATCCGATGCAAGGTATCGGCGCGCTCTCGCGATTGGCCGCCCGCCCGGTGAATCTCCGCGATGCTGAACAGGGCGTACGTGTTGCCCGGGTCGATATCGAGCACCCGCTCCCAGTTCTCGATCGCGTTGCGCTCGCGCTCCAGCTTCTCGTACCAAACCCTTGCGAGGTCCGAGTACACCTGAATGCAGAAGGTATCGTCGTCGGCAATCGCAGCCTCGCGTTCGAGGACGTCGACGAGGTCGCGCCAGTTGCCCTGCGACGCGTAGATGTCGCCGAGCGCGTTGAGCGCCTCCGGGTCCTCGCCGCGAAGGTCGAGGACTCGCTGCCACAGGCCGATGGCCTTTTCCGGATCCCGGAGCCGGTTCGACGACAGCTTGGCCATCCGCGCGAACACATCGGCCTGTTGCGAGTCACCAAGCGCAATGCTCAGCTCTTTCTCGAAGCTCGCGAAGAGCTCGGGCCAGCGCTCGAGGTTGGCGTAGATGCCCTGCAGCGCCTGAATCGTCTCGGCGTGCTCGGAGTCGTGATCGTCGAGCAGCTTGGTGAAGACCTCGACGGCGTCCTCGGTACAACCAAGCCGCTGCTCGAGCACCACGCCGAGGCGGTAGTGGAGGTCGATCAGCTCCGATCCGTTGTTCGAACCTTCGATTCGCTTTCGAAGCACCTGTGCCAGCGCCCGGTGCGCCCCGTGCTCGGTGTAGATACGATCGAGCGCTTTGAGGGCGTCTTCATCGTGGTCGTCGACACCCAGCACGAATCGATACGTTTCCTCGGCGCGCTCCAAGTCGTGGAGCTGCTCCTCGTACACCTTGGCAAGACGGCGGCCGAGCTCCGCTTTGCTGAGCGGGTCCCCGGTGTGCTGAATGCCGTTTGCGTACGTGGTGGCCAGTTGGGTCCAACCGTCGACGATCGCCGAGAGGCGCTCCGCCTCGCCGAGCGAATGGTCGTGGCTCGGATCTTCGAGCAAAGCCTTCTGCATCCACTGAAACGCGCGACCATGATCATCGGCCTTGTCTTCGGCAATCTCGGCAAGCCTGTGCATCATGACGACGCGCTCAATCGGATCGCTCTGATGCTCGACTTGGACCTCCTGCACGCTCAGCAGCTGCCCCCAGTTGCCCTGCATGCGGTAGAGCGGCTCGAGCACTTCACCGATCTCCAGCGGCCGCACGCCGCTCGAAAACAGGTCTTCGAGTGCCGAGACCGCCGGCGAGAACTCGGGCGCAGCCGCGAGAATCTCGCGATACTGCGCGATGGCGGAATCCATATTGCCAAGCTGATTCTGAAACACCTGTCCGGTCCGGAACTGTAGGTTCAGGACGTCCTCGGGCGTGGTCGCAACCGCAGCTTCCATTTGAAGCGTCGCCGCCAGGTCGTCCCAGCGCTCGGTCTGTTCGTAGAGGCGGTCGAGCGCCTCGATGGCGCTGACATCCGCAGAGTCCACGTCGACGACAAACTGGTAGCGCGAAATCGCCGCGTCGACGTCGTCCAGCTGAACCTCATTGATCACCGCCGAGCGCTTGGATAGATGAACGACGTCTTCCGGCGATTCTTCACGCATTCTCAGCACTTCGGCATCATAACGCGAAGCCGCTTCATGCCAGCTGCCCGTTTGCTCAGCGAGGCGCTCCAGCGATGAGAGCGTGAGCTCGTTGTGCGTGTCGAGCGGAAGGGCCCGAACGAAGGCACCGAAGGCCGCAGGCGGATCTTCGAGCTGAATCTCGTAGATCTCCGCCAGCTGCTGGAGCATCTCTACGCGCTCCGTCGAATCCTCGGTGAAGCGAATCTGCACCTCGCGGACGTCGGTCAGCTTTCGATACTCGCCGGCGGCGAGGTAGACCTGCTCGAGCGCCTCGGCCGCGGCCAAAGGTTCGACGGCGTCGTTGGTCATCGTGGTTAGCGCGTCGAGCGTCTGCGGATGGCTCGGGGCCTCCCCGAGGATGTCACGGTAAATCTCGATCGCCTGCGTCGGGTCCTCGAGGTGCCGTCGCCACAGCTCGCCGATGCGGAAGCGAAGCTCGGTGCGCGCGTCTTCTTCGGCTACCAGCTCCGATTGGCGCTCCAGCACCTGTAGAAGGTCCCGCCACTGCGCGGTGGTTTCGAACAGCCCGTCCAAGTGGCCGAGCGCCGCCAGGTCATCGGGATCGATCTCGAGAACGCGCTGGTACACGTCGATCGCCTTGTCCGAATCGTCGAGCTGCGCCTCGTACACGCGGCCCATCGCGGTGAAGAGTTCCTTGCGAGCGTCCGGATCGGCGACGACCTCGGCTTTGCGCTCGTATGTCTCGAGCAGCGAGGACCACTTGCCGAGTTGTGTCTGCAGTTCGATCAAACGATCGAGTGACTCCAGGTCGCCCGGATCGATCTCGAGCACCTGTTGGTGAACAGCAATCGCGTCGGAAGGCTTGTCGAGAATGTCCTCGTAGATAGCAGCCGCCTTGACGAGCTGGTCGCGCTGGTCGGTCGGCGACGGCACCATGCGCGCCTTGCGGCGGTAGATACCGGCTAGGTCTTCGTAGCGCTCGGCCTGCTGGAACAATCGCTCCAAGGCATCGGCCGAATGGTGATGCTCTTCGTCGATCTCGAGAACCTTCTGGTAGTGCTCGACGGCACGGTCGAGCTGGCCGAGGTCTTCCTCTCGGATCTCCGCTGCGCGAAGCAGGAGCGCGATGGCGAGCTGCGGGTCGTCCAGGGACGCCACCGTTTTCTCGTACACGCCGGCGAGCGCGTCGGACGCGCCCACGGCCGCGCTGATCCGCTCCAGCTCCTCCTTGGACTTCGGGTGGCCCGGATCTTCCCCGAACGCGCGCGCGTAGCTCTCGAAGGCGCCTTGCAGGTCGCTCAGCGAGAACTCCTGCAGCTTGGCGATCTCGTTGAACAGAGCGAGGCGCCGCTCGGGCGAGGTCGCATGGTGCGCTTGGATCTCGAAGACGTCGACGAGCCGCGCGGACGCCCCACCATCCTTGTAGATGGGTTCGAGAATGTCAGCGACGGCCGCCTGGTGCTCGGGCGACTCCAGCAGGCGCTCGAGAGCGCCCAGCGCAGCCGGATTGCTGGCGTCGTTGGCCAGTACATCACGGTAGATTTCAACAGCCGCGTCGGTCGACCCCATTCGCTCTTCGCGAATTTCCGCGAGACGAAGGAGAAGGAGCGTTTGCTCGTGCGGATCGTCGTGCATCGACAACTGGCGTTCGACGTTGTCGACGAGATCGCTCCACAGTCCCTGCCTAGCGAGCAGATCGTCGAGCGCGCCCAACGCGCCGAGGTGGGTCGGATCGAGCTCTAGAATCTCGTTCTGCAGCGCGATCGCCTGATCGGCTTCGTCCAAGAGGTCCGAATGCGTTCGAGCCATCTCGGCGAGCACGCCGATCTTGTCATCGGGATCCGCATGCGCCTCGACGCAAGCCCGAAGGACGCCAACGAGCTCGTGCCAACGTTGCGCGCCGCGGTAGAGCGCATCGAGGGCGCCGAGCACCTCGAAGTCCCCGGCATCCACCTCGAGCACTTTGCGGTACGCCGAAACCGCAGCCTCCACGTTCTGAAGCTGTGCTTCGTGAATCTGCGCGGTCTTGATCCAAAGCGACCGGCTCAGCGAAACGTCTTCCACGTTCGCGGCAAGGTCACCGGTAAGCTCTGCGACGGCCTCGAAAAGCTCATGCTCGTTTGCCAGCATCTCGAGACGCTGCAACGTGCCAGGGTCCGACGGCATCTCACGGAAGGCCTCGCACAGCGAAACGAAGCCCCGCTCGGTGTCGCCGATCTGCTGGAAGTACGTGTCCGCAACGCGCGTGAGCAACTGAAGCTTTTGTCGAGGCTCTCTGCTGAATCGGTGCTGAACTCGAAGAGCGTTGACGTAGGGACCCCAGTCTTCGCTCATCTCGTAGAGCGGCTCGAGGACCTGCGATGCTTCAGCGGCCACCTCGTCGTCATCGAGCAACTGCTCGAGCTGCGCCTTTGCGCCATCGTGCTCGGCAATGAGCGACAGCACCTCGCGATATAGATCCACCGCGCGCGACTTGTCCTGCAGCTGCGATTCGCAAACGCGGCCCAATCGGAACTTGAGCGCAGCGAGCTCTTCGTGGCTCTCTGGGTTGGCCTCGATGCGTCGCTCGAGAAGCTGCCCGAGCTCCTGCCAGCGCGACTCATTTTCGTAAAGCTGCTCCAGGTCGCGGCAGGCGTCGACCTGCTCGACCCCGTACTCGTCGATGATGCCCTCGAACGCTTCGATGGCCTTATCGGTGTCGTTCAGCGCTTCGGCGAAGAGCTGAGCGCGTCGATACGCGATCTCGAGGCGGACTTCCGGGTCCTGCTCCAGCTCGATCCGCCGGGCGTAGACGTCTAGCAGCTCTCGGAATCGCTCCGTTCGGGAGTACAGGTCGCCGAGCGCGCTGATCGCGGCCAGGTTGTCGCTTTCGAGCTCGTAGACGAGCCGGAACTGATCGATTGCGTCATCGATTCGATCGAGCTGGGCCAACGTCTGGCCGTAACTCAGGCGAATCGGGACAGCCTGATGTGGATCGGCAACCGCTGCGATCGCCGACTCGAAGCCGGACACCAATCGGTCCCAGCCGTTCATCTCTTCGGCCAGTCGCTCGACGTCCGCGCGAGCCTCGTCGTGCGTCGGCGCCAGCGAGAATGCCTCCAGGTAGCGCTCGAACGCCACCTCCGGCTGCCTCAAACGCTCTTCGAACACGCGGCCGATCTTGCCGAGAAGCTCGACCTTCGACCCGTCGTCCGCAGCATGCGCAAATCGCACCTCGAGGACCGAAACCAGCTTGCGCGCGTCGTGCGCCTCTTCGTAAATCGGCGTCAGCGCCTCGGCAGCCTGCACGTTGTCGGGATCAGCGCCGAGGATTTTCTCGTACACACGGGCCGCCCGGTCGGGCTTGCCCTTCTTGTCCTCCCAAAGTCGCGCGGCCCTGAATAGCAGCGGAATGCGTTCGTCAGGCCCGGTCTCCTGCGCTTCGGCCTGGCGCTCGACGATTCGAATCAACTCGTCCCACTTTTCATTGGCAGCGTAAAACGTCTCGAGCTCGTCCCAAGCGCCGAGCGAAACGTAGCGGCGCTTGAGTTGTTCCTGCGCCCGGCGATCGGATGGATCCAGCTCGAGTAACTTCTTGAAGGCCCCGATGGCCCCTTCGTCGTTGCCAATTTTGTCGGCGTAAATCATGCCGAGCTTCTGAAGCTGCTGCTTCATCGACGTGACGTCTGTATCGCTCGCGACGAGCGTCTCCAAGACCTCTGCAAGCGGCTCCCACTCGCGTGCGCGCTCATAGAGTTGCGCGAGGTTTTCGAGCGCGTTCGGATTCTCCGAATCACCCTGGAGAACTTTCTGCCAAAGCTCGATGCACACATCCGGCTTGCGCAGGCGTTGCGTGGCGAGCTCGGCCATTTCGCTGTAGCGAATCAACCGATCGTCTTCGGGAAGAAGGTCGACCTCGCGCTGCATCGTGCGAATGAGTTTCTCCCAATCGCGGCGCTTCTCGTACATCTGCTTGAGGCGTTCGATCGCGTCGACATCCCCCGCGTCGTGCTCGAGCAGGTGCTCGAAGCACTTGATCGCCTCGGCCTGGTTGCTCGATCGCTCCAGATAGAGGGTCCCGGCCTGACGGAACAGTTCCACCTTCTGCGCCGGCGACTGAAGCAACTCAGCCTTCTTCATGATGGAACGGATCATGTCCGACCATCGCTTCTGCTGCTCGAACTTCGCGATAGCGTCGTCGAGCTTTTCGAGCTCGGCGAGCTCGCCCGCCGTCAGCTCACGAACCTCATCCCCCGATTGTTCTTCCGACATCTTGCCTCAGCCCCCCTACGGCGATTCGGTTCTCAATTCTGCGAGACGGTCTCGCGCAGCCTTCACGTAATGCTCGGGCGCATCCGTGCCCGCCATCATCACGTACTTGTCGAGGTAGCGTTTGGCTTCCTCGTCGTTGCCCTGAAGGGCATACGTCCAACCGAGCGAAAACAACGCGTCGCTCATGCCCGGCACGATGCCAAGCGCAGCCTGAAACTCGGCAATGGCCTCGTCGTACTTGCGCTGCTGCTGGTACACGGTGCCCACGAGGTGATGAATGTTCGCCTCCTCTTCAGTCCCGGGCATAGCGACCTTGAGCCCCTCGTTCAGCACCTGCGCGGCCTGATCCGGATAGCGCAGGTCTGCGTACAGGCGCCCGAGCGCCGAGTAGGACGGCAAGAACCGCGGACCGGTCTTGATCGCATCGGTGTACTGGTGAAGCGCGTTCTGCGGATCTTCGAGCTCCTCGCTGCAACGACCCAACTTGAAGTGCGCCTTGAACAACGACGGATCGAGCTCGAGCGCCTTGGTGAACGCCGTCTGTGCGCCCTTCCAGTCTTCGAGCTCTATCAGCACGGTTCCGAGCTTCTCGTGGTAGCCCGCCATGTCGGGGCTCGCGACGATCGCTCGTTCGAGCGCCTCACGCGCAGCCGAGAACGACCTCAGCTCGACCTGAACGATGGCGAGGTTGAAGTACGCCTGATGATTGGTGGGATCGATCGCGCCGGCCTTCTCCAGGCTCTGGGCGGCTTCGTTGAAGCGCTTCATCTGCGCGAGCTCGACCCCGGCATTCATCTCGTTCATCGACTCCACGCGGGCGCGTGAACAATTACCGCCCATGAGGATTAGCCCCACCAATACAACCCCGAACATGTGAGCACGCATGCTTGCCTCCTACGCTTGGAAATTCACAAGCACTTCAATCCTACAGCATTTGTCGCACAGCCAACAATAGTAAACAGAGCTCTTTTTTCAGCTGTTTCACCCTTTTTGGCCAGTTTCAGACCACCGCGTCTGCCCTGAACGTGGGAACAGGCCCTGGAAAGCAGGGATATCAGAGGGAAATCTCGCTTTTCGGTTCGCGACCCGGAGGTCACTGGCCCGCTGCGTCGAGCAGGAACGGATAGTTTACAACCACCACGCCACCACCGTCGGGCGCCGGGAAGGTCCACCGTCGAACCGCTCTCACGATGCAGCTTTCGACCGCCTCGTTTCGCAGGCTGGAGCTCCCGACCATGGCCGACTGCACCGAGCCCGTGGGCGAAATGACGAACTTCGTCGTAACCCGGCCTTGTAGGTCGGGCCGCGCGTTGAGCTGCTGCTCGTAGCAGAACTTCACCTCGTTGATGTGGCGTCGCACCACGCGCCGGATGACTTCCTTCGACAGGGAGCCCCGAACTTCCGCGCCGCCGCTGCGAACCTGTGGCACGCCTCCGGCGCGGCCGCGGAATCCGCCGGCCCCACGACCGTAGCCGCCCTCGCCTGCGCCTCGGCCGCCACCGCGACCAATCGTTCCGAAGTTACCCATGCCAATCGTGCCCTGCCCGAGACCGCCGCCACCGCGACCGGTACCGCGCAGCCCGAGACCGCCAAAGCCGAAATTCTGACCGATGTCGTTCCCCGCCATTGCGCCGAGCGCGCTGGTCGGATCATTGCCAAGCGCGAAGTCCGCGCCGTAAGGCGACGTGGGCGCATTGAACGAACCCATCATCGATTTGAGTGTGCCGATGACGCCCGCGGTTTTCGCCTGATCTTCGGCTTGCTCGCGTGCCATGACCGGGTCGGGGTTGTCTTCCGGACCCTGGATGCCGTACTTGTTCTTGTTCTTCTCGGACTTCTCGTCACCCATCTGACCTTGTTCGCCCTCGTGAGCCTTGCCCGTGCCACCGCCCGACGAATCGTCGCCGTTGAGCCACTCCGGTTCCGGCTCTTCGAGCTCTTCGGGCTCCATGAGGAACTGGATCAGGCGCGAGTCGGTGCTCAGCAAGTCTGACGAGAGCCCCCGCGGACGCGGCGGCTGGAAGTAGAACATCGTCAGCACGAGGCTCGCGAAAAGCGCCGCTCCGGCAACGTAGATCATCGGTCGGACGTCGATCTTCGAGTGGGACGATGAAGGTGAAGTCGCGGTGCTTCATGCGAACCGAGCCGCCTTCAGGCACCGGGAACTCCATTGCGCCCTGGACCGTCGAGCTCGGCTGGAAATCGCCTTGACCGCGCATCAGGTCGAACGACCGCGTCTGATCGCCGATCGTTGCTTCGCCCGTTGCGCCCTCAGGAATAATTGCCGCAACGCCCGCGCCTTGCGCGACGCACAGCGGCATTCGATCGACGCCGATCGCATCATGGCCGAGCACGAAGTCGACGTCTTCGCCGTTGGGCTCGCCCACATAGTAATCGCGAGGCGGAGTCAGGTAGTCGACGTTGAGAACATTTCGATCGCCCCAGATGACCGACACCTCTATCGCGCGCTCGTTGGTCTCGATCTCGTGGGATGGAAGCGCTGCGGTTGTCGCCACGATGCCATACTCTGGCCCTTCCTCTGGCGCGCCATGTGCGAACGGCGTGCGCGACTTGCGCTTGGCGCCAGCGTCGAACGGATTGAACTTTGGCCCCGACTCGTCTTCCTTCGCAGTAACCTTGGGCACGGCTTTGGCCCGTGGCTCCGACTGTTCGTCGAGCATCGCGGCCATAGCGCGTTCGTCCACGACGGGAGTCGCACGCCCGGCGCCCACGGCCATCGCGACTGGCGGACTCGAGGCTACCGCCACCGTCCCGGTGATGATGTCGAGGTGCAACCGCTTGTTGCCGATCTGCACCTGGTCCCCGGTCTGCAACTTCCGCTTGTTGATCTTCTCGCCATTGACGAGCGTGCCCGACGCAGAACCGAGGTCGATGATGAACACCTCTCCCGGTGCAGTCACCTCGATTACCGCATGCATGCGGCTGACCTTCTCGTCATCGAGGCGAATGTCGCTCGTCTGCAGACGACCGATCTTGATGATCTCTTGGCTCAGCGTTTCGGTGCTCAGCAACGCGTCCCCGTCATAGACAGAAAACGCGACCGACGTATTGTGGCTCGACTCAGTCACCCGGATCCCCCACTACAAATCTTCCACAGATTTCAGCATCTCGGGAATAAAATGCTCTCGAATCTGAATCAGGGACGCTCGGCGCCCCCGCCGACGCACGATTAATTGCTCGCCATCGGGCCGTACCAAGTCGCCGGTGACGAGGTCATCTTCGAAATCGTACGTCGTTTCCGAGGGCGGCCCGTCCTGCGCCTGCACCCCATCCGCCAAGGCCATGGGCGCCGCGATTAGTGCAGCAAAAACAAATAGTTGCGAGATGAACTTCGAAGTCGCTTTTTCCATGATTCGTCCTTAACCCGTGACCTGCATGGCCTCGACCGAGATATCGATGTTCTGCATGCGTCCGGGCCGACACTTCGACCCGCCGCGCTTCTTGTTCGATTTTTGCGCGCAACGAGTGTTCACGTCTTGCACGCTCGAACGGAATTCGGTTTGCTTGCCGGCCCGCCTCAGGAACTCGGTGAAGTAGACCTTAGCCTTTTTCAAATCGTTGACCGAGCCCGACATGTAGTCCTGATAGAGCACACCGAGGTTGAAGTACGACTCGGGGCGCTTGGCATCGAGCTGCCTCGCGCGCTCGTACTGGGTCTCCGCCTCGGAGAAACGCTCGAGGCCGCGCAGCGCGGTGCCGAGCCCGATGACAGCGTCGTAGTTGCTTGGGTCTAGCTCCACCGCGCGGGTAAACGCCTTGCGCCCATCCTCGTAGCCACGGAACGAAATCGTCACCTCTCCGAAGTTCATCTGCGCTTCGAAGAGATCCGGATCAAGCGTGATAGCCCGCTGAAAGAATCGAAGCGCGGAGATCACGTCGCCCTTGTAGACCTTGATCAAGCCCCAGGTGTTGTAGATCGGCGCGTAGTCCGCATCGAGCATCTGGGCCTGCCGGCAAACAACCTCGGCAAGATCGAGCTCGGCCGCGTCACCGCTGCGCCCACGGTCGTAGTGTAGGAGCGCCATCTGGTTGAAGGCCGCCAAGTAGTCGGACTCGATGGCCAGCGCGCGACGAAGGTTCTTGAGCGCCTCGTCGCTTTGGCCCTGCGCCCGCTGCACGATCGCGAGATTGGTGTACCCCGAGGTGCACTGGGGATCGTCTTCGATCGATCGCTGGAACGCGGACTTCGCCTGGCCGCTTCGACCGCTCTCCAAGTCGCGAAGCCCGAGTCCTACCCGCGCCTTACAGAACTTCGAATCAACGCTGAGTGCCTCATCGTAGTGCTTGTAGGCGCCGGAATCGCCGCAGCGCGACAGCGCAAGGCCCGCCATGTAGTGCGCCTCCGCAAAGTTTCCGCGCTGCGCATCGGCGGCGCGCTCGAAGGATTTCTCCGACGAACTGCACTTGGCGGACGTCCAGCCGCTCTTCTCGTTGCTCTCGAACTCGTCGAAGGCCGATTCCCACTTGCCATGCGCCTTCTTGCTGACGGCGTTGCCGTCAGCGGTGGTAATCGCTTCACCCCCTGCCGTTCGCGCAACGTCCGCAGACGGCGTGGTTCCCTTGGTCGAGCCCGTGCTCTCTCCGCCGCAAGCTACGATGAGCGCGATGGCGGTGAACGCTATTTTCTGGCTTCGCATCACTGCTCTTCCCTCCTGGCAACCGCATCTTTGGTATTCAGCCTGCGCTGATTGATCGCGCCGAGGTCCACTGCGCCGGGGTCACCGACCGTCGCTTTGACGTAGTTGGGTTCTCCTCGAAGCTCAGCCGCCACGGGATACTTCCTCGGATTGAGGCCGTTGAGCTCCTGCTCGCATGACCGCGACCACCGGTTGAACCAGCGAACCTGCGTCGCGGTTTTCAGGCAGAACTCGAACTTGTCGATCGCCTGGCGCTGCAGTGGCTCGGACACATCGTCCAGCGCCCCTACGTAGATGTCGAACAGCCCTGGGTCCTTTTCGATTTCTTTGGGAATCGGCGCATCGCGGAACTCGTCCACGAAGCTTCGGTACATCTCGCCGGTCCGCGAAGCTGCCGCGATCTGCCAAGGCGCAGACTTCATCTGAATCCCGTTCACATTGACGCTCATCTTGGCGACTTTGGCGTAAGCTGCCTCCGCTGACCGAAGCACACCCTGCTTGCGAGTCACCCACTTCTTGAACTGGCTGTCCGACCACTTCTTGACCCGAGCCATACTCTTGCCCCCGGTGTAGCGCGGGAAGGCGACCTTCTCGAACTCGGCGAACTTGTACTCCGACAGGTGGAACTGCGATTCCGCCGCGCTGTCCAACGCCTGACGAATGTAGAGAACCTTACTGTCCTTCGAGGTGTTCTTCAGCGCGCGAATGCGTTTCGGCGCTCCCGATGTCCAGCTCTTCACGGCTGCTTGGAAATGCTTCTTGGCCTCGCTCTTCTTGTTGAGTTCCCAGAACGCCCGCCCGATAGCGGTGTTCGCCTGGATCAACTGGTGGGGCATGCCGACCTTGCCGTACTTCTTCAAGTAGTCCCGGTAGTGGGAGATGACCTGGAACCAGCGCTTTTGGCGCTCGTAAATCGAGCCAATCGAGAACATGACCTGCGAGGTCTGCCGCGGAAGCTTTCGCTTGTAGTTGCGCGCAAACAGGTCCGCATCCTCCATGGCGGCTTTGTCATCCCCGAGGCCGATTCGGAAGAACGTCGCCTGCTCCAAGCCTTCGATGGCGTTCGGGCAAGTGCCGTTCTCTTTGTCCTCAGCGGTGCAGCGTTTTCCGTCCTCGCCGGGGAACTTCCGCGCGAACTGCTCGTAGTACTTCGCCGCTTGCTCGTAGTACGCGAGCGCCTGGAAGTTCTGGCCGATCAGATAGACCGCCTTCTTGGAAAGCTTGCTCTCCGGGTAGCGTTCGATCAGCACGGTGCGCACCTGAATGGCGCGACCAAGTAGATGGGCAGCCTCGAAGTTGATCGCCGCGTTGTAGAGCATCTCGTCCATTGCGCCGCACTCCTCGTGGCGCCGGAAGATACGGACATACGTCGCAGCAGCCTTCTTGAACTGCTGGGTCTTTTGGTAGATTTCTGCTTCTTTGCGGCGGACTTGGCACTGCAGCGTGCCGAGCGTCCCGCACAAGTCCGGGTGCTCGTCGGTCAGTTGCTCGGTGCCACAGAACGACGCCGACATCGGGTCGATGGCGGCACTGAGCTCCTGAACGCAAGCAACGCGCGGCTCAGCGATCTGCGTGCCGAGCACGTTGAGGCAGTCGAGATAGAGGTTGGCGGCGTACTCCGCGAGATCGCTGTCCTTGTGGTTGAACGCGATGTCGCGGAACAGCACGGCGGCCTCTTCGAAGCGATTGGCCTCGTAGTAGATGCGAGCGCGGCGATACTTGATCGTCGATAGATCTTCTGCCTTGTCGACGTAACACACGTACCGATTGAACGCCTCGAGCATGCCCTCCTGAAGCTGCGTGAGCTTCTTCGGCATGAACTTGTTCTTCGGCGCGGCCTTCGCGTTCTTGAGCGCCCTCTGGTCGCTCTTGCTGACGAACTTCGACTCGGTCTCGCGCGGCACGTACTGCTGCTGGTAGAGGTTGTTGTAGCAAAGCACCGCCGCGTAGGCGGCGTCGCTCGTGTACTCACCCTGCGAGTTCTGCTCGACGACCCGATCGAATGCCGGTCCACACTGGCCCCATTCTTCCATTTTCCAAAGCAGCTCGGCGTAGAAGTACGAAAGCTTGTACTTGGTCGGCCAGTCACGCTTGTCGATATTGGGGAACTTCATCTGCTCCATGTCAGGGAACTCTTTGAGCAGCGTCCGGTAGAGCACCGCCGCCTGCGACATGGTCTTCTTGTTCTTCGTGCCCGGAGCAGCATCGGTGCCAACCGCCTCTCGGTGCCAAGAAGTCCCGAGCCAGAGCATCGTGGTTGCCGTCTCGACCTTGCACTCTTCGACCTTGGCGACGGGCTTGCCGCCCTTCTTGTAGTTGCGATAGATATCAACGAGACGCTTCAGCTCGATGATTTGGTCCTGCTTGGGCCGCGACGAAATCACCGCATTGGTGACCTTGGTCTGCCAATCGCAGAGCGAGTTGCTACGCGGCGTGTCGGCCATGAGCTTGTGGTAGACCGTGACCGCCTGAGGCCATTGGCCTGTGTCGTAGTAGAGGTTGCCGAGGTTCTCGAGCATCTCGTGAGCCTCCGCTTCGCTCTTCGAGTAGCGTCGGAAGAAATCGAGGGCCTTGCCCGGCGAGCCATAATGCGAATATGGCAACACCAGTTCCTTGCGAGCCTGACGCGCGAGGTTCTTGGCGTCGTTCGCGTACTTGTTGTTCCGGGCGAACTCTAGGATGTCGACGAAGCCCTGCAAAGACTGCCGGTAGCGCTCGCGGTTGTACTCGACCCAGGCAACCTTGTAGAGCGCGTAGCCGTATACCGAGTTTCGCTTCGGCGGGAACTCCAAAACCTTGCGGTAGAACTTCGCCGCGGCGTCCATGTCGCTATCGTTGAAGTAGAACTCGGCGAACGACAGATAGGCGTTCGGCACGAAGCGGCTCCTAGGATAGTCCTTGATCAGGCGTCGGTAGACCGAGCGCGCTTTGTCGAACTGGTCGAGCTCCTGCAGCGCGAACGCCAAGGAAAACAAGACCTCGTCCATCCGGTTGAAGTTTGGATGGTCGCGAACCAGCGTTGCGTAGGTTCGAATACTGTCCTCGCGGATCTTGTCCAGATCCGCCTGTGCCGCCTTCTGGCCGTCACGCGCCTGCTTGCAGCGCGCTTTGTCCTTGTCTCGCGTGCATGCCTCGTAGATCGGGTCGTCGAACGAGCGAACCTTCGCGTTCTTGGCGATCTGCATCTCGAACTGCGTCTCGGCGAGACGCAACAGAACCTGGGGCCGGCGCGGATCGTCGTCGGCGCTGTTCTTCACCAGCCTCTGCAGGATGGCGATCTCCCGCTCGAGCAGGTTCTCAGCTCTCGCGCGCGTCTGCTCCCGCCCCAGCCTCGTGCTCAGATCGATCTGGAGCGAAGGGCCGGTCGGACCTTGCTTCTTGGCCTTCTTGGGCTCGGCGGCCTTCATGCGCGAGACGGGCGCGTTGCCACCTTCCTTCGCTGCTGCCTTCCGCGCTCCGGCCGGGCACGCCACGATCGCTCGCTCCGTGCTCTCCGGAATGCACATCGGAGCAGTGCTCATCGGCGCTTGCTCCGCGGCAGCTTCGCCCCCCATCACCACCGCGAGCAACCCGCAAAGGAGGCTCGCTGCGTACTTCGATTTCATTAGCGCGTGCATAGGTTAGTCACCTGCTGTCGATAGAACCCGAGCTCATCTCGCCACCACTCCCCATTGAACGGCCAGAGCTGATGTTCCTCGTCCACATTGACGTCGCCACCTTTGGATTTCTTGGCGAGCGACATTTGCTGTTGGAGCTCCTGGTCGATTTGACCGCGACGGAAGGTCGCGATCTCGAGCTCCACCGTGTCCACCTGATTGCTGAGGTCCCGAAGCTCGCGAATCAGTCGCTTGTAGCGGCCGCGCGCGAGATCACCGGCCTGGTCGACCGCGAACGCTCTCGCGAGCGACACGTCTTCGAGAATTTTCTCGCCGACGGGCGAACTCTGAAATTTCTCACCTGATTTGCCGAGACGCGCCTCCTCGCTGTCGAGGATCGCAACGTACTCGAGATGCTGAAGCACCGTTCGGTCACTCAAAGCGGTCGACACGATCGGGCGAACACGGGGCGAGAGGTCGGCTTGATCGGCCCTAACCTTCTTTAGAAACTCGAAGAAATCGGCGTTGTCTTGGTGCTTCTGAAGCACCGCGTCGAGCTCCTGCTTCACCGGGTCGTAGCGGTCGTGGTACTGCGCGACCGTGGCTTCTGCGTTATCGACCTGACAGTTCACGAAGAACGTCACGGCCTTCAGCACGAGGGCCTCTGGGTAGAACGATTCCTCGAAGTAAGGCGAATACAACGTGTGCACGTTGCCGAGCGCGCGAGAGTACTCATCCGCGAGGAAGAACGCCCAAGACGACTCGAAAAGGGAATCGAGCCAATACTCGCTGGCCTGCTCGACCCTCGTCCAGGACTCGACCGACTGGCCGAGCAGCGTACCATCGATTTGGCCGTCCTTCCCCTGGTTGGCAGCCGTGTAGTACACGCGAGCAAGAGAGATCCAGGCGAGGTTGCGCATGCGACCCTGGTCGACACCCTCGACATCACCGGCATCGATGGCCTCGAGAATCGCACGGAACGATGCGATGGCCGGACGGGCCTGGCGCATACGGATGAAGGAAATGCCTTCGAAGAACTTCGCGTAGGAATACTGCGCGGCCTTCGGGTCGACCTCTTGAAAGACATCAATCGCCTGACGGAACGCCGCCTGCGCGTAGAGATGGCGGCCCATCAGGTAGAGAAGCTGATTGTAGAGCCCTGGGTTCTTCTCCTTGAACTCCTCGAGTGCGCCGATGCCATAGCGGCCGACATTCTCGATGATCCCCGAGGACTCCGGAAGCTTCGACGCCAAGAGCCCGAGCCACTCGAGCGTCTCACCAAAGTAGAGATGCCCCGGCCCTTGCGCGCTGATGTCGTCGAACACGGTGAGCGCCGCCTGATGGTAACCCATCCGGTACAGCGACTGGCCCAACAGAAACTGTGCGCGCTGACGATTGCCGCGACCGTCTTTGGACTTGCCCGCGGATACGCGCTCGAAGCCCATCGAGGCTTCCTCGTACTTCTTGCTCTCGAACGCGTTCAGCGCCGTGGCAAGTCGCTTCGACGGTTTGCCGAGCTTGGCGGGTGCGCGGCTCTGCCCGGTCTCCTCGAGACCGAAGCTCATGTCCTGCGCACTGGCCGACATGGACATCGCCATGCCGCAGACCAACACAGGTGCCGCCAAAAAGCGGATCCCCTTCATAAAGCGCTCCTTCGTGCGGAACGTTGGTTTTCCAAGTTCCCCTGACCCCCAGAATTCGAACGGGACCAGCCCCTTCCGGCCCGCTCGCTTACCATCATAGAAAGCAGCCCAAGGGGTCGTCAAGGTATAGCGCCATTGAGCTTTTGACGGGCTGACTGCAATTGATACTGGAAACTTGCGCATGGACCTGACAAATTC
>JAFDAJ010000111.1 GCA_019313915.1 Deltaproteobacteria bacterium
CGATCCCGCCAAAAGGCCCGTTGAGTTGGCCGCCTCTCCCACAGCGCCGATCTTCGACGTTCAGCGATTCTCGATTCACGACGGCCCAGGCATTCGGACGCTGGTCTTCTTCAAGGGCTGCAATCTGCACTGCGACTGGTGTCAGAACCCAGAAGCACACGATGCGCAGCCGACGGTCGCTTTCTATGCGGACCGCTGTTGCGAGAGTTTCTCTTGTGAAGAAGTCTGTACTGAGCAGGCAATCAATCGAAGCGGCTTTCGCATCAATGCGGACCGCTGCACGGTCTGCGGCGACTGCGTCGACAGCTGCGCTTACTCGGCACTGAGACTGATCGGAGCCAGGCTGACGCCGGAAGAGTTGATGGACCGGGTGCTGCTCGACAAGCCGTACTTTGATGGTGGTGGTGTCACGCTCAGCGGTGGGGAGCCGACGCTCTATCCCAAGTTTCTAGACCAGTTCGTGGACCTTTGTGTGCGAAGCGGTATCCACGTCGGTATCGAAACCGCGGGTCGATTCAGTCTGGAGAAGTGCCTGCCCATTCTGCAGAAGATCGATCTGATCTATTTCGATCTGAAGATTCTCGATCCACTGCGGCACGAGCAATCCGTTGGCAAAGGGTTGCAGACCATCCTGAGCAAATCTCGCGAAGAACGGGTTCCCCGTGGAGTTTCGGATGCCAATGGTCCCCGGCTACACCGACACCGAAGAAAACATCGATGCAGCGATCGAGCTCCTGAAATCAATCGGCCACCCGAAGCTTCACCTCCTCGCGTACCACAACATGGGGGAGGTCAAGATCGACATCGTTCAGGGCAAGCAACCAAAGCTCGGACTCAGCCGCTACACCGACGAGAGCTTCGCCGCGATCACGCGCAAGTTTGAAAGCGCTGGGATCGAAGTCGCCAACGCATAGTACGTTCTGCAAAACTAGGATGCGCGCGAATCGAGAGCTGAGCCTCCCACGTTCGTTGACACACTTCGCAAGCTCGCAGACAATCTTTGCTCAAACAGGTGGCCCCGAGTCACCATATTAAGGCAAGGGGTCTGTATGCTTCGTCCTCGTTTATCCGCCCTGGCATTGGTCGGTTTCTTTTTCCTGGCAAACGTTCCGACAGCCTTCGCGACCGACGGCCACTTCTTGCATGGCATTGGCGCCGTCAACTCCGCTATGGGTGGAGCCGGCATCTCCGCACCCGAAAGCCTGTTGGGCACGTTCAATCTCAACCCGGCGGGGATCATGGCGTTCGACGGCCTGCGAATGGAATTCAGCATGGAGATGTTCCAGGCCGACCGCACCGTGTCGAGCTCGGCGCCGACCCCGGGGGGAGGCACGTTGAGCGGCTCGACGCAGAGCAAGAAGGCCTTCGTTCCCATCCCCGCGTTCGGCGCCAGCTATAGGCTGCCCGGCGACCGAGTGGTGCTTGGCCTCGCCGGCCTGGGCACCGGCGGTTTTGGTGTGGACTATCCCGCTAGCGCCGTCCCCACCGCTCCCGGACAATCTGCCAACCCCATCCTGCTGCCCCAACCGAACGGATTCGGACAGGTCTACAGCGATTACAGTTTGCTCAAGATCGCGGCGTCGGTAGCTTGGGCCGTAACGGACGACCTGTGGCTGGGCGCCGCGCTCAACATCGACCGGGCCGCGCTTGCGGTTGCGCCGATGCCGGCCGCGTCTCCCGACTTCGACCCCGCTACGGGAACCGCTTTCTTCCCCAACGCCACGGCGGCGGACGGTGCCTTCGGGATCGGCTTCCAGGTCGGGCTGCTGTACAATGTGAACGACATCTTCGCGTTCGGAGCCTCCTATACCAGCGAACAGTGGTTCCGCCCGTTCGAGTGGAACTCGACCCACGCCAACCCGAATCTGGCCAACTTCGGTGAGCCCCGCACCTTCTCGTTCAAGCTCAACGTGCCTGCGGTAGTGGGCGGAGGGGTAGCTGTGCAGGCGGTGCCCGAGCTGCTTCTAACCGCCGACTTCAAGTACTACTTCTACAAGAACACGCCGGGCTTCGAGATTCCGTCCACCGGGCCCTTCAACGCGGACGGCTCCCTCGCCGGGTTCGGCTGGGACAACATCTACTCGATCGCGTTCGGGGTAAAGTACGAGCCGGCGGATATCATCGCCCTCTACGGTGGCTACAACTTCTCGGACAATCCGGTACCAGACAGCCTGTCGATGATAAACATCGCCGCCCCGGCGATCGTTCAGCACCATATTTCGGTTGGAGTGGGCATCCGGGCCACCAAGCAATTCGAGATCACGGCGGCGTACTATCACGCGTTCAGGAACAGCGGCACGGGCGAGATCCTCAACCCGGCCATTCCTCCGGGCACGAGTAGCGTCACCAACTCGATGCAGGAAAACTCGGTCCTGCTGCAGTTCTCGTACGTCAGCCGCGGCGCCATCTAGAACCGCGACGACGCGAGCAAGCCCATCCTCGATAGAGTGGCCGGTGAGCCTGGGCCACGACAATTGAGTACAAGGGCAGGCTTCCCGTGCAGTCGGGTCGCACCGACTTGGCCGAGTGATCGTCTCGACGTCAAGCGAAGAAGCTACACAGTAAAGAATTACGTATGCTGCATTTCGTGCGCTGACTCTCGTCGAAACGCAAACCTGTCGTTGCTCGCATAGCCTCGTGTGGCCCCACGTAGGCAATTACCGACAGTTCTCAATTGGCATGCGTCGTGCATCTCCCGTGCAGTGCGAAGGATGGGCGAGCTGAAGGCAGACCGTTGAGCTTTCGGAGGTTCGTGATGCGTTACCTGTTCGGGCTCGTGCTAGTGGGCACGCTGATCTTTGGATGCGGGGATTCGGACAGCCAGAGCTTCTTGATTGTCGTGGAGAGTTCTCTGCACGACCCACTCGAGGCCAGTCTTGAGCAGTACGCGGAGACCATGCAGGCCGAGGGGTTTGAAATCCACGTGGAGCCGTGGGTGCTGCCGGGTACCGTGGATGAGCTCAAGGCCCTGTTGTTCGACTATATCGACTTTCATGACATCGAAGGCGCGCTTCTCATCGGCGATTTGCCAGCCGCGTGGTACGAGCAGGTCGGCCTCAGGGGATACGAGGAGTTCCCGACCGACATCTATCTGCACGACCGAGATGCGCGTTGGGTGGACCAGGACTACGACGGGCGCTTCGACTATCACACCCCCCTCGAGCTCGACATCTATACCGCGCGCCTCAACGGCACGCCGGCGCAGCTTCAGGATTATTTCGAACGGGCGCATCACTATCGCCATGTTGGGGCGCTCGTGGATGTCTCGGCCTTCATCTTCATCGATGACGACTGGTCCGGGAACAATTACTCGGATGCGCTCAGCCTGCGCGAGCTCTACAGCTCAATCGAAATCATCCAGGATAAGGCTGATAGTACCCTCGATAACTATCTCGCGAAGCTCACGGGCGATGGCGCGGAGTTCGTCTACCAGAAGATGCACGCGAGCCCATGGCTTCTGAGCATCGCGGAGCTCGACGAACATGGAGAACCGACCAACAGCCTACTGACCTCGCAGGCTGTGGTTGATTACAATCTCAAAACCTCGTTTGTGAACATGACGAATTGCTTCGCCGCAAACTTCACGGAGGAGTCAAATCTCGCCGAGGCATACACAGTGGGGACGGACTACGGCCTGGCGATCATCGGATCGACCAAGCTGGGGCACCAGACCAACCCACGCCTCTTTCACGAAAACTTGGCCGACGGCATGCGCTGGGGCGAAGCCTATCAGGCGTGGTTCAACGAAGTGGGCAAGTACAGCGATACTTGGCACTTGGGCGTTGTCCTCATGGGCGATCCTCTGTTGAGGGTCACAGGTGATCTGTTTCCTTGGGGCACGACGAAAGCGGAGACGACCGCCATCCGCGAGGACCTCGAGCGAACCACGCCAGACTGCGGCGCAGATGTGGAACCCGGGACCTTCGAAGAGTACCGGCAAGGCCATCCCGAGTTCTTTGAAGACTGACTAGCTTCGGCTTTGCTCGGCAGAGCAATTTCAAGGAAGAGAGGATACCGTGCGAACAATCAACGATGTGATGCGCCTGCTTTTGCGCTTGGCATGCCTCGTTGGGTTGCTCGTCTTGTCGAGTGTTGGGTGCGGCGAGACTGCCGACTCAAATGGTGGCGGCGGCGCAGGAGGACTTGACCTGTGCGAAGAAGTCGAGTGCAACGATCGCAACGACTGCACCGAAGACCTGTGCGACTCCACACACCCACGCGTGTGTGTCTTCATCAATGAACCGGAGGACACGCCTTGTGATGGGGAGAACGTCTGCGACGGCGAGGGGAAATGCGTCGAGTGCAACGACGACGAACACTGCGAGGACGACTTCAACGATTGCTCGAGTCCCTACTGCGATGAGAAGACGTGCGGCGTCACAGCCGTGGCGGACGGAACACCGTGCGTCGGAGGCATGTGTCAGGCTGCTCAATGCGCGCTGAGCGGCTCGGTTCTCCCGTGCACCGAGCAGGGGATTCGCAACGCCATTGCAGCAGGCGGCGGGCCGTACACGTTTGACTGCGATGGTCCGACGAGGGTGACGACTGAGGCCGAAATCACCATCTTCAAGGACGTTGTTCTCGATGGGCGCGGCGACCTAACGGTCAGCGGAAACGACGACCATCGCGTGTTCTCGGTGCTCCCTGAGGTGACCGCCAAGCTCGACGGCCTCACGCTGACTGGAGGCTCTGCGACCCCGAACGATGTCGAGAGCTGTGGCGGCTTGCTGAACAACGGATTGCTGACGCTGACGAGCTGCACGGTATCGGGGAACGCCGCGGCAGCCGGCGGCGGAGGGCTTTGCAACTTCGGGACGCTGACGCTCATCGACAGCGCCGTCGCGGGCAACACCGCGAAAGCGTGTGCCGGCTTCTTCAACAACGGGACGCTCACACTGACGAACAGTACGGTGTCGGGGAACGCCGCGGCAGTCGGCGGCGGTGGCCTTTGCAACTCAGGGACGCTGACGCTGTCGAACAGTGCCGTATGGGGCAACTCAGCCGATCATACCGGTGGCATTGAGAACTCGGGGACGCTGACGCTGTCAAACTGCACGGTGTCGGGCAACGTTTCAGAAGAGGGGGTCGGCGGCATCTTCAACATCGGGGCAGCGACGGTGACGTACAGCACTGTGTCGGGGAATACCGCGGGAGGCGAAGGCGCCGACATTCGTAACGCCGGAACGCTTCGCATGGCGAACACGTTGATTGATGGCAACTGCATCGGTGACGACGTCAGCACCTCCGGCGGTTACAACATCGAGAGTCCCGACGACACCTGCCGCTTCGACCAGGTGTCCGACCAGGTCAACGTCAGTGCTGAGGGCCTGAAGCTCGGAACGCTCGCCGACAACGGCGGCCCGACGATGACCCACGCACTCCTGCCCGGCAGCGTCGCTGTCGACGTGATTCCGGCGGCGATGTGCGAGGTGAATGAAGACCAGCGTAGCGTGGCACGCCCGCAAGGCGATGCGTGCGACGTGGGCGCGTTTGAGCTGGAGGAGTTATGAAGTTCCATCTTTCATTTTGGATATGTGTTTTCGCAATGTCGTTGTTTCCCCTCGTAGGATGCAGTGACGCGGACGGCGATGGCGGCACGGGCGGCGCCGCTGGGACAGGCGGCACCGCTGGGACGGGCGGCACCGCTGGGACAGGCGGCACGGGGGGTCAACCCGAGGTGCGGTCGTATGAGATGCTCGCCACTGCATTCAATCCGGGGGGGCTAGATCTGCCGCTGGAGGGTGCGAGGTTCTGCGAGGTGAGCACCGACAACTGTGTCACGACCAACTCGTCGGGCTTGGCAACCCTGGACGTGGCTGCCAACCAAGAGGTCACGATCACCATTGAAAAGGAAGGTTACGGTCCGTACGTAACCGGGGACGTGACCGACGAAACCTTTGGCCCTGAGGGGGGCAGTGGCCCCTGGCCGGCGCAGTGGCGGATGTATGCCGATGCGGAGCTAGAGGTCATGGCCGGGCATCTACAGGCCGACTACCCGTGGACGGGCGGGATCGTCGGACTCCTGAGGTGGCCAAGCCCCAACCCGGGCGTGACCTTCATGCCCGTCGGTTCGACGATCGACGCGGTCGGCGAATCGTTCTACTTCGATGCGGAGACCATGCAATACAGCCTGGACCTAGAAGCGACGACGCGCGCACACTTCCTGTACCTATACCCTCTCGCCGAGGGGGGCTTCACCGAGGTCACCCCCGGTGAGCATCAGTTCGAGCTCGGTGGAACGGCCGGGAATTGTCGCGCCTCATGGGGCTGGCCCGGCGACGCCCCAAACCGCATGAGGGTGCCCGTGCTAGAGGGATACGCGACCTACGGCAGTATGACCTGTGACGATCAGTAGCGAAGGTTGCCAAAGAGCGCCGCGGGCACGCCAATGCGTCGCAGCGGACCGGCGAGATCCTCGGGGACGGCGCTCTCGAAGGTGACGCGTTCGCCGCTCGTAGGGTGTACGAACGACAACCGTTGCGCGTGGAGGGCAAGCCGGTAAAGACCGAGCTCGGCGCGATAACGGCGGTTGTCAGGTCCATTTCCGTAGTTGACGTCGCCGGCAATGGGATGGTCGATGCGCCGCAGATGGCGGCGGATCTGATGACGACGCCCAGTTCGCGGCCGCGCCTCGACGAGGGAGAGCCGCACATCGGACGCGAAGAGTGTCTGGTACTCGGTCACTGATTCTACATCTGGACCACCCTCACGTTTGGCCATCGGGCTGTCGATCACGCCACTTTGTGGGGGAGTTCCGCGGACCAGTGCGAGGTAGATTTTGTTCACGCTGCGGGTGCTGAATGAATCCTGCAGGGTCCGGGCATGCTCCGATGAGAGGGCGAACACGAGCACTCCACTGGTCGCGCGATCGAGGCGATGCACGGGGTACACCCACTGACCGATCGCGTTGCGCGTAAGATTGAGCGCAAACGTCGAACCCTGGTCGTCACCGCGATGAACGGACAGACCCGAAGGCTTGTCGACGACGACGATCGCGTCATCACGATAGAGCACGTCGATGGACGTCGGAATCGGGGGCGAGCGCGGCGCGCTGGGGTCGACATGCAGGGAGCTCCTGTTGCTCCCACCATCACCGCTCATCATGCCGCCCCATTAATGGCCAATCGAATTCGAATACAGGTGCATGACCACCACGCCGGCGACGATCAATGCCATTCCGATGATTGCAGCTAGATCCGGGATTTGCCGGTACACGATCGCGCCCGCGATGGCGACAAGCACCACGCCGACGCCCGCCCATACGGCATAGGCGATGCCCACCGGAATGCTTTCGACCACGATCGAGAGCATGTAGAACGCGAGCGCGTATCCGCCAATGACCAGGATACTTGGAATCAGCTGGGAGAATCCTGCCGACGCCTTGAGGGCACTGGTTGCCACGACTTCCGCGACAATCGCGATGCCGAGATGGACGTAGGCGACTTTCATGGTGTCTCCCCAAATACTCGTAGATAGTGTCGCTCCCAAGAAAGTCGACACCACGCGAAGATCCCGATGCGGAGGAATAGAAGGCCTACCGATGTGGCCTCAAACGCAGTATGCCTTGTCGGGATGGCGCTGTGGGTGCGTGAAGAGGCGGCCGCCGGCGGGCCGCTCCGATGATCGATCTCCGAGACGTGCGGTTCGAGTACACGCAGGGTGGTTTTTCCCTGTGCGTGCCGGAACTGCGGATTTCCGCTGGCACGAAGGCGGCAGCGATCGGGCCAAGTGGCTCGGGGAAGACAACCTTACTCAACGTGATCTCGGGCATCGCGTGCCCCGACGGCGGCCGGGTCAACACCGCCAGTGTGCGCGTCGACAGCCTATCGCTGGCCGCGCGGCGCTCGTTTCGCATCAAGACGATCGGGTTTGTGTTCCAGGATTTCCTTCTCCTCGACTACCTCGACGTGTTGGAGAACATCCTCTACCCCTATCGACTCCACCACGACCTCGTTCTCGACGCCGACGCCCGCGCTCGCGCACAGCGCCTCGCGGCCGACCTCGGGATCGACCGGCTTCTGAGACGCAGCCCCGACGAGCTCTCACAGGGTGAACGTCAACGCGTCGCCATCGCACGCGCACTGGTCACTGCGCCCAAGCTCGTCCTCGCCGACGAGCCAACCGGCAACCTCGACCCTGCTACCAAGCAACGCACCATCGACCTCTTGTTCGATCAGTGCGACGCCCTTTCGATGACACTTCTCATGGTGACCCATGACCACGGCCTGCTCGATCGGTTTGACCAAGTCGTCGACGTATCGGCGTTCGGAGGGAGCGAGCCATGAAGGACAGCCTGTACCTGGCGTGGCGCTATCTCGTTCACCACCGCTCGAAAACGCTTCTGCTCGTCCTCTCGTTGTCGATCTTCCTGGGCCTCCCTCTCGTGATGCGCGCGATGAGCGCCGTCATTCAGCAGTCGCTGATGGCACGCGCGCAGAGCACTCCACTCCTGCTCGGCAAGAGCGGCAGTAGCTTGGACCTCGTCGTCGAGGCCCTCTACTTCCAGCCCAAGGGAATCGAGGCGTTGACGGCTGCGGACGCCAACGAAATCGACGAGACTGGCCTCGCGCAAGCGATCCCGATGCGAACCGGCTTGATGGCGCGGCAGTTCCCAGTGGTCGGGACGAGCTTGGACTATTTTTCGTTTCGCGCCTTGAAGACCGCGGATGGGCGCGCGCTGGCCACGCTCGGCGAGTGTGTGCTCGGCGCGGAGGTTGCAACGACCCTTGGGCTGAAGCCCGGCGACTCGCTTCTGACCTCACCCTCTGCCCTGTTTGACCTCGCCGGCGTCTATCCTTTGCGGTTGCACGTCGTTGGGACGCTGGAGCCCTCGTACGGGCCCGATGATCGCGTCGTGTTCGTGGACGTGAAGACCGCGTGGGTGGCTGAAGGGCTCGGCCATGGCCACCAAGATCTGTCGACCGCCAGCGGCGACGTCCTGTTGAAGCGCACGGACGGGACGGCGACCGCCAACGCGAAGCTGGTTCAGTACAACGAGATCACCGATGACAACGCCGAGAGCTTCCACTTCCACGGTGACCCGGCTGGTTACCCGGTGAGCGCCGTCATCGTGATACCGAGCGACGACAAAGCTGGCGTCTTGCTGAGAGGCCGCTTCGTGAACGATTCGGCGAGGCAGCTTCTGCGCCCCGCCCAAGTCGTCGAGGGTTTGAACCAACAGATCTTCCGATTCGAGCGCGTGCTCCAGATCATCGTGTGGACCGTCGGCCTCGCCACGGCCCTGATGTTCGTCCTGGTGATGGTGCTTTCGTGGCGTCTTCGAGCCGAAGAGCTCCGCACGATGGCGCGTTTGGGTTGCGGCCGGTGGAAAGCCGTGCAGATCATGGGCGCCGAGGTGTTCTTGATGGTGGGGACGAGCGTGGCGCTGGCGGCGTTCTTCGGGTTCGTGATCACGCACTACGGAGAGACCTGGCTTCAAAATCTGGTCTTGCGGGGCTCTTGAAGATGATGGTCAATACGGCGCGACGCGCGTGCATGGTGTTCCTGCTGGCGCTGGTCGCCTTCGGCTGCTCGAAGAACGACGCGCAGGAGGCGGCGGCGCCCAAGGACGAGCGGGCCCCGAGCGTCTACACCGTCAACTATCCCCTCGCCTATTTTGCCGAGCGGCTTGCGCCCGAAGGCGTCGAGATCGTCTTCCCGGCGCCTCCCGACGTCGACCCCGCGTTCTGGAAGCCAGCTCCCGACGCGATCGGCCGGTACCAGCGCGCCGACCTGATCCTCCTCAACGGCGCCGGCTACGCGCGCTGGACACGATACGCCACGCTCCCAAAGTCACGCGTCGCAGTCACCACCGACGGCTGTCGTGACGAGCTCCTGCAAGCCAG
>JAFDAJ010000112.1 GCA_019313915.1 Deltaproteobacteria bacterium
CCGACGAGTCGCACTTCGAGTCGAACGTCACGGGGATTCTCGCCACCTTGCTGGGTGGCGCGTTGCTGTGGTCGGTCGTTCCCGAGCCCGAGTTCTTCCAGTCGGAGCTCGCGTTCGTCGACCGAATCGCAAGAGCAGAGCTCGCACGGATCGAATCAACCGAGGAGGACGCATGAGCGCCAGAGCAAACATCGCGGGGATCGTTGCGCTGCTGACAGGGCTCGTCTGCAGCCCGGCATCGGCGAACATCGAGCCGTCCTCCTACGATGCAAAAAGCATCGCCGCCGGGACGACCGGAATGGCGTACCTCGACAATCCTTCTGCGCTGGCGATCAACCCCGCCAATCTCGCCGGAATCGACCGCGGTGGGATGAGCGTGAACATCACCCCGGTGTTCTCGGTGTCCCAAGCGCCGCTGTCGGGGCCCAACACCGAGGTCCAATCGGACCTTGGTTTTGGACCCATTCCCAGCCTTTTTGGGGCGGTTCGGATAGCCGATCGTGTCGTCCTGGGGTTCGGGGCGTACGCACTCGGGCTCTTTGGGGCGAAGTATTCGAACGTGCAGGACTTGTACGGGCAGGCGGGCGCGACTGGGGACTTCGAAGTCACGTTCGTGTCGGGTGAAGCGGCCGTCGGGGTAGGCATCGAGGTCACCAAGTCGTTTGATCTCGGTGTCACGCTCCGGGTCCCGTTCGCGTGGCAACGCGCCAAGATTCCGGCTGAGCTCGGACCGGTGATCGTTCCAACGTCCGCCACCCTTGGAGGAGCCGGATGGCCGGGCGGTCGCATCGGCCTCACGTGGCGCGCGACCTCGGAGCTCGCGCTGTCGCTCATGTATCGCACCGTGGCGACCAGCCGTCTGAGCGGAGACCTCACTACGGAGGGGCTGGTCGAGGTCGGCTCGTCGGTCACCGCACGCTTCTCGACGCCCCACGTATTGTCGGGCGGCCTTGCGTACTCGTTGCTCAACGACGCGCTCACGGTGGCGGCCGAGCTTCACGTGATGTTCTACGAATCAGCGAACGACAAGCAGACGCTCACGCTGGACGGCATGGAGCCGCTGCTGCCGGAAACCGCAGACATCCTGTTCCTGTGGCAAAACGCGTTCAGCCTCCGCTTCGGCGTCGACTATCAGATCAACTCGCGCTTCGCGGTGCGCGGAGGCTACGTGCCGAGCTCGTCTGCGACGACGGCGGAGGGAGCACAGCCCGTGGTGCCACCCCCGGGATGGAGTCATTCATTCAGCACGGGGTTCGGCGCGAGCTGGAAGAGCTTCGCGGTGGACTTCGCACTCCAAGCGGCGTTTGCGAGCGCGCACGTCGGGCCGAGCACGGACCCAGGCGCATGCAGTGGCTTCGTTCGCATCGGGTGCGAAGGCGACTACAAGACCGTCAACGGCTCTGTGTCGCTGCAGTTCGTCTACAAGCGATAGGTGGTGGGCGTGACGTTGGAATCCACTGACGAGCACTGGCATGCATCGACCAAGCAAGCGCATTGGAACGAGTCTTTCTATTTCAACGTGTTCGACACGGACGCAGGGTGGGGGTGCGCGGTTCGGGTGGGAGCCTCGCCCAACGCGGACAACCGGGACGGCTTCATCTGCCTCTACCTGCCGGATCACACCACCGGATTCATTCGCACCTCGCAGAGGCTCGATGGCGACGAATCGAGGATCGTGGCGGGCGGGATCGAGCTTCGTTGCGCGGAGCCGTTTGGACGCTGGCACATCACGTACGACGGGCCCATTCATCACTACGACCGAGCGGCTTCGAGCGACGACATCCTGCGCACGCTCGACACCAGCGCACCGGCGAAGCACCTCGAGCTCGATCTCGAGGTCGAGCGGCTGAGCGCCGCGGTCGACTACGACGACCGTTCCGTCCGCACGCGTCCGATCGGTGAGATGCTCCGGCTCGGCAAGCGGGGAAGCACCCTTCGAACGATTCGGAGAACGGTACGCGCGCTCGGCGCTCTGCCTGCCATGATGGGTGCACACCACTACGAGCAATCGATGACCGCACGGGGCACGGTGACCGTCGACGGCGAGCGCCACCTCATCGCCGGTCACGGGCAACGCGACCACTCTTGGGGCGTTCGCGACATGGGGGTTCCCGCGAGCTGGCGGTGGGTGTCTTGCCAGTTCGGGCAGGACCTTTGCTTCAACGCGACCCAAGTCGACGTTCTAGGAATGCGGGTGCAAAGCGGCTTCGTCCACGGCGCCGGCGAGACCGAGGCCCTCGACAGTTGGGGTTACGAGGCCACGCATGACACCAGCCAGTACTGGCCCGACTCGATGGACCTGTGGCTGAAGACGAAGTCCGGCCGCCGCATCACACTCGAAGCCAAGGTCACGACTCCGCTCCCTGTCATCGCCGATCCGGAGAGTCAGGACGTTCTCGTCACCGCCGCCCGGGCCGAGTACCGGTGGGAGGGCCGTACCGCCGACGGCATGGTGGAGTTCATGGAGCGGCTTTCATGAATGTCGTCGACTTGCGATCTCCCGAGGCGAGGTCCCGTGTGCTTTGTGGTGGCAAGGGCGCCGAGCTCGCCGACCTCATCGGCGCGAACATGCCGGTTCCGAGCGGGATTGTGGTGACGACCCGCGCCTTCGCTTCATTCCTCGACGGCTTGGACGTGGCGGCAGCGCGCGCCGAGCTCGCGTCGCCAGACTGTGGTCGCGTTGCCGAGCTCGCCGATCGGCTGCGCGATGCAATCGCAAACGCCGATTTCCCGCTTGAGCTTGCGGAGGAGGTGGCCGACAAGCTTACGGCCTGCGATCCAGACCGGCATCGCACCGGCCTTTGGGCCGTGCGCTCTTCCGCCATCGCCGAAGACACCGACAGCGCGAGCTTTGCAGGCCAGTACGACACGACGCTCGGAGTCACCACCGAGCAGGTGAGCGAAGCGATTCAGCGCTCGTGGTGCTCGGCGTTCAGCGAACGCGCGGTCCGCTACAGAGAGGAGCGCGATTGCACCGAGGACCTCATGGCCGTCGTGGTGCAGCGCCTCCTCCGCGCCGACACCGCAGGGGTTTGCTTCACGGTCGATCCGATGGCCGCCGACGACCACATCGTCATCAACGCCAACTACGGGCTGGGCGAGTCCGTGGTGGGGGGCATCGCCTCGCCCGATATGTACCGGGTGGAACGCGAGCGGTATGAGATCCTCTCGCAGCGGGTGGGGGAGAAGAAGGTTCGCGTGGTCGCGGGCGCACAGGGCGTGGACACCGTCGAAGTCTCCACCGAGGCGCGCGGCGCGCTCTGCCTCTCGCAAGAGCAGGCAGCGGACGTGGCAAAGCTCGCGATCGCCGTCGAGAAGCGGCACGGCGCGCCCGTCGACATCGAGTGGACATACGAAGCGGGAACCCTCTTCCTCCTGCAAGCCCGCTCGATTACGTCGCAACCGGCCTCCCTCGGACCACCTCCAGCGGGTTGGGCACCGGGCAACAACACGCGGATCGACCCGCGGTATCCTCTCTACTCGAACGGGAACATCAGCGAGGTCCTCCCGGGTTGTGTGACCCCGCTTTCTTGGGACCACACGGGGAAGCTCATCGAGCACGCGTTTCGGACCCAGCTCGAGGGCCTCGGCGCGCTTGCTCCGGCGGACGCAGCGCCCTCCGTGCTTGGGTTCTTCTTTCACAGGCCCTACATCAACGTGTCGCTCTTGGTCGAGGCTTCGGAACGAACCCCCGGCATGACGCCCGACACGGTTCTCGAAGAGTTCGTGGGCAAACCCGAGACGAGCACGCCGTCGCTTCGCCCCGGAGACTTCATGCCGCATCGCTTGCCGGCGCTCATCCGCATCGCACGGGTCGTCTTCGCGAACCTCCTTTCCATGAACCGCCAAATCGAAACCTGTCGTCGTGAGGCGGAGGCAGACGCACAGCGCTTCAATGCGGCGTGGCTAGCAAACGCACCCGACCGCGTGCTGCTCGAGCACGTCCAGATGACCGACGATCTCGCGAGGCCATCCGTCGTCCACGTCTGGGCATCCACGCTTGCCTCGGTCGCCTTTGCTCAGCTCCGCAGGTTTACGGCGCGGTGGCTTGGCGACGAGGACGGAGGGTTGGCCTCCGAGCTCGTGACGGGCATCGAGCGCCTGCCGAGTGCAGAGCCAGCGCTCGAGCTGCACGCGTTCGGCGAGAAGATCATCCGCTCCGACGAGCTTACCCGAGTCTTTCGAAGCGGCGCCGACGATGCCACCGTCCTCGAGGCGCTGCGCAACCATCCCCTGCATGAAGAGCTCGAGCGGTTTCTAGGCCGGCACGGTCACCGCGGCGTGGCGGAGGCCGAGCTCAGCCGGCCTTGCTGGCGCGAGGACCCGGTGCAGGTCGTCGCGCTGATTCGGAACCATCTGCGTCCGGGTGCGGTGAAGCCCATCGACGTCCGCGAGCGTCAAAGGCTAGCGCACCAGAACGCCATGAGACGGCTCGACTCGCTGAGCGCGTGGCGGCGACTGTGGCTGAGGCAGCTGATCCGGCGCGCCCGCACCGGCTTCGTCCAACGCGAGACCATGAAGGACCTCGTCATCCATCGGCTCGATCGTTCGCGCCGCATCTACCGGGAGCTCAATCACCGATTGGTTCAACGCGGGCTGATCGCTGCCGAAGACGACATGTTCTTTCTGGTGTGGGGCGAGCTCGAGGCGCTCATGGCAGGCGCGCACACCCCTGAGCAGTCCGCCGAGCTCATCGAACGGCGCCGACGCGACTACCGCTGGTCGCAACAAGTGGAGGTCCCAAAGGTCCAGCAGGGCGCGCCGCGCATGTTGGATCCACAGGAGCTACCCTACCGTTTGGAGCTCGATGGCTTAGGCGTGAGTCCCGGTACGGTCACGGGCCTGGCGCGCGTCGTGACGGACCTTCGGCACGGCGCGTACATCGAGCCCGGTGAAATCCTAGTGGCGCCCGTCACCGACGTGGCCTGGACCCCGCTCTTCTCGCAAGCTGCGGGGCTCGTGGTCGAGGTTGGCGGTCTCCTGTCTCACGGGTCGATCGTCGCGAGAGAGTATGGCGTGCCGGCGGTCGTTGGGGTGGCGGGTGCAACCAAA
The DNA here is from genome assembly GCA_019313915.1 of Deltaproteobacteria bacterium. GTDB lineage: Bacteria > Myxococcota_A > Polyangia > Polyangiales > Houyiibacteriaceae > SG8-38. Next base: position 5,053 of record JAFDAJ010000112.1, read on the forward strand.
ACCATTCGGACTGGCGACCGCATTCGCTTGGACGGTGCGCGCGGCCAGGTTTTCAAGCTCGGCGAAGAGGGACAGCCATGACGAAACGACGGCTCGAAGCCCTGCGCACCGAGATGACGAAATGCACGCGCTGCAGCCTTTGCAAGATGGTGCCGATGCCGACGGTGAAGGATGCCAAGTACGCGAACGCGTGCCCGCCGGTGATCACAAACCACTTCCACGCGTATTCGGGCGGCGGGCTTCAAGTCATGGCGCTGTCTCTCATCGACGGGCGAATCGACGTCGACGACGACCTCGCGCGCGTCGCGTTTGCCTGCACGACCTGCGGTCTTTGCGACGTCTCGTGCAAGTTCATCATGGAGGCCGAGCGCCAGGACGTGATTCTTGCCCTCCGCGAGCACATCGTCGCCCAAGGGCACGGGCCCGACGTACACCGAGCAGCGGCCGACCGCCTCCGCGGCACCGGTTATTCCAACGGACCGCCACCCGCCGACGCCAGCAATTGGGCGGCGGGGCTCGACCTCAAGTCGCTTCCGGAAGAGCGAGCCGACGTGCTCCTCTACACCGGAGCCTCGGTCTATGAGGACCCAAGGCACGCGACGCAGGCGCGGAAGCTCGCAGAGCTGATGCTTGCAGCGGGCCTCGATGTGGGCATTCTCGATCGCGAGCCCGATGTGGGGATCGACGCCTTCTGGACCGCACACCGCGGCGTGCTCGAGACGCAGGCCGCTCACGTGTGCGACGTTCTCGACGCGTCCGGCGTGTCGACCATCGTAGTCCCGTCGGGCTCTCACCTCGGCCTCCTCCGAGCGCACTATCCGCGGTACGCCCGCGCCCCACGAGCAAAAGTCGTGCACGCGAGCGAGCTCCTCGACGACTTGCTTCGCCGCGGGCGCCTCTCGCTTCCGGAGCCCATCGAGCGCAGCGTGACCTATCACGACCCTTGCTACCTCGGGCGCCAAAGCGAGCCCCCGCAATCATGGGAGGGCGAAGAGAAGATGACGCACGGCGTGCTCACCTACTTCGATCCGCCCAAGCCGATCAACAACGGGGTCAACGGCGTCTACGATCCCCCGCGCCGGGTGTTGGATCGGATCCGAGGGCTTCGGAGAACCGAGATGCATCGTATCCGCGAGTATTCGTTTTGCTGCGGAGGTGGCGGTGGGGTTCCCGAAGCGCACCCGGAGGTCGCGCGGACCGCCGCCGAATCGCGCATTGAGGAAGCCGAGGACGTGGGGGCAGAAGCCATCGTGACCGCGTGTCGCTACTGCGCCACCAATCTCGAACGCTGGCAACCGGGCGGTGCGATGCCGGTGTTCGACCTCATCGACCTCGTCTACGAAGCCGCCGGCTTGCAGGGGAGGGCGACATGATCAGCATCTGCCAGCCGTCGCGAGTGCTCGCCCCCGGTGACGTCGGTGAGCTGCAACGGCTCATCCAACACGCCAATGAAGTCAGCGAGAGCCTCGTCGTCACGTCCTCGGGAAGCCCGCGCTTCCGAGACGGCTTGGCGAGCGAAGCGGCGCACGCGCTCGTCGATCTCTCCTCATGGAAGCGGATCGACCTGATCGACCGACGCAACCGAGTGTGTCGCGTCGAGCCTGGCGTGACGTACGACGCGCTGCTCGAGGCGTTGCAGCCCCACGGCATGACCCTTCCAATGCCGCTCGCGCCCCGCAGCACCAAGAGCGTGCTCGCTGCCGTGATGGATCGCGAGCCCATCACTTGGCCGAACAAGCAATGGGACGGGAGCGATCCCGTCGGAAGTACCGAGTTCTTGTTCGGAAGCGGCGAGCACTTTCGCACGGGCGCGGCGGGCGGCCCTGGCTCGATCGAAGCGCAACGCAAGGCTGGAGGGGCCCAGAAATTTTCGTCGGGGCCGTCGCATACCGATTTCCATCGCGTGTTGCAGGGCGCGCAGGGAACGATGGGCATCGTCACCTGGGCCACCCTCAGGACAGAGCTCCTTCCGTCGATCGAGGATCCGCATCTCCTGAGCGCCGGCTCCCTAGACGCATTGATCCCTTACGTCTACGACGTGCAGCGCGCACTGCTCGGAGAGCACTCGTTCATCCTGAACCATCGGGCGGCCGCCATGCTGATGGCCGGCACCGACAGCGAAAAGTTTGCCTCGCTGTGCGAATCGCTGCCGAGCTTCCTCTGCTTGCAGAACATTGCGGGCTTCGAACGGCTTCCCGAAGAGCGGGTCGCCTACCAGCGCGAAGACATCGGCGCCCACGCCGCCCGGCATGACCTCGCGCTCCTTCCGGCGCTCGACGCCGTGTCCGCACGCGATCTCCTCTCTCGCTCGACCGGCACCTGCGGTGACGTCGATTGGCGCTGCCACCTTCGAGGCGGCTGCCTTTCGGTCTTCTTCCTCACCACCCTCGATCGTGCGCCCGCGCTCGCCGCGTGCTTTGAGGCCTGCGCAAGAGAACATGGCGTCCAACGGGCGGAGATTGGTCTCTACCTACAGCCGATCGTTCAGAACCACGGCTGCCACGTCGAGCTCATGATCAGCTACGACTCCCACTCGCAAAGCGCGCAGGCAAACATGCAGCGGCTCGAAGAAGACGCGGTCGCGCGGCTCCTCGACGCCGGCGCGTTCTTCAGCCGCCCCTACGGAACAGCCGACCGCATCTTTGCGAAGAACCCCGCCAACTTCGCGCTCCTCCGTCAGGTCAAATCACTCTTCGATCCAAACCGCGTGCTTCACCGCGGCAAGTGGGGGCTCTAGCGATGGCACTCGACGAACGAGCATACGAGACGCTCACCGGCATCGTCGGAGAGCCCTGGGTCGAGCGGGCCGCCTGCGTGCTCGACACCTACGCGTACTACCAAAACCCCGAAACGATGAATCAGGATGGGTCGCAATGGTTGCCTCGGCCGGCTGCGGTCGTCCTGCCCGATTCGGCCGAAGAGATCCAAGAGATCATGCGCTTCTGCTCGCGCAGCAAGTACATGGCCAAGCCGATTTCGACCGGCTTCCACACGGCCGCGGCCGCATCGAACGACGACACGATCATCCTCGACCTGAAGCGCATGAACCGCATCCTCGACATCGACGAGAAGAACCAGATCGCGGTCATCGAGCCCTACGTACGCGGCATCGACTTGCAAACGCAGCTTCTGAAGGTCGGCCTCAACTGTCACATCGTCTCCGCGGGGGCGATGCACTCGTTGCTCGCTTCACACGCGGCAGCCTGGGGCTATGGTGTGACCGGCGCGTCGACGAGCTATTCCGGACGGAATCTCCTCGGGGTCGAATGGGTCCTCCCGACCGGCGACATCGTCACGCTGGGTAGTGGGGGCTTCGGCGCCGGATGGTTCACCTGTGAGGGTCCCGGGCCTTCGATGCGCGGTGTCATGCGAGGCTTTCACGGCACGTTCGGCGGCTTGGGCGTGTTCACGAAATGCTCGATTAAGCTCTACAAGTACGACGGGCCGCGTTCGTGGGATTTCGAAGGCCAGTCGCCGAACTATGTCCTCAAGGAGATCCCGAAGCGCAGCAAGTTCACGGCGATCGCGTTCCCGTCGCGCGAGGCCGAACGCGATGGGGGCTACAAGATGGGCGAAGCGGAGCTCAACTACGGCGAGTTCCGCACCCCGATGTTCTTCACAGCGCTCGGCCTCACCAACAACAATCTCGAGCTCAAAGAAGCGCTCGATAGCGGGCTCTTTCCGAAGTTCGCCAATCATGTGTTGTCTTGTGCGTTCTTCGCGGCTTCCGATGGGGAATTCGCCTGGAAGGAGGCCGCACTTGCGGAGATCCTCAAAGAAACAAACGCCGCGCCCGTGCCGTTCAACCTTTCCGTGTCGGTACGCTCACTCAAGCTTGCTGGGAAGTTGCTGGCCGGTGTCAAAGACCCGCTCGCGCCGGTGCGAAAGTCCACGGCGATTCAGCGATTCGCCGAGTCATCCAAGTTCGGAGCCGCGCAGCGAAGGGCGACTCAGTCGCGGTTGTTCTGGCTCCTCGTGCGCAACGCCGTCAACATTCAATCCGCCTTCCGTCCGTCGCAGGGGATGGCCACGATGATGGGCGCGTTCGACACCTGGGACCTCGCGCACGCGCAAGCCGAGTACGCGGCAAACGCCAAGCAGAAGTACATCGAACAGGGCCTCATCATCGACGATGGCGGCGACTTGGGTGCGGGCGGAACGTTCGAGAGCGGGCACCTCGGCTACCTCGAGGGAATCATTCTCTACGACCCCAGCAACCCCGCATCCGTCGAAGCCGTTCGTGA
>JAFDAJ010000113.1 GCA_019313915.1 Deltaproteobacteria bacterium
GCCGGCTTCACGGTGGTGTTGGCCGCGCGCCGGGCGGACCTGCTCGAAGACATCGTCGCAGATATCATCGCGCAGGGTGGCAAAGCGTTGAGTGTGCCCACCGACCTCAGCGACGCCGAGCAGACCTCGATGCTTGCGAGGACGGCCCTCGACACCTTTGGGAGGGTCGACCTCTTGGTCAACAACGCTGGGTACGGCCCGCCCTACGCGTTAGAGCAGATGGACCGCGCGGCGATGCGCCATGTATTCGACGTGAACCTGCTTTCGGGGATGCAGCTGATCGCGGAGCTGACACCCGCGATGCGGGATCAAGGCGGCGGTCGCATCATCAACATCAGCTCGCTCTCCCGGTACGTGGGCGCGCCCCTCGCCGCAGCGTACGCGGCTACAAAGGGCGGCATGGAGGCGCTGACCGCGTGTCTGCGTCTCGAGCTTTCTCCATGGAACATCGAGTTGAGCGTCATCGTGCCCGGGTTCGTCGATACGCCGACATTCGACAAGTCTCGAGAGGCGGGCCGGCACCTGCGAGACGACCCGAGCAACCCCTACCGGAAGTTGATGGAAGATCTCGACGCCTTCGCCACCGATCAGCTCAAGAGCGCAGTGCCGCCGGAAGATGTGGGCAAGGCGGTCGTCAAAGCAGCTACGGCAGACACCCCGAAGACGCGTTACTTCGTCCCGTGGTCCGCGCGAACGTCGGTGCGAATGTTCGGATCCTTGCCCGACCGCTTCGCGGACAGGCTCCTACTCAAGATGTACAAATGGGGACCCTGGGCATGAGCACGCCGGCGACGCGAGAAGGGGTGAAGCGAGTGCTGGTTACTGGAGCCGCCAAGGGCATCGGGGCCGCCATCGCACGCCTCTGCGTCAAGGCTGGGCACCAAATCGTCGCGGTCGACATCGACCGTCCGGGTCTGTCGCGGCTCCGCGAAGAGCTGCCAGGCATCGAAACCGCGATCCTCGACGTGCGCGACCTCGCTGCCTGGGAACGGGTCATCGAAGCAGCCGAAGCACAGGGAGGCCCGATCGATGTGTTGATCAACAACGCGGGCGTGTGCTTGCCGGGGCCGTGCGACCAAGTTTCTGCCGACGACGATCGACTCACCGTCGAAGTGAACCTCATCGGCGTGATGAATGGTGTACGCACGGTGCTTCCGCGGTTTCTGGCTCGCGACCGCGGGCACGTGATCAACGTAGCAAGCATGGCGGCCTTCTCACCCATACCCGATTTGGCCGCGTACAGCGCAACCAAGCACGCGGTGCGCGCGTACACACACAGCTGCGCGCTCGATCACCGCCATGCCGAGATCAATTGGACCCTCGTATGTCCGAGCGCCGTCGAGACGCCGATGCTCGAAGGCATGCGCAAACGGCGCGCAGGCGTCGTCGTCTTCACGGAGAAACCAATGCCATCCGAGAAGATCGCGGGCGCCATCGTCGACACGATCCGAACGCCGCGCCGCGAAGTGCTGGTGCCTAGCGGGCGCGGAAAGCTGATCCGGTTCATCGGACTGTTTCCCGGCCTCCTTTCCCGCGGAATGGACGACGCGGAGCGGCGCGGCCTAGAAGCGCTCGATGACTAGGCCGCCGACTGATCATCGTCCGAGATCGCGGGAACACCCAGTGGCCCGAGTTTCTCGATGAGTGCAACCCTGCTCTTCACGCCAAGCTTGTGCATCGCGGACTTTAGCAAGCCGGAAACTCGCCCCTGCGAAAGACCGAGGCGATAGGCGATGAGCTTGTTGGTTTCGCCTCGCAGAAGGTAGTTGACCACCAGGCACTCCTGCTCCGTCAGCCCGCGAGGGTCGTGACAATCCGGAGAGTTGGGTCTTGCAAGGACGAAACGCCGCCCATCGGTGTCGAACCAGTCGACCATGCTCCAACGGCCACTGACCAATGCCTTCCAAATCTCGAGAGCCTTCTGCGGGTCGTCGTGGCGTAGCTTGCCGCGCGCCCGATCGACCTCGCGCGCAGCAGCGCGAACGGCCCGGGCGGCGTTGGCTTCCTGAGCCCGCCCGAAGGAGTCGACGATGCGAAATCTTTCGGGATCGATGATGGCTTCGGCGTCGTTCGGCAACCCCGTTGGGCCGAATTGCGAAGACACTCCCACGTCGGTCAGCGCACGTCGAAGACGGTAGGCAGCGGCGATGTGCGCGCCGAGCATCTGCCAACACCTCCGCGACTGAGGAGTGAGCTTGATGACTCGTGACAATGGAGCGAGGAACTGGACGCAGACGCCGTTCACATCGACGGCCGTGATGCCGAGCAGATCTGAGTAGCCTACTTTCTCGAGGGCACGCTCGGCATCCTCGGGATAGTCCTTGGCGACTTCGGTCCAAGTGCCCGCAAACGCCGAGCTACTAACCGCCTCGAAACATTCGGGGGAGATGACGCTCCGAGCGGCGTCAAACCTCTCGAGGAAGTCTGCTGGAAGCGACCTGAGATGGAGATTGCTGACCACGCCCGCCGCGCCTCCGGCGCCGGGTGGACGGACGAACTCGAAACCGACGACCCCATGGCCGTGATCCAAGATCGGCGCCCCCACGTCGATCAAGTTTGGAAGCCACTCCGAATCCGGCTTTTCGAGATCGTAAGCCGCTTCGATCAGATCGATGGCGTGAGAGGTGAAGCATTCCACGGGTGCACCGAGAGCTTCGCAGGATTTGTCACGGGCGCCATACGTAATGGGTTACGTCGAGCTGCGCACGCCCGAGCGGCGCCGCCCAAAGGCGTCCATTACGGCGCGCAGGACGTCGCTGCGCGCAATTACGCCCACGACACGGTTATCCTCGATCACGGGGTACCGACGGTACTTGGTTTCGACAAACCGCGTCGCGACGTCGAACAAGCTGTCGTCTGCGTTCACCGCCTCGACCTCGGCGTTCATGTGGTCCCCGACGCATCCGCCGCGCTCGCCGTGATAGCCAGCGACCAGGGCTGCCTTCAAGAAGTCGCGTTCGGTGAGAACGCCAACGAGGTTGCCGCGCGCGTCGATCACGGGCGCGCCGGATATCCGGCGTTCGACCAAAATGCGAATGGCGTCGAGCAGATCCATCTCACACGTGAAGACCACGGGCTTGGTCGTCATCACGTCTCGAACTCGCACTTCCTCGACTGGGTTCATGCTGCACGCTTCCTTGGACAGTCCGCCGAGCCAGCGGCGGATCGGCCGCACGCTCCGCAGCCCTCGCCGTCCGGGTTGTTGAGCCCCCCACAGGTTCCGCGAATGCCTCCACGCCCCGCAAGGACGCCAATGCTCAAGCCACTCAGGGCAAGCGCGAAAACAGCAAAGCTCAGAATGTAGACAACCATCGTGATCAACTTCCGAAATCGTCGAACATGACGTTCTCCTGGGGAACACCGAGGTCTGTAAGCATCTTCTGAACTGCGGAGATCATCAAGGGCGGACCGCACATGTAGTACTCGCAGTCCTCGGGCGCATCATGGTTTGCCAAATGCTGCTCGTATGCGACCTGGTGAATGAAGCCCACCGGGCCGTCCCAGTCGTCGTCTTTCTTCGGCTCCGAAAGCGACACGACGTAGTTGAAGTTCGGATGCTCGGCCGCCAGGCGCTCGAACTCCTCGTGATAAAACATGTCACGCTTGCTTCGAACGCCGAACCAGAACGAGATTTTCCGGTCGGTCTTGATGCGCTTCAGCTGATCGAGGATGTGTGAGCGAAGGGGCGCCATCCCTGTGCCGCCGCCGATGAACACCATCTCGTTCTCGGTATCCTTTGCATAGAACTCACCGTACGGGCCTGCGATTGTCACCTTGTCGCCTGGCTTCAGGCTGAACAGATACGACGAAACGACCCCCGGAGGCACGCTCTCTTTGGAGCCCGGCGGCGGTATCGCGATCCCAATGTTGAGAAGGATGATTCCCTTTTCCTCCGGGTAGTTGGCCATCGAGTAAGCGCGGGTCGTCGGCGACTTGGTGCCTGCTCGAAACCTCCAAAGATTGTGGCGGTCCCAGTCCTCACGGAACTCGGGTTCGATGTCGAAATCGGAAAACTTGGCTTGGTAGCGTGGGCACTCGACCTGAACGTAGCCCCCGGCGCGGAAGGGAACGTGCTCGCCGGTTGGCAGCTCGAGGACGATTTCCTTGATGAAAGTGCTGAGGCCACCGGTCGAGCGTACGGTGCACTCCCACTTGCGAACGCCAAACACCTCGTCGGGAATGCGCACGCGCACGTTCTCGCGAACGGTCACCTGGCAGCCGAGCCGGACGTGCTGCGCGGCCTCATGCCTTCCAATCAACGACTCCTCGGTGGGAAGCAGCGGACCTCCCCCTTCGAGCACTTTCACCCGGCATTGACCGCACGTACCCTTGCCGCCGCATCCGGCGGGCAAATACAAGCCGACGCTTGCCAACGCCGTCAGGAGCTTCGCCCCGGCTTGCACTTCGAAGTCCTTGTCGTCGTTGACGACCATGTGCACTGTGCCGGTCTCGACGAGCCTCGAGCGTGCGAGCAGAATGAACGCAGACAGCAGGACGATGATTCCTGTGAAGACCGTGACCGCGAGGATGATCTGCAAACCCAACGCCGTGTCCTCCTAAAGCTGAATCCCGGCAAAGGCCATGAAGCCCAGTGACATCAGGCCGACGATGATGAAGGTGATTCCGAGACCTTGAAGCCCCGCGGGTACATCGCTGTACTTGAGCTTCTCACGAATGCCAGCGAGCCCGACCAACGCCAAGGCCCACCCGAACCCGCTCCCGATCCCGTACACGACGCTCTCAGTCATCGTGTAGTCACGCTGAACGGAAAACAGCGTGCCCCCGAGGATGGCGCAGTTGACCGTGATCAACGGCAAATAGATGCCCAGCGCATGAAAGAGGGGTGGAAAGTACCGGTCGAGGACCATCTCGAGGATTTGCACCATCGCAGCGATGACGCCGATGTAGGTGACGAGACCGAGGAAGCTGAGATCGACATCAGGGAATCCCGCCCAACCGAGTGCACCTTCTTCGAGGACGTAGTGATAGAGCAACGTGTTGGTCGGAACCGTAATCAGCTGCACGGCGATGACTGCAGCACCGAGGCCGAAGGCCGTCTGGATGCGCTTGGAGACGGCGAGGAAGGTACACATCCCGAGGAAGAACGAGAGCGCGAGGTTCTCGACGAACACTGCCTTGATGAAGAGCTCGAGGTAGTTGCCCATCACAGCGCCTCCTTGCGGTGGACTTCGTGAATCTGGAACTCAGGCTTTTCGACCTGCTCGACCTTCCATGAGCGAACTGCCCAAATGATGAGACCGATGACGAAAAACGCGCTCGGTGGAAGCAACATCATGCCGTTCGGGCTGTACCAACCGCCGTCCGCGACACTGGGCAGAATGGTGTAGCCAAGCAGCGTGCCGGCGCCGAGGAGCTCACGAGTGCTCGCAACGAGGATCAAAATGACGCTGTAGCCGAGCCCGTTGCCGACGCCATCGAGGAAGCTCAAACCGACTGGGTTCTTCGAGGCGAAGCTCTCGGTGCGACCAAGCACGATGCAGTTCGTGATGATCAAGCCCACGAACACAGAGAGCTCGCGGCTAGTTTCGAACGCAAATGCCTTGAGGGACTCGTCCACGACGATCACCAGCGACGCGATGATCGTCATTTGCACGATGATTCGGATACTGCTCGGGAGCACGTGACGAATGGCGCTGACCGCCGCGTTGGCGCACGCGGCAACGACGGTAAGCGCGAGGCACATGTAAAGTGAGGGCAGCAGCGACGTCGTGACCGCGAGCGCGGAGCAGATGCCAAGCACGTGCAACGTGACCGGGTTGTTATCGACGACAGGCTCGAGCAGAGCGCGCTTGGCGACGGAGCTCATGTGCCCCCTCCTCGTTGGATGTTGCGCAGGTATGGTCCATATCCGTGGTCGCCGAGCCAGTACTGCATCAGCTTCGTGACGCCGTTCCCCGTGAGCGTGGCGCCGGACACCCCGTCGACGCGATAGTCGGCCATGGGATCACCCGGGGAGACGCGACCCTTGACGACTTCAATCTTCGGGGTGCCCGATTCGTCGAACACGCGCTTGTCGCGCCACAGCGCGCGCCACGCAGGCTTGGCGATGAAGTCGCCGACCCCCGGCGTTTCGCCGTGCGCGTAGAACGTAATGTCCGCGATCGTGTTGCCATCGGCCTCGAGTGCGACGAAGCCGTACATCGTCGACCAAAGGCCATACCCGGAGATCGGCAAGATGATCTTGCTCACCTCGTCGTCCTTTCGAACGAGATAAACGAGCGCTCGTTTGGCGCGGCGCCGGACACGGGCCAGGTCGATGTCGGCCGGCACCTCGACACCGAGCTCCGCGTCTTTGGCGGCTTCGACTGGATCGAAGCTCTCCGGATCGATGTCCTCCACGTAGGCGCCGGTCGCGAGATCGACGATGCGTGGTTCGATACTCTCATAGAGCTGGTTCACGTCGCGGTCCGGCTCGAAAAGCCCCGCCACCTCCAGGATATTGCGGCGGGCGTCGAGGATGGCGTTCGCAAGTTGGCGCGGCTGTAGCAGAATCGCCGCAGAGGCAACGAGCGAAGAACAGACGAGGCTCACGAAGAAAGCCACGAGCAAGGTCCGCGCGACCGTCTCCGTCTTGCTGCCCTGTTCTTTGGCGGGCTCAGACACTTCGACGAAGCCTCCTCGCGATGTTGGCCTGCGCGACGAAGTGGTCGATGGTGGGCGCGAAGATGTTGGCGAAGAGGATCGCCAGCATGATGCCCTCGGGGAACGCGATATTGACCACTCGAATGACTACGGTGATCACCCCGACGAGGATGCCAAATATCCAACGACCAGGGTTGGTGACGCATGCGGTGACCGGGTCGGTCGCCATGAATATCATCCCAAACGCAAACCCGCCGAGCACCAGGTGCCAGTGCCAGGGCATCGCGAACATCGGGTTGGCATCCGACCCGACGCCATTGAAGAGCAACGCGGTGGCGACCATGCCCAACATGACGCCGGCGATGATCCGCCACGAAGCTACACCGGTGTAGATGATGAACACGCCGCCGAGGAGGCACGCAAGGGTTGAAGTTTCGCCAATCGAACCTTGGACGGGCCCCAGGAAAGCGTCCGTCCAAGTGACGCCCTGCTCGATGAGACCCCGGACGCCGCTTTCGGCGGTGACCGCAAGAGGCGTCGCGCCTGTGATGACGTCGATCGGAGGCGTCCACACCGATTCGCCCGACATTTCGATCGGGTACGCGAAGTACAGAAAGGCGCGGCCCGCCAGCGCGGGGTTCATGAAATTCTTGCCAGTGCCCCCGAAAACTTCTTTGGCCATCACAACGCCGAACGAGATGCCGAGAGCGACCTGCCAAAGCGGTGTCGTCGCGGGGAGCGTCAGTGCATAGAGGATCGACGTGACGAAGAAGCCTTCGTTGATCTCGTGATTGCGGATGCCGGCGAAAAGGACCTCCCAAACGCCGCCGGCCGCAAGCGTGATCATGTAGATCGGCATGAAGTAGAGCATGCCGTAGAAGGTAGAAGCCCCGATGCTGCTCGGGTCGTTTCCGATTCCGAGCGCAGCCATCAACGCACCCCGCCAATCGTCGGGGGAAGTGAGGCCCAGTTCTTGGACCGCGAGGTTCGCCTGGTAGCCGGTGTTCCACATCGCCACCAGGGCGCATGGCAGGACGCCGATCACCACGAGACCCATCACGCGCTTCAAGTCGATCGCATCGCGCACGTGCGGAGCGTGTCGCGACACGTCGGGCGGAGAGTAGAAGAGCGTGTCGATCATCTCGTAGATCGCCTGATAGCTCTCGAGTCTGCCCCCGGCTGCGAAAAGGGGGGCGAGCTTGTCGAGGAATCTTCTCAGCGGACGCATCAGCCGTTCTTCTCGATCAGGTCTAGGGTGCTCCTGAGGTAGGCGCCGTATTCGTACTTGCTACAACAAACGAACGAGCAGAGCGCGAGGTCTTCCTCGTCGAGCTCGAGACAACCAAGCGCCCGTGCCGTTTGGGTGTCGTGAACGATGAGCGCTTTGAGCAAAGGCGCGGGCAAGATGTCGAGCGGCATGACTTTCTCGAAATTGCCGATCGGGATCATTGCGCGGGGACTTCCGTTCTGCGAGGTGGTGAGCGAGAACCGATGGCTGCGAGGACGCAGCGCGGAAGCAAACGCGCGAATCGACGAGTATTTGCTGACACCCGGTGCGAGCCAGTTGAGGAAGTGACGGCTGCGATCTTCGTGGAGCACGCTGATCTGGAGGTCGTAAGGGCCGAGATACTGGGCGCGCCCCGCCGCACGACGCCCGCCGAGAATCGAGCCTGAGATCACGCGGCAGTCGATGGGCTCGACCTCGCCGTCCAAGACATCCTCCGTACTCGCGCCGATTCGCGTGCGGATCAACCGAGGACGCCGAATCACTGGCCCGCCGAGTGCGACGATGCGCTCCGTCGACAACCTGCCGGTCGTGAAAAAGGAGCCGATCGCGATGACGTCCTGGTAGCTCAAATGCCAGACCGACTTGTTTTCACCGACCGGGTCGAGGAAGTGGATATGCGTCCCCGGAAGCCCCGCGGGATGTGGACCATCGAAGATAACTGGGATCACCGACTCCAGCTTTGGCAGCTGAAGCTCGGTCCCCGGGGCTTGGCAAATGTAGACCTTGCCGCCCGTGAGCCTGCTGATGACGGCGACACCGTCGCAGAAGTCCTGAGCACGCTCGGATATGACGACACGCGGATCCACCGAGAGCGGGTTGGTATCCATCGCGGTCACGAAGATCGAGTGCGGCGACGCATCGGCCGCCGGGATCTTGCCGAACGGGCGTGCCCGGAACGAGGTCCACAGACCGGAAGCGAGCAACGACTCCCGCACTTCATGTGGGTCGAGCGTCGTCAGCGCGCCGCGATCATGCGAAGTGAACCTGACCTCCTCGTCGCCGTCGATCCGGATGACCACCGATTGCAACGACCTCCGCTCCCCGCGATGAATGGCGACCACCTCACCGCACCCGGGTGCCGTAAACATGACGCCGGGGTTGCCCTTGTCAGTGAGTATGGGTTGCCCGAGCCGAACGCGGTCGCCGACTTCGATCATCAGTTGGGGTCGCAGCCCTCGGTAGTCCTTCGCGACCAGGGCGACCCAGCCAACCGAATTGGCGCTGTCGATGCGCTGCTCCGGCGCGCCGACAATGGGGATCTCCAACCCTCTTCGAACATGGATCCGCATTCGAGGTGGGGAAGTCTAGCCCGATCCAGGGACGAAAGAACAGGCAACGGGCGACGCAAAATGTGCGCGGCGTTTCAAGCTGTGGA
>JAFDAJ010000114.1 GCA_019313915.1 Deltaproteobacteria bacterium
GCGTGCGTCCTGAGGCGCCGCTGCTTGATTTGGAGCTTGTACCTTTCGGGCCCACGACCGCAGAGGAGGGCATTCGGGGTGAGCTTGATCTCGCCATAGCTGGCACGGGTGTGCCTGGCATCGACGATCGCTACGTCGTCAAGCCCTTTCTAGCGGAAACGTTTGTTAGCGTAGTCCGGCGTGGCCATGCGTTGTCTCGTCACAAAGTATCGCTCTCCCGTTTCGCAGCGCTCGATCATGTGCTCGTCGTCACAGGCAGCGGGCAAGTCTCCTCTGTGGATCGCAAGCTTCAATCGCGCGGCTTGGCGCGCCGCATCGCACTTCGCGTGCCGAGCTTCTGGACGGCGCTGCATGCGGTGCGCGACAGCGACGCGGTGACGACATTGCCGAAACGTTTTGTCGACATCGCTGGCCCCGACATCACCGTGCTTCGACTTGCCGACGAGATCCCCGGATTCTCCCTCGATCTGGTGTGGCACCCGAGAAACACGACGAGCCCACGCCACCGCTTCGTGAGGGAGGCGTTGCTACGATGGGCTGGAAAGCTCTGATCCTCGTCGGACGCGTTCGCGCCCAACCCCCTGAAATGCTAGATGCTCTCTATGGAGCCGCGCGAGCTGGGGGGTGTCGAGCGAATGAATCTCGCTCTCGATCGCATAGCGACCATGAACTTCACGACGATCGCGCGCGTCCGCGGGAGGTTCGACGATGGGCAACTGCGACATGCCCTCGATGCGCTCGCTAGGCGCCATCCCACTCTCACCGCGCGGGTCTGTCGAAAGCGTTTCCGATGGTATCTGGAGCCTAACACCGTTCACTCGATCGGCAGCCGGCAGATCGATGCCGACCCCCAGGCGTGGGTTTCTCACGCGGAGGCTGAAACGCAGCACCAGACCTGGCGTCTCGACGGGCCGCGCGCGCGTTGCATCTGGCTTCGTCACGGCGAAGCGGACTCGACGCTACTTCTTACGTTCCATCACGTCATCAGCGATGGCAAGTCCGGAGTGCTGGTCATGCGCGATCTCATCCGACTGCTCGCCGATCCCTCGTTAGAGCTGCCCGAGATCCCCACTGCATCTCTGGAGAGCTTCTTTCCGCTTCCCTATCGACCCTCGCAAAACTTGAGCAAGGCCTTCGGGCTTCTGGCCCGCGACATGCGAGCCACTCCCGCGACGCAGCTACCAAGCGACGGCTCCGCTCCGATTGAAGAGCGAACGCAGCGTGTTGTCCCCATGCGTTTTACCGAAGCGCAGACGACCGCGCTTCGCAACCACGCTCGACGCGAGGGATACACGATGCATGGGTTGCTGAGTTCAGCCATGATGCTCGCGCTCTATGACACGGGCGAGTGGACCGACGAGCCCACGATGCGCTTGTTTCATGCACTAGACTTCCGTGTCTACCTCGAGCAACTCCGGCACCGTAGTGGCGGAGACTCACCCCGCATCGGTGAGGCATCGGGCATCTACGCCTCCTACGTAGACACCGAGCACCGCTTGTCGTCCGCTACCGAGCTTCACGCGCTTGGCCGGGACGTGACCGGGCAGATCCAATCACAAAAGGCCGATGGGATTCCCTTTCTCACGTCGCCGTTTTCGGGAAGGCTCATCCCGTGGATGCGGGCGTCTCTCGGCCCCAAGAGGACGCTCCGTCTATGCGAGAGTCAGCTAACCCGCAGGTCGCTCGCAGTTACGAATCTTGGCCTACTGGAGCGCCTCGATGTTCAAGAACGGTACCGAGGGCTCGAAATTGAAGAGCTACACTTCTTTGCCGCCGTGTCCGTGATGGGTCCCTTGGGTGCAACGGTATCGACGTTTCGGAATCGTCTGCAGCTCAATCTCGGGTATGTCGAACCGGGGCTCGGCCGAGCCACGATGGAGCGCTTTCAACATCATTTGATGCGCAGACTCGACGCTTTCGATTCGTAGGCGCGACCCCTTCCGGTCTCGCTCGCCTGCTTCATTTCCTCGCGTAGCTGACGTCTCTTGCTCTGACGGCTTTGCCGCAGTGCTTGCAGCACATCTGCGGCCGTAGACGATGACCGCAAGTCTTGTGATGCAGCTTCAAAGGAGGACCGTCTTCATCGCTGAGCCATTTGTCACCCCAGCCGATCAGCGCGACCGTGACGGAGTAGAGATCGAGGCCTTTTTCGGTCAGGCTGTAGCGGATGCGCCGCGCGTCGGATTCGTCGGCTTGCTTTGCGAGCACGCCGTTGTCGACCAAGGATTTTAGGCGCGAGGAGAGGATGTTCGTGGCGATGCCGAGATTCGACCGGAAGCGGTCGTAGTAGTGCTCACCGAAGAAGGCCTCTCTCAAGATCAGGAACACCCAGCGATCGCTCAGGACCTCCAGGCTGCGGGCCACGGAGCAGGGGAGATCGAGCCTGCTGGCGACATCGTTTGCGGCTTTTTCGGTCATTGGCGCTTGCCTCCAAATATCACTTGCAATCAGCAAGCTATCATAGTACCCATAACTCGCTTGCTAATTGCAAGTGACTTTATGCCATCCGGCGATTCAAGTAAAGCGAGGCAACGACATGACTGATACGGCTGATTCCCCCCTCCACCTTACTATCGAAGGCGATACCGCCCGGATCCTCCTCGACCGCCCGCAGGTTCGCAACTGTCTGAGCATCGAGCTGTCCGACCGCTTCGTCGAAGCGGTCCAGACGATCAAGAAGTCCACGGACATCAAGTTCGTCGTCATAAAAGGTGCTGGCGAAACCTTCTGCGCTGGCGACGACATCACCGAGATGCTCAAGTGGGGCGACGACGAGCACGGCCGCTCGACTCAAGGGGCGAACGGTGTGATGCGGCGCGTTCGCATCTACCAGGACATGGCCAACGCCCTCGAGGAGCTCGACAAGATGACGATCTCCGCGGTCGACGGAGTCGCGGTCGGCGGCGGCCTCGAGATCACCATGGCGAGCGATTTCGTCATCGCGACCGAGCGCGCGGTTTGGGGAATGCCCGAGGTCGACAGTGGCATCACGCCAGGTTGGGGCGGCACGACCCGCATGGCTAGGTACATCGGCAAACGACGCACAAAGGAGATCAACATCATTGGCGCGCTCATGTCGGCCCAACGCGCCGTCGACTGGGGACTTTGGAATCGCGTGGTGCCCAACGATCAGCTTGACGCGGAAGTGGACGCGCTGCTTACGACGCTCCGCGCCAAGAACCAGCAAGCGTGCAGGCAGCTCAAGTACATCGTCAATCGCGGCTGCGAGACCGACCTCTACACGGCACAAGGTTTCGAGATGCTGTCGGCCGGCCTCAGCGGAGCGGTCAACGGCTTCTGGCAGGTTGCCGACGCCGACAAGGGCGCCGGCATCGCGAACTTCTCCGAGAAGGGCAGCCTCTGGCAGACGCGCCGGAAGCTGGCGAAGTACTTCTGGTCCGACCTCGAGGGCTGAACCGACGCGTCGGTGGAGGCAGTGGGAATCAAAGCAACGTCAGCACGCCTGCTCCTTCAACACCCCAAGTGCACCGAACATCTCATGCGCAAATTGTTGCCGCCAAGAAGAGGGTTCTTGTTTCGGCTACACTCGCTCGCACTTCCCCACTAGTAGTGGAGGAGGATTGAGCAAGCAGAGGACCGACATGAACATGAACAGGAAGAGCATCTTCATCACTGGAGCAGCGGCGGGCATCGGAAGGTCCACAGCGTTGCTCTTTGCAAAGAACGATTGGTTCGTCGGCCTCTTTGATGTTGATGAAGAGGCGCTGATCTCACTGCATGAGCAAATCGGAGAACACAATTCCTGTTTTCATGTAGTCGATGTGACAGATCCTGAGAGTGTTCAAGCGGCTGCAAACGCGTTCTCGGAGCAGACAGGCGGCCGAATGCATGTCTTGTTCAACAATGCCGGCATACTTCGCATGGGACATTTTGAAGACGTTCCTCTCGCCGTTCATAGAAAGACCGTTGACGTCAACATCAATGGAATCCTCAACTGCATCCACACATGTCTGCCTATTCTGAAGCAGACCACCGACTCTCACATTATTAATATGTCGTCGGCTTCAGCGTTCTTTGGGATACCAGAGCTTTCAATCTTCTCGGCCACCAAGTTCGCCGTGCGCTCTCTGACAGAGTCGCTGAACATCGAGTTCGAACGTCACGGCATTGTGGTCTGCGATATCGCGCCTGGCTACGTAGAGACTCCCATGATCACAAACCAGGAACACAAGGCTGCAAGCATCGACAAGGTAGGTTTAACGCTAGCCCCAGAAGACGTCGCGGACGAAGTCTGGAAAGCCGCGCATGGCAAGAAGGTCCATCGATACATGGGCTTCCTCGTGAGGGTATCGCCGCTGTTGTCGCCGTTCACCAACGTGATGAAGTTCGTCACCAAACGCATGACCTGAGTATATTCAACAGGATAACCACCTTCCTCAAATCCTCCTATTCATACGATGTAGAGCAGCGATGCTCGCACTAGCGTTTTCGGATGAGTAGCGTTTGAACACCTCTTCCGATGGGCCCGTGCTCGTCGTAGAGGCGGGTGTCGGCGATGCCTATTCCGTTGTCTTGGAAGTCGGTGCGCGCGCTGAGACCGATCCACTCTCCTTCGGACGGGCGATGTAAGGTCACTGTCAGATCTGGATTCATGAATGTGTACTCGAGGAGACTCAGTCGCTGGCTAATGCCGTTGCCGCAGTCGGCCGCCACGAGGACGCGCTCCAATGGTGAGGGGACCGCACCCTCGAGCAACGACACGCGCATTCGCATCCACGCCATCGCGTCGCCGTCCCCAAACTTGCCACGGGCGAATCGAAGCTCCATCGCTCCTGGGTAGCCTGGCTCCGAATCATAAAAAGGAAACTGGGCGGGCGAGCTGTCCGCCGGCGGTAGCTCGTCGAGCGCGGGACGCTCGGGATTCACGTCGAGTTTTACCGCGGCGAGCGCAAGAGCCTCCGCCACCAGGATGAGCTTACCGTCGCCGTCGAAAAGCCGTCCCACCATCGCCTTCACCGCACGCCCGTCTCGCCGAAACGAGCACTCGAGGCGAAGTTTCCCAATCGGGACCGGTCGCACAATCTCGATCGACGCCCGCACGACTCGAAAGGAGTCGCCGACCATTTCCTGCAGCCGTCCAGCGACCAACGCCGACGGCGGCCCGCCATGCTGATGCTTAGGACTCCAGGGGCCCCGCGTCCATTGAGTAGCGTCGAAGACATCGTCATCGAGCTGCCGAAAAAACGCTTCCCCGTTCATGGGAGAAACTGTCGCACGTCCCCGGGCACCGGGTAGGCGGCCTTTTTCTCAGTGTGGGCTGCGTGGCTGCGGCTTAGTGGCACTGGCACTGAGCGGTGGGAACCTGATTCCCTTTCCACGAGCGATTCAGTCGGGCCTGGCCACCGCGACAGCGCAAGGCGAAGTCCTGGCGGCGTATTCCGCTACGCTTCCGAGAAGCCAACGCCTCAGGTTGGAGCGCCCATAGCTTCCGACCACGACGAGGTCATAGGCGCCTTCCTCTAGCTTCTTCGAGATACCACGCTCAGGGGATGCTTGAACCGAGTAGAATTTGGCGTTTGGCGCTTCCTTTTGGAAGGATTCGAGCAGCTTGCGGCCGCGCCCCTTCACAGAGTTGCCCACGGTGTCGATCACGAGTTGGGAGTGCTCATCTGCACGCGTGGCTTCAGGAACGCGCCAGAAGTGAACGAGGTCGAACTGTGCGTTCGGCGCTGCCAGCACCACGGCAAGCTGTAGAGCTTTCTCGGCAGGTACGGAGAAATCGGTCGGGATGAGAATTCGCTCGTATCCTTTGGCAGGAGGACTCTCGCCCCGAGCCACTAGGACGTGCGTTTGCACGGTACGTAGAACTTTCTGGGCCGTGCTGCCGAGCAACGCCTGTTTGACCCCGGACAACCCCGTGCTGCCCACGATGGTCAAGTCCGCACCGTGGGTGTCGACGACCGATTGGAGTCCTTCTGCCGTGGACGGGGCATCGACGATCTCTTGCGCAATATCGATACCCTCGGCCGCGCACGCTTCGACTTCGCTTGCGACTCGCGCCTCGTCATCGATATGCCAATGCTGCACGGCGGGCTGTGCGGACTCTAGTCCCTCTTCATCTGCAGGTGTCTCGACGACGTGCACGATTCGCAGTGCGGCCTCGGTGGAACAGGCGATGTTCACGGCGTGACGGATTGCCGAGTCGGACTGTTCCGAGAAATCGGTTGCGACGAGGATCTGTTTCATCTGCATGGCTTCGAATCTCCCTTGTCGACATCTTGTATAACGATCTCGCGCCAGTAGGAAGGATCAACGCGTCGGGTCGCCCGTACCGCTCGCACTGGGCCGCGGCAACCCTCTTAAGCATCACTTGCCGGAGATTTCGTCCCCAAAGGTTGGCTCGAACGAGCAGCAAGGGCCCGGTGAACGGCGCGGCCCAACGAACCTTCCCACGGTCAAAGCCTGACTAAATCATGAAGCTGATCATCGTCCGCCAAAAGAGAGCCAATCGCTAGGAGGTGGTAGACTCTCGAGCCACGTACGTGTCCCAAAGCTCGACCGCGGCGATGCCTTCCTAACGCACTTCGACAATGCGCCCGGCGGCCTCACACGATTGGCCGAACGGCCGACAAAAAGGACTGACATGAGCATTTCACCGGCAGCAGGCAGGCTGCAAATGGTTGGGCAGGCCAGTGAGCGCGCGGCCTCTCGAACCGCGATGAAGGTCTTTTGGACCTGTACCGCTTTCGTCTGGGGTGGGGTGGGTGTCTGTGCGGTCCTGTTCTTCGTGGGCATCCTGGACTTCGTCACGAGCGCCAAGATTGGGCTCTACGCGATTAGCATCTGGTTGAACGCATGGATGCTCGTGTTCCTGCTGCCGCAGAACAAAGGCCGGTCGAAGATGGACCTCTACCACGACGCCCTGGTGGTGTGGATGCTCTCCTACGCGCTGACCAACGCCCTGTGGGAGATCCCTTGGGTGTTGTTCTCCCCCTTCGTGTTCGAGAACCTGCACACGCTCAATGACGTGGTGGCGCAAACCGGCTTCATGCGCGAGAGCCCGCTCAACATGTACTGGTGGGTGCTGGCGTCTTTCAGCTCCGTGGATCTGCGCACTGTCAATCACAACTCCACCTTCTACACGCTGGAACTCTACTCCTTCGTGAACGTTTTGTCGGTCATCTTCTTCTTCTACCTGAACAAGAAGCGGTCGCCCTATCGCTACTTGATCCCGGTGCTCGGAAGCGGCGAGCCGGTGGCCTCGACGTTCATCTTCTCCTTCTCCGAGGTGTTCGCCGGTTTCGAAAACATCCCGGGCGGAGTGGCCGATACCCTGCTGGCCCTGGTCTGGACGCAGTACCAGTACTTCCTCTTCCCACTCATCTTCGGATACTTCGGCGTGAAGCTGCTCCTGGAGGATTGGCGGCAGTGCCACGTGAACAAAGGGGCCTAACCGTTCCGCACGACGCGGGGGCTGAGAGCACGGGGCGCGGCTTGGTCGAAGGCGAATCTCCCACGCCTAACTTGGTTTCAGAGCCGACATAGGGCGGACGTGGGAGAGGTGCCCACCGCCCAGACCTTAGGCACCTTGGCGCGCAAGGTCTTGTCGAGCTCACGGCACGCGGACTCGCGCCGTTTGGCGCGTGCCGTGTTGCGGTTACTGGCACGTCAATGAAGCTTGATGAGCCGGTCTTTCCAGTATCCCGGCTTTCGAGACAAATGAGCGAGGGCGACTACAGTCTGGGTCCCCGAGGTGCTTCCCACAAGGAGCGCATACGGGAATCGGTGCATCATGTACCAGCGCAAGTCGAATCGCTTCGGCGCATCCTGCTCGAGCTTTCCAATTCCGGGTGCGTCCTCAGCGTACTGCACGGTCGCGCGCAATGCATCGAGGAATTCGGCGCCCAGGCCAGGTCGTTGTGTGTCATACCAAGCGACGGCGAGCTCCAGCTCGACGGCAGCATCCTCGAGGAACTCGAGCATGTCAGCGATCTAGGATCTTCTGAAGGCGGCCCTGAACTTCGTCCCAGCCGACTGTCTTGGCCTCGCCGCGCTCGAGTTTCTCAAGCCGCTCAACAGCGAGACGGACCCAAGCTTGTCGGACCTCTTCAGGGTCTTCGACGGGTTCGGAAAGCTCTGCGGCGATCAACGCCCGATCTTCGGGATCGAGCTTGAGCGCTTCTTCGAGAATCTTTTCGACGGGCCAACCCATAGCCGTAGTGTACGACAGGTGCTCGAAGACTGCACCCGATGCGAAATCCTGCTGCCATCGGGCGTGCCGATGGGTTGCTGACCGGCAAGGGTAGGGCTGCCGTCGACATGGGCAGGATCACGGAGTCGCACTGTTACTTGGCGTCTCCGCTTTTCAGCACCCACGCAGCTTGCGAATGGAACTCGGACACTTCTCGGCAGGGCTCTCGCCCTCGGCAAAGTGTCTCTTAACTCAGAGCCCTTTTGTATCCGAGTTCAGCTGACGGGATACAGCCACATCGACGCGAAGACGGCGACTCCCAAGCTATCGACGCCTCGAGGCTTGATCTACGTTTACCAACGCGACGACGAGCCGGTGAACGGCCACCACGACTGGATGCTCACAGCCATCGATTTCCGGACCGGCTGGCGGGTCTTCAGGATCAAGGGCTACTTCAACAAAGGCGAGTTCGACGACAACGTCACACGCATCGTGCAGCGCGCCGCCCTCGGCAAGGGGAATTACGACCGCAAGGTCTTCAACAACATCTGGGGCACGTTCACCTTCGGTCCAGACAACACGGTCTACCTCGGCGCTTACCGAGGCTTTCTGAGGTTCTGGTCCGACACCGAAATGCCCTGGGACAAACATCGTCTTGTGATTACTATCGGAGCATCATGATGAGAAAATCCGTTCTTCTCGTCTGGACGGCAACCGTGATGGTTGTATGCGTGAGCTGTCACCAGGTTCGCGCAACCGCACCTCCCAGGAGGCCGAATGTTTTGCTGATCGTCGCCGACGACCTGGGCTACTCGGATATCGGTCCGTTTGGTGGAGAGATCGCGACGCCGGCGCTCGACAATCTGGGGAGAGAGGGTGTGCGGTTGAGCAACTTTCATGTGTTGCCGAGCTGTTCCCCCACTCGGTCGGTCTTGCTTTCCGGACTGGATAATCATCGGGCGGGTATCGGGACGATGGGGGAGCTCAAGACACCGGAGATGGAGGGTCATCCCGGTTACGCCGGATATCTGAACTTCGAAG
>JAFDAJ010000115.1 GCA_019313915.1 Deltaproteobacteria bacterium
CCGTCGAACGCGCTCTGGCGCTGGTAGACGGTCCGAAAGTGGAAGAAAAAGTGGAAGGTTCGGAGCGCCGCAAGGAGCTTCCGAACTCTGGCCATCGTGACAACACTCGTAACGATTAGCCAATTTTGGAGCGGGAAATGAGATTCGAACTCACGACTTCAACCTTGGCAAGGTTGCACTCTACCGCTGAGTTATTCCCGCAAAAGGACGCCATTGGTAGCGCGGCCGGGGCCGCCGGTCAAGCTCCTGGCAGCCTCGTTACCAACCGACTGGAAAAGGCGTCTGACCCCTTTTTCACTCGTAGCGGAGGCCTTCGACGGGGAGCATGCGGGCGGCCCACCAGGAAGGGGCGATCGTCGAGACGGTGCAGATCAGGAGGGCGATCCCGATGGTGATGAGGAAGACCGTGGGGTTGACCACAACTGGGAGGTGGTCGATTAGGTAGACCTTGGGATCGAGTGGGAAGTGGATCTTGTCCAAGTACAGGATGAGGCCCCCGCCGACGAGCACGCCCGCCAGCGTTCCGATCACTCCTACTACGACGCCTTGGAGCATGAAGATGCCGAGGACGGTTGCGTCGGTGGCGCCCATCGCTTTCAGGATGGCGATCTCGCGCTTCTTCTCGAGGACGATCATGATCAGGGTCGCGATGACGTTGAACGCGGCAACGAAGATGATGGTGGCGATCACCAACGTCAGCGCGATCTTTTGCACTTCGAGTGCGGTGAAGAGGTTGCGGTTGAGCTCGGACCAGTCGAGGGAGTGAAATGCGCCGCCGAGGTCTTGCTCGATTCGGCGGGCGAGCTCGTAGGATGTATCCAAGTCGTGGACGCGGAGCTCGACGCCGGTCACGTTGTCACCTTCGTCGAACAGGCGCTGGGCTTCGAACAAGTCGGTATACACGAGGCCTGAGTCGTATTCTTGAAAGCCCGCCTGAAACACGCCGATCACCCTAAACTCACGCGAGCGGGTCGAGGCGCCGCCGGGCTCCGAAAGCGCCAGGCCGAGCGCCGCCAACGGAGAGATCAACCTCACGCGGTCGCCGACCTCGACGGCGAGGTCCTCAGCGAGGGTCTTGCCCACGATGATTCCGGGCAACGCGTCGACGGGTTCTTGCGCCCCCCCTTGAGATAGGCCGGCTTCCCACGCCGGGTCATCGGGTAGCGCGAGCTCATCGTCATCGAGGTCGCCAAGCATCGCCTCGATGTCGTCAGGCTTGGCCACTTTTCCAATGTTGGGCCGGCGCGCCCGCCGTTCGGCCTCTCGCTGCGCCTCCCGGCGTTCTGTCTCATCTTGCCAGAATGTCTTCCTCAACCCGGGCTCATCTACGACAGGGGGACTGTCCCCTTTTTGATCGACTTCTGCTTCTGGCTCGTCGCCGCCTCTAACCCCTTCAAAAAGGAGACTGTCCCCTTTTTTGTCTCTTATGTTGCGGAGCCATTGCCAGTCTTTGTCGGCTTGTTGGGGGGTGGTCTGGGTGGGGATGAAGCCTGGGCGGCGGAGGCCTTTTAGGTCGCCGGCGATCATTTGGTGGGGGAGGTCGAGGACGGTCTGGAGGCCTTCGGGGGTGACGCCCTTGACGAGGACTACGGCTCGGCGTTCGCCCTTGGTGAGCATCATTTCGTTGATCGAGAAGGGGGCGATGCCGGCGACGTCCGGCATCTCGCCGACAATGCTCAGGACCTCTCGGTAGTCTCGGAACTCGCGGCCATATTTCAGGACCAGGACGTGCGCGTTGACGCCGAGGACCTTGTCGCGGAAGGCCTTTTCGAAGCCGGTGGTGATGGATAGGACGGCCAAGAGGGCTGCCACGCCGAGGGCAACGCCGATGATCGAGATCAGGGTGATCATCGATACGGTGGCGCGCTTCTTGGAGCGCAGGTAGCGGACCCCGATCTGAAGGCTATAGCTCACGCTCCCTCCCCCTATCACGCCGGCCAGCGCCCGGCGATCCGCCACGCGCGGGGGCGAAGGCCCGTGGTCGACGCCCCGTCGACTTTACGGGCTGAACTTGCCCGCTCGGGGCCGACTCACTAGGGTTCGTTAGATGAAGCGGATTTGGCCCTTCGCGATGTGCATCGGGCTGGTGGTGGCGTGCCATCAGCAGAAGAACGTGCGGCGCGAAGTATGGCCCCCGCCGAGCGAGCCGCAGCCGGTCGTGGCCGAGGCTCCCGCACCGCCGCCGAAGGTCCTCGACCCGGTGATCGTCGAGCTCCCCGAGAAGTCGACGGTGATGCAAGTCCGCAAGCAACTCGATAAGGACAACCCGAGCAGAGCACGAGAGATCGCCGACGCCGCCCTGCCGAGCGCCGGCGCGCGGGACAAAGGCCGCCTTCATTGGTTGGCGGCCACCGCCGCGCTCGATGAGGGCTACAGCAGCATCGCGCTCGGTCATCTCGACACGCTCGGCACGTTCAATCACCCGCTCGCGCGTTGGGCTAAGCTGAAGCGCGCGTCGCTTCTCGAGCGAAAGGACCCGGTGACGGCTGCGCAAATCGTCGCGTCGTTGACCGACGACTGGGCAGGCCGCGGTCGGGCACGTTCGATCGAAACACGCACGGGTGACTCGAACGCATCCGGCGCACGCCTCGAGATCCGGTTGGACGGAAAGCCCCCCGCAGTGGCAAACCAGCAGAGCGTGCGCCCTCGCATGCGACAGAGCCTCGACAAGGCCGCTGCGCTCTACAACGCAAAACGGTACCGCGAGGCCGAGCGACTCTTTGGGAAGCTGATCAAGCACCTCAAGACCGGCTCTGTCGTGTGGTGCAAAGCTCGCTACAAGCAAGGCCGCGCCCTCCTGCAAGATCGCGAACGAACGCGAGGCGCCCCGGTCATGCGCGACGTCGCCAACAAATGCTCACGACTCGACGCCGACACGCGCACTTGGGCCCGGTACTACGCCGCGCGCGCCTACGGCCGAATCGGCCAGTGGGACGAGTCGGTCCGGCAGTACGAACAACTCGAAGCGGAGGCTCCCGCCCACAGTCTTGCCGACGACTCGAGCTACCGGGCCGCCCTCTCAGAGCTTGAAAACGGCAAGCAAAAGGCGGCCCTCGCACGTCTGACTTCGATTCCAAAGCGCTATCCCGAAGGCGACATGTGGCCGCGCGCATTGTTCAAGTTGGGCTGGATCCAGCTTCGCGATGGGAAGTACGACGGTGCCTATGACCGTTTCGACGAGCTGGTGACGCGTGGCGGCGACGAACGCCAGGAAGGCATCACCGGGCGCGCCAACTACTGGCGCGCGCGTACTCTCTTCATGATGGGTCGGCGCATTGACGCCGTCGAAGCCTACGAAGAGATAGTCAGGCGTTGGCCGCTTCGCTACTACGCCCAGCAAGCGCTTTGGCGTCTCGGAGAAATCGTGCCCCAGCGTGTGCACGCCATTCTCCAGGACATGCGCGCGGGCAACGAGCCGACGCGGATGGTGTTTGCGTGGCGCGACGAGTTTGACGACCCGGCCTTCGACCGCATGATCGAGCTACTCGCCGTCAACGAGATGACCTACGCCTCGGCAGAGATGTCCAGCCTCCACATGCTCGGCAGCGGCGTCGATCCGGAGATGGCGGTCGTAGGCGCCGTGCTCTTGCAACGTGCGGGCGCGCAGACGAGGTTGAGCCGCGTCATTCGCGCGCACTTCGAGGACTTCGAAGGATTGCTGCCCAAGGGCGAAGGCCGGTTGATCTGGGAAGCAACCTACCCACACGCCTTCTCGCCGCTAATTGAAGACATAGCCGGCGATGAAGGGATCCCGCCGTCGTTTGTCCGCGCGATCGCACGCGAGGAAAGCTCCTTCGACCCAGAGGTGGTGTCGTGGGCCAAGGCCTACGGGCTCGTCCAACTGATCATGCCGACCGCAAAGCGCTTCGCGAGCGAGGTCGGCGAAAGGGCGACCCCGCGCACACTCAAGAAGCCCTCGGTCAACCTCAAGATCGGCGCGCGCTACATGGCGTGGCTCTGGGAGCGCTTGAACGAGAACCCCGCGCTCGTGCCGTCGGCATACAACGCCGGCGAAGGCGCGGTTCGCAGGTGGCTCCAAGAAGACGCCGCACGGCCCCTCGACGTGTTCATCGAAGAGATTCCCTACGACGAGACGCGCCGCTATACGCGCCGGGTGTTGCAGACCTACGGCGTCTACCAGTGGCTCGACGACGAGCAGCTCCCGGAGCTCCGCGCCAAGCTCCCCGCAACGAGCGGGCCGCAGCGATTCAGCGCACTTCAGTAACGCGAGCTACGCGACCACCTTCGGCAAGAGCGAGCCGAACTCGATCGCCTTGTTGATGTCACCATCGACGCGCAGCTTGCCCTGCACGAAGGCGATTTGCGGGTCGAGGCTTCCGCGTAGAATCTCCGCGAGATGCGCGTCGCGGATCGTCAGCGTGGCGTCTGCCGGACGGCCGTTGCCCTCGGTGATGCTCCGCTCCTTGAGATCGATCATCCAGCTCTTCTCGTCCGCTCCCGTGATTCGAAGCTGAAACGTGCCTTCGCCGAGCGATCGGTCGGCGGGCGCCTGCTCCAGCGTCGACTTCATCTGGCTGATGAACGTGGCGGCCATCTCGGCGACGGCCTGTGCATGGGCTGCGGTGTCTTCGGCGCCCGGCTCCGCGTGAGGGAGGATGGCTGCCTCGAGCTCATTCGCGGATTCGCGCAGGTTGCGGGTAAACACATCCAAGTCCGGCATGACCGCCGGCGACGAGGTGGGGCTGATCGACAAGACGCCGTTGTAGCTGAGCACCGTGATGAGCAGGCCCATCCCGTCGACCAACGGAGCCATGCCCATGAGCGCCAGCATCTTGTGCCCCGCCATGTACATGTCGACCTGCGGACCAGGTACGTTGGTGATCACGACGTTGAACAGTGGGTTGTGCATCTCGGAGATGTGGAACCGTGAGTAGAGCCGAAGCACACGATTGGCCAACCCAAAGGGAATGAAATCCCACAGGTCGACGAACGCGCGGGTCGCGCCCGACTTTTCAAAGGCCTTGCCGCCTTGGGTGTGTTCCTTGATGAGGTTGAGACGCTCGACCGGATCGGCGACGTCGGTTGCCAGATCGAGCAGCATCCCCGACACCTTGTTTCCCATTTTGCCATGCTCATCTTGGCCGCGGGTCGAGACGGGAATCATCCCCAACAGTGGCTTGTTGGGCAGCTCGCCTTTGTCGTCGAGGTAGCGTCGAAGCGCGCCGGCACAGATCGCGAGAACGACGTCGTTCAACGTGCACCCGGCAATTTTGCGAATCGCCTTGACGCGATCGAGCTCGAGGAGCGCCGTGTTCCAAATTCGCTGGCCGGTGACCGTATGGTTGATCGATGTGTGCGGCGCCGTCATCGGGGTCGGAGGGACTTCAACTCCTTTGTCTCGAACTTTCGCTGCCGCGCGAAGCGCGTCCTTGATCTCGCCTGCCACTCTCTTCATCTCGCTGGGCTTCCCCATGATCTTGCGAGCCGTGTGCGAGAGCACCTCGAGCTCGTTCGGTACGGGTGGCACGGCCCTCGGCGGCGGCGGGCTAAAGGTCCGCGGCTCCTTGGTCATGTCGAGCAACTGGCCCATCATGTCGGTGCCAGACACGCCATCGATCGCGGCGTGGTGCACTTTACTGATCAACGCCACCGAGCCGGGTGGCACTTGCGGAATCGAGTCGAGCCCTTCGACCAAGGTCATCTCCCAAAGAGGCCGCGTGCGGTCGAGGGGGACGCTGAAGATTCGGGCTGCCAGCCCGCGTAGCTCTTTCCAGCTGCCGGGGCTCGGGAGAGCCACGTGCTGCAGATGCATGTCGAGATTGAATGCCGGATCTTCCACCCAGTACGGCTTGCCAATCCCGAACGGCACCATGGCGAGCCGTTGCTTCAACCTTGGCACGAGATGAACGCGCGAAGCCATCGTCTCGCGAAAGCTTTCGAAGTTCATCGACCCTTCGAACACCAGCACGCTCCCAACGTGCATCGGTTGGTGGGCGTCTTCAAGATAGAGAAAGGACGAATCGAGTCCGGAAAGAGGTTGCATCAGACGTGTAGCCTACACCCAGAAGCAGCCTGATCTCCAGCGCTTCTCAAGACTCGTCGAAAGTGCGGTCTAGGTCCTTCAAAAGGCGCTTTTGCTCGCGAGACAGGCGCTTGGGCACCTCGACCTCGACCACGCAAACCAGGTCGCCCCGCCCGCGTCCGTTGAGACGCGGTATCCCGCCGCCGCGAACGATGAGTGTCTCCCCGGGTTGGGTGCCGGAGGGAACCTTGACCGTTTGCGTCGCGTCTTCGTCCTCTTCGAGGGCGGGCACCTCGACCTTGGCGCCGAGAGCGGCCTGCGGATAGGTCACCGGCAGGCGACACACGAGGTCGAAACCCTCACGCTGAAAATCTTCGTCGGGCTCGACGTGCACGGTGACGTAAAGGTCACCGGCCGGTCCGCCACGGACACCCTCTTGGCCCCGCCCACTCAAACGAAGGCTCTGGCCGGTGTCGACACCGCCAGGAACGGTGAGCTTCACGACACGCTCGATGTCGACCTGGCCGTCCCCCTCACACTCGTCGCATGCTTCTTTCGCCTGCGCGCCCCGGCCCTGACAGGTTGGACACGTGGTGGTCATCACGAACGCGCCTTGCGCACGCGCCACTTGGCCACGGCCTCCACACGTTGCGCACCTTTCGAGCTCGCCGTCCTTCGCGCCGGTCCCGCTACAGGCTTCGCATGGCGAAGGATGTGAAAGGTCGATCCGGCGACTCGCGCCGAAGGCCGCCTCACGAAGCGATAAGCTCACGTCGGTGCGGATGTCGGCGCCACGCGCGGGCCCGTTGGGATTGCGGCGCTGACGTCCGAACCCGCCGAAGAGGTCTCCGAAAATATCTTGGAACTGGCTGAACACGTCGCCGATGTCGCCAAACCCCGCCGCGCCTGCGCCGCCCAAGCCCGCGTGCCCAAACCGATCGTACACGTCCCGCTTCTGTGGGTCGCTCAGCACCGAGTAGGCCTCGGCACAAGCTTTGAACCGATCCTCGGCTGCGGGGTTGTCGGGATTGCGATCCGGATGATGCTCGAGGGCCTTTTGGCGGTAGGCCTTCTTGAGCTCGGTCACAGAGACTTCGCGGGAGACTTCGAGAACTTCGTAGTAATCAGGCTTCGACATGACGTGCGCTGGATGGTCGGCGCGGGCAACATAAGTATGTTGGCCGCTTGGTCAAGGTCCACATCTAGGCGTGAAGAAAACGGGCGTTTCGGGTCAGTGTTCGGAGCTGGCCCGTGCCGCTCCGCGGGTAAGCACGTCGCGTATGAGGGTTTCGGGAAGCTCGCCGCTGCGCTGAAACGCACGCATGTGCAGAATCGGCTCGCCACCCAGGTCCGCTGCCGTCCGTCCTCGGATCTGTTGAAGGTACTTGCGGGGCTCGAAGGGAACCAAGTTGGACAAAGGCTCGACATCGACACGTTCGAGCAGGCCCATCAGCGCACCGAGCGAGTTCATCTTCATGTACGGGCACGTCGCGCAGCCACCTGCTGTGGAGCACCCTTCGCCACCCGCAACGCCCGGCACGATCCCAAGCCCGCTCTGCTCGTCCTGCGCGATGGCTTCACTTGCAACAGGGAAGATAATCTCGGCCGACAGCTCGGCCCCTCCCTCGGAGGCGTAGTCTTTGAGCTTGGCCTGCACCTCCCGGACGATCGGCGTGATCATCCCCGCCTCCGTGCCGAGGATGAATCGCAAATCAGCGCGCTCACCTCTTGCTATTGCTTCGTCGACCTTGCCCAAGACAAACGCCAGGATGTTCGACGTCGAGCCAACGACGCCATTGCCGTGGCGTTGTGCTTGCAAGCCCAGTTCGAACATCTCGCCAGGCACTTCCAGGTGCGCGGTGATGAAGACATCGGGATAACTCTTTCGAACGAGCTCGACGACCTCGCGTCCGAACAGGTGGTGAACGATACAGGTGCCCTGCTCGAAGTAATGAAAGCGGGGCAGTAACGAGCGAACGGACGCTTGATCGTGCGCCGGGTGAAGGTGCCGGATCTGCTCGTCCGGCATGTCGGCAAGGTTTTGGAACATGTGGGCGAGGTTGTCGCCCATGTACGTGTCCGGCCCGAACCAAATATGGACGTCGGGGACCTGCGCCGCAGCCTGCAAAACGGTGCGCACGACGTTCGAGGACGTGCAGGTGATCGTGGGAACGATCGCGTGGGCCTTGGCTTTGGTAACCAGACTAGTGTTGATGTAGACGACGTGCAGCGAGCGCGGGGTTTGTGCCGCCTCCATGAGGTACGCGCCATAGGCAGGGGCCTCGGCCGACTCTGCCAACGAACAACCAATCGGCTCCGTCGCCACGCGATAGACCGGGACATCGGTAAACCCCGACGCGTCGAGCATCGCGCGGACGTTCTCGCTCATGAAGTCGACGCCCAGGACAGCGATGGCGCGGACGCCCTGCTCAGCCATCGCAATTGCGCGGTCCGCCATCGCAAGCGAATCCGACACGTGAATGTGCGGCCAATCGCACGCGAAGAGCACACCCTGAAGCTCTGGGTCCATGTAGAAATGAGCAACGACGCCCGCGTTCTTCTCGCGAAGCAACGCAGTGAGCTGCGAGACGAGCGCGGGGTCCGGCTTCAGAAAGGCGGCTTGCGCCTCTGCGAACGCACCTCGAGGGATGAGCGCGTCAGCTGTAATTCGTAGTGAGGGAAACACCGGCAGGGTCATCTGCGACCAGCTCCAAAAAGCGGAGTATACCTCCTGCCCAGCGCCCTGCATGTCAAGCGAACCCACACAGACCTCGGTCTACGTCCACTTCCCGTGGTGCGCGCGCAAGTGCCCCTACTGCGACTTCGCGACCGAGCCGATCCGCGCCATCGCTCTGCCGCACGATGGATACGCCGACGCGGTACTGCGGGAATTGGATGCGCGCTCCGCAGACCTGCAGGGACGCGAGCTGACGTCGATCTTTTTCGGTGGTGGGACGCCGTCGCTTTGGGGGCCCAACGCCCTGAGGCGAGTGCTCCGAGGGATCACCGGCGCATTCGAACACGTTCACGACCGGTTAGAAGTCA
Organism: Deltaproteobacteria bacterium; assembly: GCA_019313915.1. Lineage (GTDB taxonomy): Bacteria > Myxococcota_A > Polyangia > Polyangiales > Houyiibacteriaceae > SG8-38. The sequence continues at coordinate 9,029 of JAFDAJ010000115.1, forward strand.
CTGTCGAGTGCAATCCGAGCTCGTTGACGCGAGAGAGCGCCCAGCTCCTTCGCGAAGCCGGGGTGGGCCGCTTGTCGGTCGGCGTCCAATCGTTGCGCGACCCGCATCTGCAGTTTCCAGGAAGGCCGCATGACTCGAAACGGGCGATGGCCGCCC
>JAFDAJ010000306.1 GCA_019313915.1 Deltaproteobacteria bacterium
ACCGACATCGATGTCTCGATCATCGTGGTTGCATGGAACGTGCGCGACCTGGTCTACGACTGCCTGAAGTCGACATACGAGCAGACCCGAGACGTCAATTTCGAGGTCATCTACGTCGACAATGCCTCCGTGGACGGAAGCCTGGAGATGGTCCGGAACGAGTTTCCGGAAGCCCGGACCATCGCGAACAGCGAGAACCTCGGCTTCATCAAGGCCAACAATCAAGCCATCGAAGTCGCTCGCGGGCGCTACGTGCTGCTATTGAATTCGGACACGCTGGTGCTCGATGGGGCGATCCAGAAGACCGTGGCCTTCGCGGACCAGCACCCGGACGCCGCCGTGGTCGGCTGCAAGGTGCTCAATCGCGACCGGACCCTTCAGCGGACCTGCTTCATGTTCCCTTCACCGCTAAACATCATCCTGGCGGCAAGCTACCTCAATCAGATCTTTCCGCGCAGCAGGTTCTTCGGCCGCGACCGAATGACCTGGTGGGACTTCGACGAGGTCCGTGAGGTCGAGACCGTGTGTGGCTGCTACTCCCTCGTCCGCAAGACGGCCATCGACGAGGTGGGGATGATGGATCCCACCTACTTCGTCTACGGCGACGACCCCGACTGGTGCTACCGCTTCAAGGAGAAGGGCTGGAAGCGCCTCTTCACGCCGGACGCAACCATCGTCCACTACGGCGGTCAGACGACGAAGCAGATGTCGGACGAATTCCTGCTTCAGCTCTTGGGAACCAAGCTCCTCTTCATCCGAATCCACCAGGGCGAGCTGCCCTTCCTGCTCTCGCGGCTTGCCATGGCCTTCTACTTCCTGCTGCGGGTCCCCTACTGGCTGATCCACGACATCATCCGTCCCGGGGGCGAGAAGCGGACCAAGAAGCCGGTTCGCACCTACCTCGCGGCCACCTGGTACTGCCTGGCCGACTGGAAGAAGCTCTTCATGAACCCGAGCCTCATCGAACGTCGCTTCTGATCCCGAAGGCTCAGTTCCGCCAGACAGGGGCCGCCAGCAGCGGTATGGGGTTGGCTCCGTCCACGTCGCGGTCTCAAGTCATCGACGCAACAGCCAAGACAGTGCGATAGGAAAATCGCAATGAGGAGGCCAAAAGATGGGGCGTCGAGAAGCGGCACGAGCAACCACTTTCACCGAGCCACCAGCCGCAGCGGCAAGTTGTCGAGCGGCCTCGTGAACGGGAAGTGCTGGAGCTTGGCGGGGAAATAGCCTTCTTGCGCGAACTCGATTTGGTATTTCTCGAGTAGCTCGCGGAAAGTCAGCAGGAAGAGCATGCGGGCGAAGTGCATGCCGATGCACTTGTGGGCGCCTCCGCCAAAGGGGATCCACATGAAGTTGTGCTTGCGGTGTTCGCTGACTTCTTCGGAGAACCGCGTCGGGTCGAACGTGGCAGGATCCCGCCACCACTTCTTCAAACGATGGATGTAGGTTCCCGGAACGCAGATCATCGTGTCTGCCGGAACTCGGATGCCACCGATCTCGCAATCGCGAATTGTACGGCGAAGAAGGAGCGGGACCGGTGGGTGCATGCGCACCGTTTCGTAGAACACGCCGATGAGACCGTTCATCGAATGGAATATGGTTTCAAAGTCGAGATCACGCGGCCAGTGCTGCACCTCGTCCGCGAGCGCGGATTGCAGCGGGCGGTCGTTGCAGAGGTAGTAGGCCGCCATCGTTGCCGCGCTCGTCGTCGTGTCGTGCGCAGCCAACATCAGGAAGACCATGTGATCCGCGATGTCTTCGTGAGAGTAATACTCTCCGTCTTCCGTCTTCTCTTTACAGAAGTGCGCGAACACGTCTTCATCGTCCGACGCACGCTTCTTGTCGATCAGCTCCATGAAGAAGCGTTTTAAGTAGCGACGTCCTTCCAATCCGCGATGGTACAGAAAGCCCGGTGCATCGATGCGAACGACCCCCAGCGCACCTTCCATCATATCGGTGAACGCTCGGCTGATTTTCGGAACTTGGCTCTCTGAGTCGTCGACCCAACAGAACACCTCGAACGCGATGTCCAACAACAACCGCTTCACTTCGTCGTAAAATGAAATCCTGTCTTGGGCTGCCCACCGCTGCACGGTCTTCCCGACGATGGCCTGAATCTTCGTCGCGTATGCGCGCATCGCAGGCGGCTTGAATGAGCTTTGCATGATGCCGCGGTGCACGCGGTGCTCGTCGTAGTCGCGCATCACGAGGCCGCCCTGAAAGAAATCCGCCATGACGGTCTGCCAACCCATCTTGGTCGAGAAGTTCTTTTCGCGATCCAGCAGAACCCGCTGCGCGTAGTCGGGATGCAACAACAGCACGCACTTGCTGCCGGTGATCGAAATGCGACTGATAGGGCCGTACTTCTCGTAGTGCTCGTCGAACAGCGTGTGCGGATCGCGAAAGATGTCCCAGGTCTTGCCTACGAACGGCCAACCGTAGTCGCCGCGCATGTGGCTCAGGTTCCGATTGGCGGGTCGTTCGTCGTAGGGGAGCTCACTCGCCTGGTCCATCCATCGTGGTGTACACTTTGTAAAGTTGTTTGAGCAACAAATAACGGGTCAAGCCGGGCTGCTCGCCGCGTGATCAGCCGGCCATCGAGCTGGGCCGGCCCGAATCCGACAGGCCTAGCCAGGCCCGTTCCGATGCTCGGCGTCCTGTGTTGGCGACCCGTGAGCAGCTGTGCGTCTCCCGCTGGGGAAACGATGTACGCGAGACTGTCCCC
>JAFDAJ010000307.1 GCA_019313915.1 Deltaproteobacteria bacterium
CATTGCTCCTGGTTGTCTTCGAGCCCGAGTTGGGCCCTTTCCTTCGCCTCGAATGCGGCGAGCTCTTTGTCGATGTCGATTTCAAAACCATCAGCCATGTCTAGCCCCTTCACAACCGGACGACTGTGCCGTCCTTGGTCTTTCTTCCGAGACGAATCAAACTTTGCGACACCGCATCCGGCAAGGCTGCGTCCTCCTCGGACCTCGCCGCTTCGACACGATATTGGTTTACTCTCTCTGCAAGCTCATGAATCTGGCGCTCAAGCCCTAGGTCGGCGCGCCGATGGGCGGCGAGCTGGTCGTGCTTCATGCGCAGAAGCTCCAACCGCTTCTCATCGATGCGTCGCTGGAGCTCGGCTTTGCGCGCCGCAATGTCTTCTAGGTGCTCCTCACGAAGCCGGAGCGAGTGGGCGTACGTCTTGACGCGAATCTTGATCGAGCCGCCTGGCTTGTTGGCGTCGATGTCGTGCAACGACGACGCGGGCACGCCGCTCTTGGCCACGATGCTGTCGATGATTCCGTACGTCGGCGCATCGTGGCCGCATTTGAAGCTGCTCAAGTCGAGGATGGCCACGTTGGGATGGCGCGAGGCGAACTTTGCCGCCCATACTTTTTGTGCGGAGTTTGCCGAGTAGTTCTCGGGCCAAACATCGTTGACGCTCAACACGTCCTCGTCCTCGCCGTAGAAGCGCTGAAGCCACTCGCGGTCCTTTGGAATCGAACGAATGCTCAGGATCGGGTAGCCGAGAACCTGGAACTCGTCGGGGATGCCGTGGTGAAGACCCGGGTCGTTGTGGTAGGGCCGCCCCAGCACGAGGATGGCAACCTTGTTGTCATACTCGACTTGATCGAGAATCGCCTTGCCCTTGTCTTGCACGTCTTGGTCGAAACGATCGAGCGCAGCAAGCGCCTGTTCGACGGCAAAGTCGCTCTCGTCCTCGGTCATGCCGAGAACCTTTTCGAAAGCGTCAAACATGTCGCGCTTGAGAAGTGTCGGCTCCGCAAAACTGAACGCGGGGGCCAGGTACTCGATGCCGCGATTGGCGAAATAGTCCTGCTCTTTAGTGAAGGCGGCCTTCATCACGTCGGGCGTGCCAGCGACGATCGGGCAGCTCGCATAGTCGACCGCGTCGGTCACGAATGACGGCACGTGCGTGAGGATGGGAAAGAAGATGGCGTCGAGAGGAGACTTTTTGTGCTTGTGGAAAAAGAGCTGATGGAAGTGCGCCTGCGCGACCTTCGACGGATAGCAAGGGTCGACCGACCCGTACTTGCCGCCTTCGGCAAACATCTCCTCGGAGCTCGGGTCGCTAAACACGATGTTCTTCGGCCGTACGCCCAGCACCTCGAAGAACGTGCGGTAGAACGGCGCCGTCGAGTACATGTTGAGGACGCGCGGAATGCCGACGCGCCACTTTGCGCGCTTCTCGGCCGCTGCCTCAGACGAGCGCTGGAAGCTGCGCGTGTACTTCGTGCGCTCGATCGAGCCGAAGAACTTGCGCTCGACTTTCACGTCCTCGATTTGTGTGCCGGCCTCCGGCATGGGCTGAACCCCTGCAACGCGCTTGAATGCCTTGAGGCCCTCGTAGGTCACGAGGTTCGGAAACTCCTTCAGGATCTTGCGACGCTCTTTGACGAGCTCTTCCATGGCGTCTTTCGACTCAACCATGCCCTTTTCGCAGGAAAAGCCGCTGATGTACCGGCTGGTCGACCCGTCTGGACGGAACGCGTCGATGAACGTCCGCGAGCAGTTGTTCGCGCAGAAGTGGCAGGTCGTGGTCTCGTCGTTCGTGGTTTGGTACTGAAGGTCGATCGCGGCATCCAAACCGATGAACGTGGAGGTTCCGCGACGCTTGACGATGCGCAGCGTCTCCATGGCGGCACCGATCGCGCCGGCTTCGCCGCTGTGCGGGTGCACATACACCTCGGCGTTCGGCACGCGCTCCCGAATGTAGTCCACCTGGGCCTTGACGGCCGCCATGTTGTATTGCGTGCCACCTTGAAGCACGAATTTGCGCCCGAGCGCTGCCATGCGCGGGATGCCGACGACGTACTGCCAGACGTTCTTGGGAAGAACTTGCGCCAGGCCGGCAAGCAGCTCTTCCTTACTGAAGCCTTCCTTCTGGAAGTTCACACGGTCGGTGTCGAGGAAGACCGCGCAGCCGTAGCTGAACTTCGGCGCCAGCTCCGCTTTGAAGGCAGTGTCCGCATACTCGGTGACAGGCAAACCGAACTGATCCGCCATCGCTTGAAGGAGCATGCCGTTGCCCGCGGAGCACTGATTCGAGAGCTTGAACGTCTTGATGTCTCCGTTCTCCATGAACAGAACCTTGATGTCCTGCCCACCGATGTCGCAGATGACGTCTACATCGCCGAAGTAGTGCGTGGCACTCATCATGTGCGCGACGGTTTCGACGATGTTCACGTCGGCACGCACGCATTCTTCGAGCACGTCAGCGGCATAACCGGTTGCGCCAAACCCAAGGACTTCGATCTCGGCGCCCTTGACGCGCATCCGTGACCGGAGCTCGCCGAGCAGCTCCTTGGTGTCTTGAATCGGGTTGCCCTTCGAAAGGGCATACGCCTTCATCAAGACTTTGCCGTCTTCACCGAGCAGGACGGCTTTGGACGAAGTGCTTCCACCGTCCAGCCCAATGACCGCGCGCACCGTTTCGGTGGTGACCTCGGGCTCGATGAACATCGGAATACGATA
>JAFDAJ010000308.1 GCA_019313915.1 Deltaproteobacteria bacterium
GCTGTTGGGAACCGTCAGAAGAGGGTTGCCTGACACGCAGAACATCGCCCTGACCTGCCCCTCGCCGGGTGTGAGGATCTCGTCCGCCATGAGCCCTGCGGGGAACGTGTCTACAACAGACGGTAGCTGGCCGATCCGCGACAGGTCTTTGCGCATCGTGCGCCCGCCCTTGCGCGCATGCCTGGCAAAGTCCTTGATGTAGCCGTGCCCTACCAACGTCCCGCCAAGTCGGTCGAGATTCCCGGTGATCGCGTTGATCGCTTCCTGAATCCAAAACGCCAAGGTGCCCTGGCTGCCCTGATTGACACCTGTCGAAAGGAAAAGCGCCGCCCCGTCTGCCGCCAGATAGGTATCAACCATCGACCGAAGTGTCTCCGCGGAAACACTGGTGACCTCCGCGGTGCGATCCGGCGACCAGGGCTCACACACCTTCCGAAGCGCTTCGAGCCCCTTCATGTAGCGGCCGACACGCTCGTGATCGATCGCGTCGCGGCTGACGACAGGAAGCTGAGCAGGAAGTACAGGTCGGTGTCAGGGCGGATGAACACCTGCGTCCCCATCTGCTTCGCGGTCTCGGTGCGCCGCGGGTTGACCAGGAAGACCGTGCCACCCCTACGCTCGATGGCCCTAAGCCGACGAATGGGGTCCGGAAGCTGCATGAAGCTCGATCGGGAGACGGCCGGATTGGAGCCGATCATGATCAGACACTGCGTGCGGTCGATGTCGGGAAACGGCTGGATGAACGGAAAGCCATAGACCCGTTGCGCAGCGGCGAACTTGTTGTTGCAATCTTGTGAGCCGGTTTGGAAGAGATTGCGCGAACCGAGCCCCTGCAGGAACGCCGAAGTGAGAATCGGGGGCAGCAAGCTGAATGAAATTGGATTTCCAAGATACGCGGAGACCGAATCGCCACCGTGATCGTTCACCAACTGTCGCACCTTGGCGCCGATCTCCTCGAGCGCTTGGTCCCAGCTTATCTCTTCGAATCGATCGCCTATGCGCTTCAACGGAACGCGCAGGCGATCCGGCGAATGATGAATCTCGTGGTAGCGGAGCCCCTTGATGCAGGAGTAACCCTTAGTCACCATGTGGTCGTGGTCGGGCTCGAGCGCGACCACACGGTTACCCTCGATGGTCGCTTTGAGGCCGCAGGTCGCTTCGCAGATGCGGCAAAACGTGAGCTCGGTTCGGCTGGACACGGCCGCAAAGGTGCCAGGGCGCGCACGCCCCGACAAGGCCGATAGGACAATCGCCTGGGGCCTGCTACATCGGGGGCAGGAGGCGAAAGCCATGAACAAGCTTTTCTTAGTATTGACGGTAGTTTCGCTCGGGATCGTGGGCTGTGGTAGCAGCAGCAGTAGCGACACCGGCACGGGCGGCCAGGCCGGCACCGGTGGTTCCGGTGGCATGGGCGGCGACGGTGGCTCGGGCGGCACTGAGCCCAAGTGCCAAACCCCGCAGGAGATGATCCGCTGCGACAAGGTCGTCAACATCGCCCACCGAGGCGGACGGCGCATTCGGCCCGAACACACCCTGCTCGCCTACGACCAGGCACTGGTAGACGGCGCCGACATCCTCGAGCTCGACGTTCACGAAACGAGCGACGGCATGCTGGTCGTCATGCACGACGGCACGGTCAACCGCACCACGAATTGCACCGGTGCGATCAAAGAGATGACCTTCGCGGAAATCCGCGAGTGCGACGCCGGCTACAATTTCACAAAGGACGACGGCGCGACGTACCCGTACCGCGACATGGGCCTCGTCGTTCCCACGATGGAGGAAGTCTTCGAACGCTACCCCGACACGGCTTTCATCATCGAGGTCAAGCAATCAGACCCTTCGATCGTCGACCACTTCGTCGCGGTGATTCGTGAGCACGGGGTCGAAGACAAGATGACCGGCTCCGCGTTTTCCAGCGACCTCCTGATAGAGCTTCGTGCCGCAGCACCCGAGATCCCCACCAACACCGGCGTCAACGAGACTCTCGTTTTCTGGGGCAAGTCCTTCGACCCACTCGACCCCGAATACATGCCACCCGCCGAGTTTCTTCAGGTTCCCACTCAGTTCGAAATCGGCGACGGCCTCATTGTCGACGTCCTGCACCCAGGCTTTGTCCCCCGAGCCCACGAGCTCAACATGTTCGTCCACGTCTGGACGATCAACGACGAAGACGAAATGCGCTTCTTGATCACGACGTACGGCATCGACGGCATCATGACCGACGACCCCCCACTCCTCACGAAGGTCATCAACGAGCTCGGGGTCGGCGACTAGAGCGGGGCTCCAGCTGATCGCTACGGGACAAGCACGACACGGAAGTTGTCGATACCATGCACGTTCGTCTGCGTGCTATCCGGCGTCGTGTTGGTGTTGCTTCGGATGTAGCCGAACGTAATGGGATCACCGTCCTCGAGGTTGAGGCCGGTCGGCGTGAAATCTGCGGCAGTGAGCCCACACCGGTACTCGGTGGTCCACATCTCGTCCGTGAAAGCCGACGCGCCGGGGTCCTGCTGATAGGTGTACCGGGTCCCACCCTGCCAAACCGCAAACGTCCAGCCGACGGCGGCCCCGGCGAAGGCAGGATTCGTAATGATGTGACTTTCCGAGTAGTCGATGTGGTCGATGGCGCCCTGCATGGACGGTGTGTACGTTTCACCATCGGCGATGTACTCGTGCAACACCCCCAAGGTGAAGGAGCAGTCGTCGACGCTGCAATCAGGATGAGAAGTGTCCGGATTGGTAATCTCGTGGGTCATGCTGCGGTAGGGATCACTTGCACCGTCTACGCCGCCAGATAGGGCCTGCTCGGCACTCGTCCCCGTCGTGTCCGCACCCGGAGGGGGAATCACCATCTCGTCCCAGTCGGCGTCGGCAAAGTCCTTATCCTCAATGACGTCAGCGTCCGCCGGCACATCCGTGCAATCGACCGACGTGCCGCCTGTGCCGCCCGTGCCGCCCGTGCCGCCTGTGCCGCCCGTGCCGCCCGTGCCGCCCGTGCCGCCGCTTGGAATGCAAGTGCAGCCGGCGACGGTGCCGCCGGTCCCTGTGTCGCAATGCGCGACCTCAGGGGCTTCACAGGCGGGA
>JAFDAJ010000309.1 GCA_019313915.1 Deltaproteobacteria bacterium
TCCGGGCGGTCATCCTGCGCGGTTCGGGCGACGCCAATTTCTCGGTGGGTGCCGACATTCGTGAGTTCGGAGCCGCGGCCGGCGAGCGAGGCATCAAGAACTTCATCGACCAACGGTTGCGTGTCATCCGGCGCGTCGAGACGATGAGCAAGCCGGTCGTTTGCGCGATACGCGGCGCGTGTTTGGGCGGTGGCCTCGAGCTCGCACTGGGCTGCCACTTCCGGATCGCGGCGCGCGGCGCAAAAATAGGGCTCCCGGAAGTCGAGCTCGGTGTCGTTCCCGGTTGGGGAGGAACTCAGCGCCTTACCCGCCTAGTCGGACGCGCGCGTGCGCTTGAGATCATGCTGCTCGCGAGAAAGCTAACTGCAGACGAGGCGTTTGAGGCAGGCCTGGTCATGGCGGTCTGCGAGCCGGACGAGCTCGATGCGCGGGTCTCCGCGCTGGCCACCGAGCTCGCCTCCAAGGCCCCGTTGGCTGTCGCAGGAATCCTAGACGCGGTCATCCAAGGCGGTCCAAAATCGCTCGAAGAAGGCCTAGCTCATGAATACGCGGCACTCGAGCGAGTGAGCAGCTCCGAAGACGTGCAGGAAGGCGTCCTCGCCTTCTTCCAAAAACGCACCCCGAACTTCAAAGGACAATAGAAAAAGGCGCCCGTCCCCTTTTATTTCTTCTTGGCTAGTTTGGACCAGGAGTCTTTTAGTTGGATGGTGCGGTTGTAGACGGGGCGGTCTTGGGTGCTGTCGGGATCGACCGTGAAGTAGCCTAGGCGTTCGAACTGGACGCGTTCGCCGGGGCCGCGTGCGCCGAGGTTCGGTTCGAGCTTCGCGTCTTGCAGAATTTCGAGCGAGGTGGGGTTGATTCGTCCGGTGAAGTCCCCTTCGTGCGCTTCGTCGAGCGGGTTTTCCTCGTTGAATAGGCGGTCGTAGAGGCGCACCTCAGCGTCGACGGCGTGCTTTGCGCTGACCCAGTGAATCGTTCCCCGCACTTTGCGGCCGTCGGGGGCGTTACCGCCTTTGGACTCCGGGTCCCAGGTGCAGCGCAGCTCGACCACGTTGCCGGCCTGGTCTTTGACGACTTCGTTGCATGTGACCAACGCGCCATAGCGCAAGCGCACTTCCTTACCGGGCGCCAAGCGGAACCACTTCTTCATGGGCTCTTCCATGAAGTCGTCGCGTTCGATGAACACCTCCCGCGTGAGGTGGATCTTTCGAGAGCCAAAGCTCTCGTCGTTCGGGCTGAACGGAGCGTCGAGCACGATCTCTTCGCCTTCGGGGAAGTTCTCGATCACCAGCTTTAGCGGTCGCAGAACCGCCATCGTACGCGGCGAGGTGGCGTTGAGGTCTTCGCGAAGCGCGTGCTCGAGGAGTCCCACGTCGACGACGCTGTCCCTTCGAGACACGCCGATGCGTTCAGCAAACCGGCGAATCGCGGCGGGCGTATAGCCACGGCGACGCATCCCCGCCACCGTAGGCATCCTCGGATCGTCCCAGCCGCTGACGTGACCCTCCTCGACGAGCCGCTTGAGCAAACGCTTGCTCATCACCGTGTAGGTCAGGTTCAAGCGGGCAAACTCGTACTGCCAAGGCACCGGGTCGAAGTCGAAGTGCGACACGAACCACTGATAGAGCGGATTGTGGTGTGCAAACTCCAACGTGCAGACGGAATGTGTAATCCCTTCGAAGGCGTCCGACATGGGATGGGCGTAGTCGTACATTGGATAGATGCACCAATCATCGCCCGTGCGGTGATGCGTGACCTTGCGAATACGGTACATCAGCGGGTCGCGGAGGTTCACGTCCTTGGACGCCATGTCGATCTTCGCGCGCAGCACATGCGCGCCTTCGTCGAACTCGCCGGCCCGCATTCGCGCCAGCAGATCTAAGCTCTCGTCCACGCTTCGATCACGGAACGGGCCGTTGACACCGGGCTTGTAGAAGTCCCCACGGCCCTCGCGGATCTCTTCGAGGCTCTGGCTATCGACATACGCGAACCCTCGTTTGATCAGGTCCACCGCACAGTCGTAGAGGCGTTCGAAGTAGTCGGACGCGAAATACTCGTGGCTTCCCCAATCAAACCCTAGCCAGTGCACGTCTTCACGAATCGACTCCACATACTCGGTGTCTTCGGCCTCCGGATTCGTGTCGTCGAAGCGAAGATGGCAGCGTCCGCCGTCTGCGAGCTCCGCCGTGGTGAAATTCAAGCAGATCGATTTGGCGTGCCCAATGTGCAGATAACCGTTTGGCTCAGGAGGAAACCGCGTGACGACCCGACCACCGTGCTTCCCTTCACGGAGATCTGCTTTGACGAGATCGTGGATGAAATTCGGCGCGTTCTCTTGGCCCTCGGCCTTGCCCTTCGGCTCGCTCATGCCGCAGGTCTAGCGCGCTTTTCGCCCCGATGCCGCTTTTGCGTCACTGACCGAGGACGCCGCGGACTTCGGCAAACACCGGAAGATGATCCGACAGAGACCCACAACGCTCCGGCGAGCAGCGACCCGCGTTGGTGACCTCGACGCCACGGGCCAGGATGATGTCGAGTACCATGTCCAGCGGATCGAAAGCCGTATAGCGCTCGTCGAGCGGAATGTCTTGATGCGCATCGACGTATCCGCGGTCTACGAACGATTTGACGGCCGGCTCGGTGATGGGACCGCCGTCGAGGTCGCCAAAGTAGAAGAAGGTATTCAGGTCGCCACCTGCGATCAC
>JAFDAJ010000310.1 GCA_019313915.1 Deltaproteobacteria bacterium
GGCGTTTGTGAGCCGACGACGCGCGGCGGCGATGCTCGAGCGGCTGCATGCGAAGAACGCGCAACGTTTCACCGACGTCTGCATCTCGCACGGCGGGGGCTTCTTGAAGGTAGGCCAGTTGCTCTCCTCGCGTCCGGACGTGCTGCCGCGGGTTTGGATCGAGGCGCTTTCCGTACTGCAAGACAATGTCCCTGCCGAAGACGAGGAGCGCATCATTGCGATCCTCGAGGAAGAGGTAGGACTGCCCCTCGACGAGGCTTTCCGTGAATTCGAAAGAACGCCCATCGCATCGGCGAGCATCGGTCAGGTGCACCGTGCCGTCCTGCACGACGAAACCATCGTCGCGGTCAAGGTGCAGCGCCCTTTGATCGATGCTGTCATTCAGCTCGACATGCAGATTCTGGCTTCGTTTCTCGAAGCGATGAAGACCTCCCTTCCACCGGCAGACTACGAAACCATCGTCAAGGAAGTTCGGACGACCATCAGCGAGGAAGTCGACTACGACGCGGAGCGAGCACACACCTCCGCAGTCGGCGACTACCTCGCCACGTTGCAGGGGGTCCGCGCGCCTAAGCCCGTCGGCTCACATCAGAGCAAGCGGGTGCTCGTGACCGAGTTCATCGGCGGTGAGAAGATCACTTCGGTCCTCGACCAACTGAGCCAATCGCGCGACGCAGGGGACGAAAGCGCACACGTCGAGCTCTCGCGTCTGCTGAACAAGTTGATCGAAGCATACGCTCGTCAGATGCTGGAGCTCGGACGCTTTCAAGCCGATCCGCATCCAGGTAACCTCCTCGTCGAGCCGAACAACACCTTGGTGATCCTCGATTTTGGATGCACGAAAATCATCGAAACGGACGTCCGACGTGCCTACGCCCAGCTACTCCAGGCTTTCTTCGTGCAGGACACGAAGGGCGTGAGCCAGATCCTGCATGAGCTTGGTTTCCGGACACAAAGCGGGCGACCCGACACCTTGTTGTGGTTCGCAGAACTGATGCTCGACAAGCTGCGCGCTGAAGGGAGCATCCTCGAGCAAGGCGTTTCGAGCGCGGAGATGGTCGACGAATGGATTCGGCTTCTCAAGGCGGTCGAGCAGGACCCTGTCGTGCACGTCCCGCATCACTTCGTGATGATCGGCCGCGTATTCGCTACGCTCGGCGGGCTCGTCATGCACTACCGACCGACCATCAACATCCAGCGCGCCTTGCTGCCGTCGCTCATGGCGGCGCTCTCGTCGGACTGAACTGGGGTCAATAGTGTGGTAGGGATCTAATGTGATGGAGCAGCAAGAGCTCACGATTCACGGCAAGCGCCTGAAGTATCGAATCGGCGGCAAAGGCCCGCTGGTGCTGCTGATTCACGGCATGGCTGGCAGCGCGACGACTTGGAAGCAGGTCATGCCTGCGCTGAGCGAGCGTTTCACCGTGCTGGCCCCGGACCTGTTGGGCCACGGCGATTCGGAGAAGTCGAAAGGTGACTACTCGCTTGGGGCCATGGCTTCGACGCTACGCGATTTGATCGTGGCCTTGGGATACAAACGCGCCACAGTGGTCGGGCAGTCTTATGGCGGCGGGATTGCACTGCAGTTTGCGTATCAATACCCCGAGCGCTGTGAGCGACTGGTGCTGGTCAATGCGGGCGGGCTGGGCACCGAAGTCAACCCGCTCCTGCGAATGCTGACACTGCCCGGGTCGGAAGCCATCCTGCTCGTGGCCTGCGCACCGCCCGTCCGGCGCATCGTCGAAATCATCGGCCGTTTCCTGCTCCGCAAGAAGCTCGAGAACGCGACTGTGATTCCGGAGCTCTGGCGGAGCTACACTTCGCTCGGGACCGTCGAGGGACGTCGCGCGTTCCTACGCACGCTGCGCGCAGTCATCGACCGGGGTGGTCAATCGGTGAGCGCGCACGACAAGCTCCACCTGGCCGCCGGGATGCCCACGCTCATCATCTGGGGCGCGGAAGATCCGGTCATTCCCGTCGAGCACGCCCATGCGGCACATGCGGTGATCCAGGGCAGTTGGCTCGAGATCATCGAAGGCGTGGGGCACTATCCGCACTGCGAGGCTCCGGAGCGGTTCGTGGAGTCACTTACCGAGTTCATCGAATCGACCCGGCCTGCGCGGATCAAGGTGTCGCAGAAGCGGATCCTTCGGTCGCCCTCCCCGGCGGGCACCGCGTTGGACTAGGGGCGCGTTGCGCGGCACGCTGCGTCAATCGATGACAATACCTAGGTTCAAGCTTTATCACTACCAGGCCACTCGAAGCGCGCGGGTTAAATGGATGTTGCACGAAGTGGTCGACGACGACTTCGATGTTGAGATCGTGCAGTTGTACGAGGGCAAGCAGTACGGCGACGAGTACCTGGAAAAGAATCCGAACCATTGTGTGCCGACGTTGGAAATCACGATGCCCGACGGCCGGTCGATGCACATGATCGAGAGCGGCGCGATGGTGACTTTTCTGGCTGATGCGTTTCCCGAAAAAGGCCTGGCGCCACCACCGAACCCCTTGTCGCTCGAACGCGCCGACTATCTGCAGATGCTCTACTTCGGCGCGTCGTGGATGGACATGATCCTTTGGCAGATACGCAGCCATGAGCATCTCCTACGCGATGCTGACAAAGACCCACGCTCGATTGACCGCTATCGCGAGAAGTTCATCAACGAGATCGAACCGCAGCTCAGCAAGCGTTTCGAGCGCCACCC